>CAYQJN010000007.1:0-16531 GCA_964417845.1 uncultured Isosphaeraceae bacterium
TGCTCGTTAGTTCCGGGTGATACTGGCCGCCCACGAAGTAAGGATGGACGTCCTGCGGCAGCTCCAGCACCTGCATGATGGGGTGCTCAGGGTGGCGGCCTGAGAAGACCATCCCTGCGGCTTCGAGCTGTGCGATATGGGCTGGGTCGACCTCGTAGCGGTGTCGGAAGCGTTCGCGAATCATCGTGCGATCGTCATACAGCCACGAGGCGAGTGAGCCGTCCTGAAGCGCGACATCCTGGCCGCCCAGTCGCATGGTGCCACCGAGTCCCTCGATCTCCTTCTGCTCGGGAAGTTCCGAGATCACGGCACCCACTGAGCCGCCTCTGAATTCAGTCGAGTGGGCCTCTGCAATTCCGGCGACGTGCCTGGCGTACTCGATGACCGCGACCTGGAATCCGAGGCAGATGCCCAGGAACGGAATCCGCTCTTCTCGAATCCACTTCACGCCTGCGATCTTTCCTTCAACGCCGCGTTCTCCGAATCCACCGGGAACAATGACGCCGTGCAGGTCGTGTGGGGCCAGCGCCGATTCGGCGTTTCCGGTTGAAATGTCCGTGACGTCGATCCACTTGACGTCTGCATCGACGGAAAGGTGCGTGCATGCGTGCTCGATCGCCTTGTCGATCGAGGCATAGGCATCGCGGAGTGCGGTGTACTTTCCGAGAATGCCGAGGTTGATCCGGTGACGGCGGTCGCCGCTGATGCCTTGAGCGTATCGGCGCCAGTCGGCGCGAGCGGTGTCCTCGGAGACGGGATTGACCAGATGGTGACGGTCGAGAATCGTCAGGACCTCGCGGTCCAGACTCTCGGCCCGCATGGCTTCCGGAATCGAGTAGATCGACGATCGATCGTGCATCGAGAAGACGCGGGGGAGTGGGACGTTGGTGAACATCGCCACCTTCTGACGCACCGTCTCCGTCACAGGATGCTCGGCCCTGCACGCAATGATCTGTGGCTGGATGCCGGATTCCATCAGTCGCTTGATGCCGAGCTGCGCGGCCTTGGACTTCTGCTCGCCAAGGGCCGGAGGCTCCAGCACATAGGTAAGCGCGACAAAGCAAAAATTCTCACGGCCTTCCTCAAAGGCCAATTCACGAAGCGCTTCGATGTAGAACCCGTTCTCATAGTCGCCCACCGTGCCGCCGACTTCGATGAACACGACGTCCGCCGGTTGTCCGTCGCCGCCTCCGGTTATGGCAAGCTCGCGTAGTCGGCGCTTCACCTCGCCCGTGACGTGGGGGATCATCTGGACATCGCGGCCGAGATAGCCGCCTCGACGTTCCCGATCCAGAATTTCGGAATAGATCTGCCCGGCTGTTGTGAAGTTCGAGCGTGTCAGGTTCTGGTCGAGCAGACGCTCGTACGTCCCCAGGTCCATGTCGCACTCAGTGCCGTCATCGAGGACGAAGACCTCGCCGTGCCGGTACGGGTTCAGCGTGCCGCTGTCCACGTTCAGGTAGCCCTCGAGCTTGACGGGGGCCACCTTGAGTCCCTTGTCCTTGATCAGCTTGGCCAGTGAGGCGCTGAAGATGCCTTTGCCCAGCCCTGACATCACGGTTCCCATGACCGCGACAAAGGCCGTTCGGCCGGGGACATATCCGGTCGGCATAGGCGAAAAGAACTCAGTGGTGTCTTGAGACTTCCCGAACTGCTCGAGGAACGAGGCGTCTTCGGCGTTCGGATGGTGGCGCTGGGCTGGGTGGTGGGGCATGGTTGATCCTACCGCGCCCCGTGGTTTCGATCAATCCGGATTCGCGCGCCGCCATCGATCGACAAATGCCTGGTATTGCTCGGGTGTGTCGATGCCCGAGTGGGCCTGCGAGACGGCGGCGACTGCGATCGGGATGCCGTGTTCGAGCAGCCGAAGTTGCTCCAGTCGCTCCTGCTGCTCCAGCGGTGTCGGGGAAAGCGCTGCGTATCTGGCGAGCACGTCGGGCCGGAAGGCGTAGACCCCGACATGCCGTTTGCAGCACCGTTGGGGTCCCTCCATCGCGTGCGGGATGGGCGCACGGCTGAAGTAGAGCGCCCGCTGGCGGCAGTCGGTGACGACCTTGACGATGTTGAGGTCTGCCGGGTCGTCATCAGAGGACAGGGGGGCGGCGGCCGTTGCCACGCCCGCCTCGGGGTCCGATTCGAGCGCGTCGAGAATCGCGTGCAACGTGCCAGGGTCAATCTCCGGTTCGTCGCCCTGGACATTGATCACGACGTCCGCGGTGAGCGCTGCTGCCACCTCCGCCATTCGGCTCGACCCATTTGGGTGTGTGCTGGCTGTCATGACGTGCTCCGTGCCGTGGTCGGCGCAGGCCCGCTCGATCACAGAGTCTTCGGAAGCGACGATGACGCGGTCCACGCGGTCCGACTCGGCCACGGCGTCAGCCACGTGCAGCACCAGCGGCGTTCCGGTTTCAGCGGCGAGGGCTTTCCCGGGAAACCTGGTCGATCCCATTCGGGTCGGAATAACGGCGATCACGTCAGCCATGGGTGGCGGCTCGCTTGCTAAGAGAGCGACTTCACGAGTTCATCGATCTCGCGGCGCTTCTGGCGGATGTCACGGTACGTGATGTCCTGTCTGGCGATTCCAGAACAGATGTCGAGCGCTTCCCGAGCATGCTCGCTGGACTCGTCCCTGCGGCCGATTTCAATGAGTGAGACCATGAGGTCGTACCTGATCTCGAGTTCGCGATCCGACTCCGTGGCGTCGATTTTGCTCAGGACGTCTCGGTATTCGTCCGCTGCCTCCGAGTGCCATCCTTCGGTGGCAAAGCACCGGCCGAGCAGGTGTCCGGCGGCCGCACGCAGTCGCGGCTCGTCCTTGGCCTTCTGGAAGCACCCCATGGCGGTCTCGGTGTCGTGCTGTCGCATGGCCACTTCGCCGAGATGGAATCGGATCCGGCGATCGGTTGGATATTTTTCGGCACGCTCCGAGTACTCGGTGGCTTCGAACTCGAGCAGATCCTGCTCGAGCTTCTCGAGTCGTTGCGGCAACGGCTGGGAACTCTCAGGGGCGGCGTTGATCTCTTCGCGGACCGTCCGGATTCGGTCCTTGAATCGCTGGATTCTGATATCGCCGGCAATCATGCGGAATCGGTATTCACTCGTCGTCTTGTAGCCCTTGAGGTAGACCTGCTCCGCCGTCTTGAGCGAGTGGGAAGAGCCGTCGCGTCTGAGCAGCGTCCCGTATCGGTTGACGTTCTCAGCGACATCGGGGGCTTCGCGAAATGCCTCTCTGGCTCGCTCGAGAACACGTTCGGATCCGCCACCCACGCCGGCAAGCGACTCCTCCTCTTCGAGTTCTCGCTGCTTGTCAATGTCCTTGACGAACTGCCTGAATCCACCTTCCTTGCCAGCGGCCTCTTCGTACCCTCCAGCGGCCATGGCCCGCTGCGCTGAGAGGTCCTTGATTTCATGATCCAACCCGCCATCCGCTGGATCGAGGGCCATGGCGGCCTGGCCTGCGGCCAGGGCGATGTCCCAGGACTCCAGCGCCCGGCATGCATCCTTGATCGAGACAAACTGCTGTTTGGTGGGCTTCTTGCCTCGACTCACGATTCCGAGGACGTGCGATGCAAAAAACTTTCCAGTAGCGGATTGCTCCGACTTCACCATGCCCTCCAGGGCTTTGATGGCGGCGGTGGTGTTCTGGATGTCCCCGAGCCACTGTGTGAGGCTCAGGATCATCTTGTCGATCGGCTCGGGGCCCTCGAGTGACCGGGTCGTCTTGGACGGGAGTTTCTTGCCGCCTTGCTGCGCATGCTTGATGCCAACCTGCAGCATCGCCTGCAAGGCGTCCTCATTGGCGGGATCAAATCGCAGACCGCTGGCGTAGTACACCAGCGCGGTCTCGAAGTTCGAGCCATCCGCCATCGTACGAGCGTGCGTGAACCACTTGGTCGCTTTCTCGGGCTGCGCCACGAATGTGACCGCCTCGAGTTCTGCGGACTTCTCCGGATCACCCGACTTCTTCTTGCCGAACAGCGCCACGGTCGTCTGGACTCCCTAGGAGGAGGCGACGCCCCCGCGTCACCAGACGCGTACGGTATGCCATGCGACCCGGCGCGGTCAATTCATGGCCACCGACTCCCTACCATGTGCTCATGTCGGCCGATCCCACCTCATTGACCATCGTCCTCCATCCGGAGGGTGTGCTGCGACGCATTGCGAATCCTGTTGACCCCTCCAGTGACGAGGTCCGCGCTGTCGCCGAACGGATGCTGGTCCTGATGCACGAGGCCGAGGGAATCGGTCTCGCCGCACCCCAGGTCGGGCTTTCCTGGCGGCTCTTCGTGACGCGCGATCCCGACGATCGCGACGGTCCCGGCGGTCTGGTTTTTATGAACCCGGTCGTGACCGTCACCGATCAGGTGGTGGAGGAGTCCATTGAGGGGTGCCTGAGCCTTCCGGGCATCGAGGTGACCGTGCGCAGGCCCCGGGGGGTCCGCATCGAGGCGATCGATCTGGCTGGGCAGGCCGTCGTCCAGGATCGTGACGATCACTTTGCGCGCGTGTACCAGCACGAGACGGACCATCTGAATGGCGTGCTCATCATTGATCGCATGACAACGATGGATCGCATGAGAAACCGGCGGGCGCTCCGCGACCTCGAGCGAGCGTAACGGGCATGCGGGTTGTCTTCTTTGGGTCCGGTGCCTTCGGTCTGCCGACGCTTCAGCGGCTGCATGACCGGCATGAAGTGCTGGCCGTCATCTCCCAGCCCGACCGTCCGGCGGGTCGACGTCGCAGGTCAACGCCTACGCCGATTGCCCAGTGGGCCGACACATCTGCCGCAGGGGCGCGGCGGTGCGAGTCGGTCAACGCGCCGGATTGCATGGCGTGGTTGCGTGGTCTGCAGGCCGACGCATGGGTCGTCATCGCATTTGGTCAGAAACTCTCGCCCGCGCTGCTTCAGGATGAATTCGCGATCAACCTGCACGCATCACTGCTTCCTCGCTGGCGTGGCGCCGCACCCATCCATCATGCGGTGCTGGCTGGCGACTCCATCACCGGCAACTCAGTCATCACGCTGGCTGACCGGATGGATGCAGGGGACGTCCTTGGAACTGTGTCAACGGAGATCGGCCTGACCGATACCACCGGGGACCTGCACGATCGCCTGGCCGACATGGGCTCGGATCTGGTTGAGCAGGTGCTGCTCGCCCACCAGCAGGGGACCCTGCAGGGCACGCCTCAGGACGAAACGGCTGCCACGTTGGCGCCGAAACTCTCTCGAGAGGCCGCCCGGCTCGACGTCGCCATGTGCAGCGTGGACGCCCGGCGGGTGATCAACGGGTGCGCTCCCTGGCCAGGGGCGGCCATCGACGCGGGGGGTCAGCGGCTTGGCTTGCTCAGGGCGGGCCCGACATCCAGCACCGTGGCACCCGGCGTGCTGAATTCCGGCGGCGTTCTGGGATTTGCCGATGGCGGTGTGCAGTTGATCGACGTGAAGCCAGAGGGCGGACGGGCGATGCCCTTCGCGGACTGGGCTCGCGGGAGGCATCTGGCCGATGCGACTCCAATGGCATGGGGGCAGATCTGATGGCAGGGTGGCTGTGGCCATGGCGGAAGCGATGCCAGGGCGTCACGGCTGCGCCGGTGGCGGCCAATCGCCGCCCCCAACAGGCGCGGTATGACGCGCTGGTCAGAAACATGACCGAGACCTGGCAGATCGAAGTGCATCGATGGCGGACCCGCACCACAGGATGCGCGTGGGTGGCCAGAGATCGGCGTGGCCGCGCTCGGAAGATGATTGAAGCGCCCTACCCCCGCGGGCCGGTGTCGTGCGCGGTCTTCCTGCATGAGGTCGGTCATCACGCGCTGGGAATCCGGTGCGTACGCCTGCGATGCCTCGAGGAGCATCTGGCCTGGACGTGGGCGATCGAGCAGATGGAGGCACATGGGATTCGGGTGACGCCTCGGGTGCTGGCCCGCAGGGATGCGGCCATGCGGTATGCCGTGGCAAAGGCGATGCGGCGTGGACTGAAGTCATTGCGGGTTGAGTTTAAGCCGTGGTGTCCCGCGTGTGCGCTTCCTTGACAATGGCCGAACTTGATTATGAACTGCCTCGGTCGCTGATCGCCACGACTCCAAGCGATCGCCGCGATGCATCCCGGCTGATGGTTCTGCGGTGGACGCAGGGCACGATTGAGCACGAGCAGATGGAGTCGCTTCCGGACCTCCTGGAGCGTGGCGATCTGCTCGTTCGGAATGACACCCGGGTGGTACCGGCCCGCCTGATCGGGCGACGTCAGCAACGAGACGGGGGTCGGGGAGGCGGTCGTGTTGAGGGTTTGTACCTGGAGCAGGCCGGCGGGTCCTGGCGGGTCCTGCTCACCGGGGCCGGTCGGTTGCAGGCTGGCGAAGTGTTGACGTTGACCGGTCCGACTGGCAGGTCGCTTGATCTGGAACTGACTGAGCGCGACGGTCCGTCATGGTGGTGTCGCCCACGGGCCGAGGGCACTGCCGCAGCCTTGCTGGCGGTCGTCGGGTACACACCCCTGCCTCCCTACATTCTCAAAGCGCGGACTGATCGCGGGGAATCGGTGTCCGATGAACAGGATCGAGACTGGTATCAGACGACCTATGCGGCCTCAGAGGCGGGGTCCGTTGCAGCGCCAACGGCCGGGCTGCATCTGACCGATGGGCTGCGCAGTCGAGCCGCGGCGCGCGGAATCGAGGAAGCGGCCGTCACCCTGCATGTCGGTGAGGGCACCTTTCGCCCGGTGACGGCCGAGACGCTTGACGCACACCGCATGCACCGGGAGTCCTGGGCGGTGACGCCCGAGGCGGTCGCGGCGATTCAATCCGCCACGCGAGTGGTCGCCGTGGGAACGCCGAGTGTGCGCGTGCTGGAGACGTTGCCTGGCGACCTGCAGGAAGCGTCTCTGGAAGGTGTGACCGATCTTCTGATTGCACCGGGCTATCGCTTCAAGCGTGTGGGGGGGCTTCTGACGAATTTTCACCTTCCGAGATCGACGCTCTTGGCGCTGGTGGCGGCCTTGGCGGGACTCGACTTCGTCCTCGAGGCCTATCGTCAGGCGGTTCGCCATCAGTATCGCTTCTACAGTTACGGCGACGCCATGCTGGTGATTCCATGACGGGCCGGAGACTGAGCGAAGTGATCGAGGGGCTGGCGGTGAAGCCGATGCGCGGCGCCGCATCGTGCACAGCCACACGATTGGTGGAGGACAGCCGGGCGATCGAGCCCGGTGTTCTCTTCCTCGCGCGATCAGGCGGCGCCGTGGATGGACGCCGCTTCATCTGCGATGCTGTTGCGGCGGGGGCCGTGGCGGTGCTCAGCGACGAAAAGGGGTGTGAGATGACGACGGGGGCCGCGCTGTGCATGTCGAATCCGCGTGGCGTCGTCGGGCCCATCGCGCATCGCCTGCTCGGTGACCCCAGCGCAGCGCTGCCGCTGATCGGCGTGACGGGAACCAACGGCAAGACCACGGTGAGCACCTTGCTTCAGCAGGTCTGCCGCACCACGCGTCCGTGGGGCTTGCTGGGCGGTGTTGTGATCGACGATGGGGAGACCTCCCGGCCCGCGGCGCTGACAACGCCGATGGCTTGTGATGTAGCGATCTGGCTTGCAGCCTGCCGCGATCACGGTCTGGAAGGGGCGGTGATGGAAGTCAGCAGTCATGCACTGGCGCAGGGCCGCGTGGATGGGGTTCGCTTTCAGGGCGCGATCTTCACCAATCTCAGCGGAGACCATTTGGACTATCACGGCACCGTGGACCAGTACGAGGCGTGCAAGCGGCAACTGTTTGAATCGCTGGACGCCTCGGCCTGGGCCGTGACGAACGTCGACGATGTCGCCAGCCGTCGGATGACCGGTGTCTGTGCATGCCCGGTCATCGGATGCTCGCTGGGCGGCGCAGCGGAAGTCGTGGGCCGTGTGCAGTCCCGTGATGTCACCGGGAGTACCGCCCGGGTCGACACGCCGTGGGGATCGTGGACGCAGCAAATTCCTCTGCCCGGGGATCACAATGTCATGAACGCGCTGCAGGTCATTGCGGCTGCTGGCGCGATGGGGCGATCCCCGGAGGAGATCGAAGATCGAATGCAGCAATCGGTCGGTCCTCCGGGCAGATTGCAGGTGATCCACCAGTCTCCCGCCGTGATGGTGGACTTTGCGCACACCGACGGTGCCCTGGAGGCAGTGCTTGGCGCTGTTCGGGCAGTTGTCTCGGGCAGGGTGTTACTGGTGGTGGGATGTGGTGGCGATCGGGACCGCACCAAGCGACCGCGCATGGCAGCCGCGGCGTGCCGAGGGGCCGACGAGATCTGGCTCACCAGCGACAATCCGCGCGGCGAGCGTCCTTCTGCGATCATTCAGGACATGCTGGAAGGCGCGACGGATCAGGCGATCGTGCACGTCGAGGCGGACCGGGCTGTAGCCATCGGGTCGGCCATTGCTGCTGCAGCCGGCGATGACCTTGTACTCATTGCCGGGAAGGGCCACGAGCGGGTGCAGATCGAGGGAGACGAGCAACGGCCCTTTGACGATGCGGATGTGGCACGCCGTGCGCTTGGGGGGACGCTGGGGTGAGCATGGCACCACTTGGCCAGCTGGCCGACATGGCTGCCGGGCATCTGCGTGGTGGGGACGTCGACTGCGTGGTTGAAGGCGTCGGAACCGACACGCGGGAAAGCCTGCGTGGCCAGCTGTTTGTGGCGCTGGAGGGACCTCGATTTGATGGGCACACGTGCCTGGCGGAGGCTGCGGTTGGAGAGGCCGCCGCGGCCATGGTGCGGCGGGGCACGCCGCCGGTGGCGGGGCTTCCCCTGATCGAAGTGGACGACACACGGCAGGCGCTGGGCCGTCTGGCAAGGGCCTGGCGGAGTCACCATTCGCGTGTGAAAGTGGTGGCGATCACCGGAACCGTCGGCAAGACGAGTACCAAAGATCTCCTCTTCGGCATCTGTCGGGATTCGCGACGGACGCAACGCAGCCCGAAGTCGTTCAACAATGACGTGGGCGTGCCCCTGACGATTCTCAGTGTGCGGCCTGAGCATGAACTGCTGATCGCTGAGGTGGGGACCAATGCGCCGGGAGAGATTTTGCCCCTGGCGGACATGCTCAAGCCGGACGTGGGGCTCGTCACGCTCGTTGGTCGGGGGCACCTCGAAGGGTTGGGGACGCTCGAGCAGGTGGCGGAAGAGAAGTACGCGCTGCTCCACGCGGTGCGGCCCGGGGGTGTCCGGATTCTCGCCGATCAGCCGCATCTGCGATCACACTCGGCGGGCGTGAACGGGGTGACATTCGGCGTGGAGGCCTCGGCATCGCATCGACTGATCGCCCGAGGCCCCGGTTGGATGAAGGCATTTGACCGGCGCTGGGATCTGGCAGTGCCAGGCCTGCATGGGGCGCTCAACGCCATGGCCGCCATTCTTGCGGCCAGAGCCGTTGGCCTCGGCGACGATGACATTGCCCGTGGGCTTGCCGAAACAGGGCCGTCGTCTCAGCGGTTGCGTGCTCGCGCGGTGGGGGAGCGCCTCGTGATCGACGACTGCTGGAACGCCAATCCTGAGTCGGTGGAGGCCGCGCTGACGACCCTTCCGGAACTCGTTCCGGACGGAACGGACGTGTGCCTGGTGCTTGGCGACATGCTTGAACTGGGACACGCCGCCACAGACTGCCACGCAGCTGTGCCTTCCATGATTGCAGCGATGGCGTCTCGGCTGAGGTTGCACCAGGTCGTGCTGGTCGGCCCCCTTATGGCCGCGGTGGCGACCGCCGCAGCGGAGGCGCTTCCGGGCACACGCATCCATGTCGAGCCAGTCGCAGACGATGCGGCCATGAAACGTGTGGCGTCGACACTCCCCTCATCCTGCTCGCTGCTGCTCAAAGGGTCGAGAGGATTGGCGCTCGAACGCATCAGCCGTTGCCTGGAATCGGAAGCCGAAGCCGTCTGATCGCCGATGACATCGGAGGACCATGCTCTACAACCTTCTTCAATACGGTGACGAGTGGCTTGCGGACTGGGCGGGGTACTCCATTCTGCAGGTGCTCTATCAGATTGAATTCCGTGTGTTCGCAGCCGCGATCACCGCGTTTGCCTTCGTGTTGATCTTTGGGCGTCCTTGCATTCGGTGGTTGCTCAAACGGAAGATCGGAGACTCCCCTGAATTCGATCGGGCCGACCTGAACGAGTTGATGGGGTCCAAGCGGCACACGCCCACAATGGGCGGCGTGCTGGTCGTTGGCGGGATCATCGTGGCGGTCGGTCTGCTGGCGGATCTGCAGAACAGGTATGTGCACCTCTGTCTGATTGTCACGGTCTGGCTGGGGCTCCTCGGTATGGCAGACGACTGGCTCAAGCTGACGGTCTCCAGCCGTATCCCGGGTGCCCGGGACGGACTCAAGGCCTGGGAAAAGCTGTTGTTCCAGTTGGGGATCGGGCTCCTGGCAGCGGCCTTTCTCTGGCGGCTCGGAGGGGACCACGCCGCGGCCAGATCACTCGTGCTGCCGTTTCAGAGGACCTATCAACCGGAGTCCGAATCACTGATCCTTGAACCGGGCGTCATCGTCCTGAGTCTGTGGGCTTTTCTCTTCATCGTCACCATGCTGATCGCCGGGACGAGCAATGCCGTCAACATCACTGATGGCATGGACGGGCTGGCACCCGGCACGGTGGCCATTGCCGCGATGGGGCTCATGGTCCTCGCCTATGTGGCCGGTTCCGCCGAACGGGCGCACCTCATGCTCTTTCCCTGGATTGATGGCGCGTCGGAACTCATGGTGGTGGCTGCGGCCATGACGGGCGCCTGTCTTGGATTCCTGTGGTTCAACTGCGCGCCGGCCTCTGTGTTCATGGGTGACACCGGTTCGCTTCCCCTGGGGGGATTGCTCGCTGTGATTGCCTGTGCCATCAGGCAGGAGGTCCTGCTTGGCATCATCGGCGGCGTGTTCTACGTTGAACTGGCCAGCAGTTTTATGCAGAGGTCATGGTTCAAATTGACAAAGCGATTCAGCGCCGACCGCGAAGGGCGGCGGCTCTTTCGATGTGCTCCTGTGCATCATCACTTCCACCTGAGTGGTTGGCAGGAGGCTCAGGTTGTGGTGCGATTCTGGATCGTCGCGATTGTGCTGGGTGTGCTGGCGATGGTGCTCACCAAGCTGCGGTAGCACGCTTACTGAAGGAGGTCGTCGACCTTCAGCACCGTTCCGCTGACATTCGGACGGCGCACCGGCCCACGATCGCGAAGGAGTGAGATCGTCTCCGAGAGGTCCTGCGGGAGGGGCGCGCAGAACTCACGATCACGCTTCGTTCCGGGGTGCTCGAAGCCGAGTAAGGCTGCATGCAGTCCCTGGCGGCCCAGTACCACACGCCGGCGATCGCCCTGACTCCGGTCGGCCGGCAGAATGTCTCGGAGTTCGACATGGCGTCCGCCATACATGTCATCGCCTGCAATCGGCCAGCCGAGATGCGAGAGGTGCACTCGGATCTGGTGCGTGCGCCCCGTTCTCAGTTCAACTTCGAGCAGTGTGAAGTCGCCGTACGCCTCCAGGACCCGGTAGAGCGTCACGGCGTCCTTTCCAGTGTGGTCCCACCGAACCGCGTTGCAGTGTTTGACCGTGGGGTGTTTGCCGAGCGGAAGATCGATGACATCGGCCTCCGGCTCGACTGTGCCGTGGACGAGCGCGAGATATCGTTTTCGCGTCCTTCGCTCTTCAAACTGCCGTCCCAGCTTCCAATGGGCCGTCTCGTGCTTTGCGAGCACCATGACGCCGGTCGTGTGGCGGTCGAGTCTGTGAACGACGCCGGGTCTGGCATCCTCCGCGCCGACGTCGCTGAGTGACTCTCCGCTGTGCCGCAAGTGCCACGCAAGGCCGTTGATGATGGTGCCGGACTGATTGCCCCGCGCCGGGTGGACAATGATGTCGTCGTGCTTGTTGATGACGATCAGATCATCATCCTCATGCATGATGTTGATCGGAATCTCCTCGGCGGGAAGCTCCGAGGATGGGGGCGGCGGAAGCGTGACGTCGACGACGTCTCCCTTGCGGAGGGTCGTGGACGCCTTCGCGAGGCGGCCATTGACGCGGACCGCTTGCTCGCGGATGAGCCTCTGAAGGGAGGTGCGGCTGAGCCATGGGATTCGATCACCCAGATACCGGTCGAGCCGCTTTCGCAGATCCCTCGCCAGCGTGAAGGTGACGTGGTCCGGTCCGTCGTCATTCCCGAGCAGTTCTGGATCGACAGCCCCCCCAGGACCGACGGGGTCGGGCACTTCGCTCACGGGCGATCGGGCGCGTCGCCGCTCGGTGGGGCCGCGGGGGACTCCGGCTCGGCGGGCTGCTCCTCAGGGGCTGCCTTCGGGGCGCCCAGTGGAGGTGCTGGGATCTGGGGATCGCCGGGTGGAAGGATGGTCAATCCTTCGGGCAACTGGGGTGTCACAGGGGCCGCGGGCTTGGCCGGGGCCACCGCGAACTCGACCGGATCAGCAAGGAGCTCGACCGTGGCGGCGCGATGCGCGGCCTGATCGGCCAGCGCCGGCATCCAACCTCTGGCCCGATCTTGGACCTTGTTGTAGTAGTCGCGGGCCTCGCTGATCCGTCCGTCGCACTCGGCGATGGCGGCGAGACCATTGAGCGCTGCCACGGTGGCCAACGCCCGATCGGGCTGCTGATCGTCATCGGCCGCAACCTCGCCGTAGAGGCGCTGGGCTGTGGCGATGTGGGCTGCTCTGGATTCTTCGTCCAGCGCCACGCGGGCCTGCCCGTCGTCATCCAGCGTCGTGCCACGTTGAAGATCCAGGAGGAGCGTGTCGGCAGCCATGAGTCTGGCGAGATCGCTGATGCCGTCGATGCCTGCATGCACGCGGGCGACGTCTTCGAGGGACGCAGGATTGGAGGTTGAGAGCAGCTCGAGCCAGGCCGCATTGCGGGCCCGCACCTCCTGCTGCTGCCAGCGAACCATCACCAGATACGCGACGATGAATGCCAGCACGATCAGGAGCCATGTGGGACCCTTGGTCTTCAACCATCCGACGAAGTCTTCGTTGAGTCGGCCTTCGTTCAGGTCCTGCTGGCGTACTTCTGCCAGGCGTTCTCGGTCGTCAGTCCGCGCCATTCGATTCAATCATCCCTCTGGTTGGCCTTGAAAGGTCTGATCGCGCATCGTACCTGATGCCCGGTTGGCTGGCGAGTCCTTGAGTCCCCCCAGCGGCAGTCCCTCTCAGTCCGCTGCTCAGATATCTCCCCCCAGCGGGGGGAGAAGAGGACAGGATCTCCTCTCACCCGTCCGGGACCCTCGAGCCATGGCCGAGATCGGACCGTCAGGGGCTCTGATCGGGCTGCGAGTGCCCCGAGAGGCGCTCGAGCGCTGCCTCAAGCTGATGGAGCGCGCCGGCCAGGTGACGTGGATGGCCCTCCGTCTTGAGAAACGCTGGCGCGGTCGCCGCCATGAGGACCCGTCGAATGTCAGCGAGGATGTACCCCTCCTTGGAAGCCGGAAGTCCGAGTCGCCGCCGGGCGCGGGCCACCGCCCGCACAGGCCTGGTTTGATCCAGCCGCTCGGGCCGGCCCCACAGTTGCCGCTCAAGATAGACCGCATCCTCCGTCCAGTGGCCCGGGCGGACTTCCGCCAGATCGATCAGCACCACGTCTCCGGAGTGCGCCCCGTCTCGGCTCATGGCATTGGCCAGATGCACGTCTCCGTGGATCCAGTGCGTGGTGTCGCGGCTTCGCCACCGCTCCACCAGCGTGTCAAGGAGGCGTTGGACGCGTTTGACGGCATCGGTCCAGGTGGCAGCCTGCCGCACCCGGTTGTCCCGGAGTGAGGCGCGGCTTCGTTCAAGCAGCCCCTCCCAGACCTCGGTCCGGGCGTGGCCATCATCAATCGGCAGCGGATCGGTCTCGGCGTGGAAGGTCGCGATCGCTTGAGCCACGCGGTCGATGTGATCGCGGTGCCATCGAAGTCCGAGTGGGCCGTAGGGGAGCCGCTCCATGATCATCCAGGCCAGGTCGTAGTGCCCCAGACTGGTCCCCGAGGCATAGAGATGTGGAATCACCTTGGGGGCGGCCCCGTCTGCTGACTGGAGCCGTCTCGTCCAGAACAACTCGCTCGGAATCACGGGGAACTTCACAACGACGTCGCGTGTGGTGCCATCGGCACCGATCCACCCGGCCGTGCCGGTGCTCGCGCCGCCGCGTTGCCAGTCGGCCCGAAACCATGACACCGGGCCGAGGTGTCCATCGCACGCTTCCCGGAGCGCGGGGAGCAGGTTGGTTGCCATCGTCGGGTCGTGGTTCATAGGCGTGGAGGGGCGAGGCAAGCCGTTCGACTGGCGGCCCTGTTTGTGATTCTAACGGAGGATGTCGTGCTACCGTCTACGCATGGATCTTCCAGAGCTGCTGGTCATCGACCTTGACGGAACGCTGCTCAACCGCCGAGGCGAGGTCTCGGAGGTGAATCAATGCGCCTTGGGAAGGGCTCAGGACGCGGGTGTTGAGATCGTGGTTGCCACCGGTCGCGCCTTGAGTGAGTGTTGTCACGTCCTGCAGGACATCGCCTACGCCGGTCCGCTGATTGCTGCCAGTGGCTGCATGCTCACCGACTCACGATCCGGGGTCACACTGGACCGACGGCACATTCCTTCGGCCGACGTGGAGCGCGTGGCAGGATGTGTGGAGGGTGGCCAGTCCGTCCCGATGCTTCTGAAGGACAGGCACGCATGCGGTGTGGATTACGTGGTGGTCGGTGAGCAGGACATGCATCCGATTTCCGCTTGGTGGTTCGAGGCGACACAGGCCACCTGGATGCGAGTCAGCCGGCTTGAGGACGATCCGTATCCGGACGACACGGTTCGTGTCGGGGCGGTCGGAACGCCGTCCCACTTTGCGCCCATGGTTGACACGATTGGTCATCGGCTCGGGGCGGCGGTGCAGGCTCGACACTGGGAAGCCGTCACAAGCAGTGCGCACTCCGGAGATGTGGTTCACTTGTTGGAGGTGTTTCATCCCGAGGCAGACAAATGGACCATGGTGCAGTCACATTGTGCGGCGGAGGGAATCGATGAAGCGCGGACTGCGGCGGTCGGTGACGGCCTGAATGATGTGCTGTTGATCGAGCGGTGCGGATTGGGGGTCGCTATGGAGAATGCCGACCACCGTGTGCTGGCCGTCTGTGATGCCGTCACCGGATCCCATCACGACCATGGCGTCGCTACGTTGATTGACGATCTTCTGGACGGTCGCATGGCGCTGCAGGGGTCAGACGCGTGAGGCAGCAGATCGAAGCTTTGCGGGCGCATGAGGGGACCGTGCTACTGGGCGCCTGCGAGGCGGTTATCAAGGGCATTCTGGAGAGCGAGGTGGTCGTCACTCGACTGGTGCTCACCGAGTGCGAGCAGACGAAACCGTTGATCGAGTCCCTTCGCCAACAGGGGCTTCGTGATGTGCTGCGCCGACATCGATTGGCCAGCAAGGTGGTTGACGACGCCGGTCGCGCCATGGACCTGGCGGCATGGACCGCTGCCGAGGGCCGACGCGTCGTGGTGATGCTGGCTGGGCCAACCGCCACGGCCTCTCTCCCAGGTGTGCTCTCCATTGAGCCCTTTCAACAGGCCGAGGCCATGGCCATTGTGCTGGCCTGCCCTGCCGATGGACATCAACTGCGGTTGCGTCTGGCAGAGGCAGGCGTGCCAATGGTCGAAGCAGGGGGCGTGGCGGAACTGCGAGATCTCATTGAGCCGGCGCTTCGCCTCAGTCGGGGCGCCGCCAGACCATGCGTGGTGTGTGTTGACGAGTCGATTCTGGAGTCGATGGCCAGCCTCGAAGCCCATCCGAACAGGGCCGGTGATCAGCCGATCGCTGGGCTTCCCCGACGACGTGGCCCCCGGTGGGACGAAATGGGTGGTCCGCTTCGAATTGCACGGCGTCTTGAGCTCAATCAATCACGGTCGATGCCGAGCCCCGGCGAGCGTGCACCCGTGGCCTTTGTCACGGTGGGCGCGGCAGATCGCGCCTTGCGGCGTCTTGAGTTCATCCTTGATGTCGTCGGGCGTCTCCCGACGCTCCATCTGGCCGTGACCGCCCCGATCGATGAAGCTGCGATCGAGCGATTGCTGCGGCGATCCGCGGTGGTCATTGTGCTCGAGCCAGGGGGGCGGGCGGTGGAGGGGGCGATCATGCGCGTGGCGCAGCAGGTCCGTCAGACTGGCGAGGGGGCGGCCGAAGTCTGGGGCCGGCAGTTGCCGGGAGGGGATGTGTTGGTGTCGGAGACGCATCCATCTTCCCTCGCGCGGGCGATGGCCACGCTGTTGCAGTCAGTGGTGACTGGTTCGCCATTGAGTTCCCGGTTGGTCCCGGATCCACCACGGGTTGATGTGGATTGCACTCGCCCACTTCTTGGCGATGATGGACATCGGGCCGAGTTGGTGACGTTGGTGCAGGGCCTTGTTGCCGAGGACGAGGAGGCCGACCGCGAGGATGAGCGAGAAGCGATTGCCGGCGACGAACCCATTCAATGGCTGATTGACGGGGCGCGACATGGCCCAGGGGAAGGGCGATTGGTGGTCGTCGAGG
>CAYQJN010000007.1:16541-25357 GCA_964417845.1 uncultured Isosphaeraceae bacterium
AAATGGGGTTTTGCCGGGGGCGGCACTGGCCCGGGGGCGCGGGTTTTGGGGGGGGGGGGGGGGGGGCCCCGACACGACGCTTCGGCGACGAGGTGGCGCTGCCATGCGACAGGCGGCGGCCGATGGCGCCGCCTGGTTGATGCTTGTGGCGGTCGGACCGCCTCCGGCCGGCGTTGCATTGGAGCGGTGGATAGGAGGCGCGGTTCCCTCGGGAGGTGGCGCGTCCTGCCGTGTCAAGCGGCGGTCCGGTCGGGCGCCACTCGAGCTCCTGCGGACGCTGCGGGAGGACGCGAGGCATCCTGGCCTGACCGTGGTGCTCGTGGAGGATGACCTGCCAGCTCGCTTTGATGTGAAGTCGCTGGCGAATTCCGTGCGGGATGTTGATTCAGTTGGGTACCAGCGTTCACGCAGGATCGCCTGGCCCGCGGATCGGGCGTGTGTGATTCGCCAGCCCTCGGATCTGCGGCATCGGGACCTGGTTGCGGTCGATGAAGTGATCGCCACGCGAGCAGCGGTCGATGTTTCACCCGTGCCGCTGCGGTGGCCTCCTGCACTGGGTGGTCGCATCAGGCCGCTCGTTGAGCAGGTTGAGGTGGTTCGCACGTCGCCGCCTCGTCGCGGGCGGGTCGGAACCATGCCGCCAGGGCAACCTGAATTCCTGCATGCGTCACACCCCGTGTGGTATGCGGCATTGGCTGGTGTTCGCGGAGCCGCCCCGGGGGTGGCAGCCTCCGTACTTGCCGAGGCCGGAAACTTCATGGGCTATCAGGTTGAGAGTTCGTGCAATCCCACACCGATTGGGCCGGGCCGATCGGCGTCGACCGCCATGGTGTTTTCAAGGCCACGTGATGATGAGGAGGCCGCCACGGTGCCGCCGATCATTCCGTGGGGCGAGGCCGATCTGCTGCTCGGCTACGATCGCGGTGAAGTGGTGCGTGCCATCGATCCGCAGGGGCGAGCGCGGGTTGCTTCCCCGAACAAGACAACGATTCTGTGCAACACCGGGCTGTTTGAAGATGCCATCGATCGCGGCGAAGATGATCAGGCCATCAGGAAGCAACTGGCCGAGGCGGTGCGACGCGTGGGACAACCTGACCGCGTGGTGGTGGGTGATGTCACCGGGGCCTGCCGATATCGATTCCACAACGAACGGCTCGCGGACCTGGTGCTCCTCGGGATGGCCTGGCAGTCAGGGGCGGTACCGCTTTCGCTGGACGCCATGCACCGGGGCCTTTCAGTCGTGGAGCAGGAGGGGTGGGCGCGGTTGCGGGAGGCCTTCGATTTTGGCCGCTCGGCCTGGAACGACCATGACCTGCTTGAGCCGCGGGCAAGTGCCGAGGAAGAGTCTGGTCGCCGATCGCTTCGCCGATACCGGCTGGTGCTCGCCCGCACCCGGGTGGGGGGCCGGGAATCGGCTGGGCAGTTCCGTCGGCTCGCAGAGCGGGTGACTGGGGAAATGCCCGGCCTCTTGGAGACTGCGGCGGGGCGGGCCTCGCATCGCGACTTTGTGCTGGCGCTGCGCCGCTGTGTGACGTGGGGTGGGTTTGATCTGGCGGACCGGTTTGCAGACCGTGTGCTGGCGCTCTATCGAGCCGATCGCGCAGACCGGGCCCGGGCACTGACGCGGCTGGCGGTCCTTCCGCTTGCCGAAGCCATGCTGATTCGCGATGCGGTGTTCATCGCGCGGATGGCGATCAGCGCCGAGCATCGACAGAGCACACGTCGGCGTCTGAACGTGAGCAGGGCGCGTGGTGATCGGATCTCGGTGCGGTATCTCACGCGGCTGGAGGTCACGCTGGTCCGATGGCGTATCCGTCTGGATCTGCGGACCAGTGACTGGATGGCGGTGTTTCTGTCCTCACTGCGATGGGTTGTTCCTCGCGGCCTCCGGGGTCGGAGGTCGCAGCGGCAGGTGCGGAGCCTCGTGGAAGATGTCGTCCTGCAGGCGACGAGTTGCAAGCCTGAGGCCTATGAGGAGTGGGAACGTGTCCTCGAGGTGCTGCATGCGATGGCACTGGACGGCCGGATCCGGCGTGTGAGCCCTGCGGCGCTTCGCCGGGCGATCAGGAAGGCTCGCCAGGAGGCGTGACCTCGACCTCGTTCTGTTGGGCGTGGTCGCGGCGCAATTGGCCGCACGCCGCGGCGATGTCCCGCCCGCGACTGGCTCTGATGTGGACGTTGAGGCGGTGCTTGCGAAGGGTTTGCTGAAAGGCGAGGACGTCGCGATCCTGTGGCCGCTTGAAGTCAAGACCATCAACCTCGTTGTACCGAATGAGATTGATGTTGCAGCGAATCGCGTTGGCGACTTCTGCCAGTTGTTTCGCATGTTCGGGGCGGTCATTGACCTCCCCGAGCAGAAGGTACTCAAGGGTCACTTCCCGGCCTGTCGCCTGAAAGTAGTGGCCGCATGCGTCGATCAACTCGCTCATCGTGGCGTACTCCGCCCATGGAATGAGCTGCCGTCGGATGTCATCATTCGGCGCGTGAAGACTGAGTGCCAGAGTGACCGGAATCTCGAAGGTGCTGAGTCGTCGAATGGCCTCCGGCAGTCCAACGGTTGACACGGTGATTCGGCGAGCGCCGATACCCAGGCCCCAGTCGGCATTGATCGTTCGGATGGCATCGGTGACCGCTGCATAATTGGACAGCGGTTCGCCCATGCCCATGAAGACGATGTTGCTCAGACGTCCCTCGCCCAGAGCGCTGAGTCGCCATGCCTGTTCAACGATGCGGCCTCGACTCAAGTTGTGCTCGAGTCCACCCAGGCCCGATGCGCAGAAGCGACACTTGACGGGGCAGCCGACTTGACTGGAGATGCACCCGGTCCGACGATTGCTGGCAGGGATCAGCACCGTTTCGGTGGATGGCCCTGCTCCGGCAATCTGGAGCGAGCGCTTCTTCTCAGGCCAACCGATCAACAGCTTTCGCGTTCCGTCGGTGGCCTTCTGGTCTCTCCAGAGCTCGCCCTCAAGTATCGGCAGGCGCTCGCCAATCACCTGCTGATGGCCAGCCGCGATGTTCGACATGCGCCGAGGATCAGGCACATGCTTTCGATACACCCAGTCGAGCAGTTGCATCGCGGTGTGCCGCGGCATTCCGCGTGAGGTGCACCACTCCCGGAGCTGGTCCCGATCGAGATCGAAGAACGCTGTCAAGTTGAGCTGCCGATCGTCAGATCCACGACGGAGTGTGAGACGTCATGGGCCTCCAGAAACCGTTCGGTTGCCGCAATATTGTCCATGGTGATCCTCCGTCCGGCAGGATCCACGCCTCGGGATCTCATGAACTGCTTCAGCGTTCCGGGAAGTCCGAATTCGACGGACTCATGGAAGACGTCGTACTGCTCGACGTGGCCGCCGTGGTCCGTCACCAGATGGAGGATCAGCTCCTGGACAAGGTCCTCCGGGGCACTGGCACCTGCGGTGACCAGCACGGACTGTGCCACTCCGATGACGTCGCTCGTGAGCTCGCTGCGGTCATCGATGAGGATCGCTCGCGTGCCCGTCGCCTCGGCCAGTTCTCGGAGTCGTTTGGAATTCGAACTGTTCTGCGATCCGACGACAATGACGAGATCACACTCTGGCGCGAGCCGACGTACCGCCCGTTGGCGATTCGTGGTTGCGTAGCAGATGTCATCACTGGGAGGCTCGTGAATGTTCGGAAATGCTTCCTTGAGGGCACCGATCAGCGTGGCGGCTTCATCCATACTGAGTGTTGTCTGTGTCAGGTAGATGAGTTTGTCGGGGTCGTCGATGGTCAGGCTCTCGATGCACTCCACAGAGTCGACTACCTGGATGGACTCGGGCGCCTCGCCTCTCGTGCCGACGACCTCCTGATGATCTTCGTGTCCGATGAGGAGGATCTGCCATCCCCTTCGTGCATACCGAATGGCCTCCGCGTGCACCTTGGTCACCAGCGGGCAGGTGGCATCGATGGCGATGAGCGATCGAGTTTCGGCGGTCTGTCGCACCTCCGGGCTGACGCCATGAGCACTGAAAACGAGAATGGCACCTTCCGGAACATCGGTGATGGACTCGACGAAGCGGACGCCCTGGGTCTTAAAACGCTCCACCACATGGCGGTTGTGGACGATCTCGTGATACACATAGATCGGCTCGTCAGGGGCGACGTCCAGAAGCTGGTCCACCACATCAATGGCCATGTACACGCCTGCGCAGAAGCCACGTGGGTTGGCAAGCAGAATGCGCATGGTGGCTCCTTGGGACCCGTCGGGGTGCATGTCCGGGTCGGTCCCATGATAGCCTGCGATGCTCGATGGGAAGTCATGTGATCGACAAGCTGGAAGCGTGGGGGCCGACCCGCTGCGAGGAGGTCTCTTCGGAAGACGCGAAGGCGTACTGTCGGGAATTGACGCTGGGGCAGTATGAGAACTTCAGTGTGCTCAGTCGCTTCGTTCCGCAGCGAATGCGATCCGGAGTGTGCGCTGTGTACGCCTTCTGCAGGTGGGCCGACGATCTGGCGGACGAGAGCGGCTCGCGGGAATCCGCCCTTGAGCATCTGGCCTGGTGGCGTTCGGAACTGGATGCCTGCTTCAACGGACAGCCCCGGCATCCCGTCTTCATCGCACTGAATGCGGCGCGATCGCAGTATGACCTCGCCAGTACTCCGTTTCATGATCTCATCACTGCCTTTGAACGAGATCAACGGCAGCAGCGATGGGAGTCGTGGGACGAGCTTCTGGGGTATTGCCGTGGAAGCGCCGATCCGGTCGGGCGACTGGTGCTCTCACTGGCGGGTGTCGGTGACGACCCGGCGTTGGTTGCCGCGAGTGATTCGATCTGCTCGGGGCTGCAACTGGTGAATCACTGGCAGGATGTCCGTCGCGATGTGCTGGAGCGGGGGCGTATCTACATCCCCCTCGACCTCATGCCTGGCGCCGACTTTGAGTCGCGGCTGGTCACGACCGCGCAGCAGGGGCACGCCCCCGATCAGCAATTCCTTGCGAAGTATCGCGAGTTGATGTCGGAACTGCTCGATCGAACCGAACCGATGTTCGATCCGATCACCTTGCTTCTGGAGGGCGTGCCGCGGGATGCCCGACCGATGATCTGGTTGTTCGCTGCCGGGGGGCGCTCCGTGCTGGACTCGATCCGCCGATCGGACTGCGAGACCGTGCTTTTTCGCCCCCGTCTTTCGCCAATGAGGAAACTCACGCTTCTCTGGAAGGCGAGGGGGCAGCGATGAGTTTCGGGCAAGTAGAACTCGGCAAGGCAGATGCAGCGTGGTGCAGCCGCGTGGTGAAGCGTCGGGCGGGGAACTTCTATTGGGGGCTCAGGATGCTACCGAGACGGCAACGCATCGCGCTCTATGCGGTGTATGCATGGATGCGAGAGGCTGATGACCTCGTCGATGATGCGTCGGATCATGGACGGGCCGAGTCGCGGGTCGAGGCGTTTGCTGAGCGGACGCACGCGGTTCTCGATGGCGCGGAGCCCGAAGGTCCGCTCTGGCGATCCCTGAGATGGGTTGATCGGCATTGGGATCTGCCACGATCAGCGTTCGATGACATGATCAGGGGGCAGTTGGATGATCTGCGAGGTCGACCCATCGAGACCGCTGCGGATCTCTTTGACTACTGCCATTGTGTGGCATCGACCGTGGGGGTTCTGTGTGTGTGCATCTGGGGCTATGAGGACAATGACGCCATCAGTCTGGCGGAGGATCGAGGGGTCGCGCTGCAGCTGACCAACATCCTGCGGGACATCGGTGACGATGCTGCGCATGGAAGGTGCTATCTGCCAGCTGATGAACTCAGGGCGCATGGGCTCGACCTGACATCGCTGGTGGGTTGGAGTGCGCCTGATGCCTGCGCTGCGCTGGTCGGGCGGTGGGTTGATGAGGCGAGGCACCGCTATGAGCGATCCGCGGCGCTCGACGAGCTCGTTTCTGAGGATTGTCGGGGGACGCTTCGGGCCATGACTGCCATCTATCGGGAACTGCTGGAGCGTGTGGCGGCCTCTGCGCAGTCGTCCACGCACGTCCCGGGTGTGTCACTCTCCACCTTCGAGAAGGTTCGGATCGCCTGGAGATCCAGACGGTGAGCGGGGAGGTCATCATCGTCGGTGGAGGGCTCGCGGGACTGGCGGCCGCCGTTCGACTGATCGAGTCGGGGCAACGGGTGCGGCTGCTGGAGTCGCGGCGCCGGCTTGGCGGCCGCGCTTCGAGTTTCGATGATGCACGAAGCGGGCTCTGTCTGGACAACTGCCAGCATGTGCTCATGGGGTGTTGCACGAATCTGCTCGACCTCTATGACCGTCTTGGCGTGGCCGACGCCATCGAATGGCATGAGCGCACGTGGTGGTTGCGACCGGATGGCGGGGTTGACGTGCTGAAGCCGGGCTGGCTCCCCGCCCCCCTGCACATGGCAGGGGCCATGCGAAGGATGCGCCTGCTCTCATTTGCGGCGAAACGGCGGGTGGCCGTGGCGGTCTGGAGGATGCTTCGCATGGGACCCGGTGGCCGCCGGAGCCTGAGGGGACGGACGTTTGGAGACCTACTGCGGCAGTGGGGGCAATGCCCCGAGTCTCGCCGCCGATTCTGGGATCCGATCATCGTGAGCGCCTGCAATCTCGATGTGGACGAGGTTGCGGCGGTCCACGCCGTGCAGGTGATGCAGGAGGGATTTCTCGCCGGGAAGTGGCACGCCACGATGGGCATCCCCCGGGTGCCCCTCCGATCGCTCTATGAGCCCGCGACGAGCGTGATCGAGGAGGGCGGAGGTGAGGTGCATTTAGGTGTGAAGGTGGCGGAGATCGCCATCGAAGGCCGTCAGGTGCGCGGCGTGCAGACGAATCGAGGATTCCTCTCCGCCAATGTTGTCGTGGCTGCGGTTCCCTGTGAACAGCTTCGGGCGTTGGTGCCATCAGACCGGGCCAGGGGCGATGCTCGGCTCACGGCTGCGGCATCACTCGGACACAGTCCCATCCTCGGCGTGCACCTCACGGTGGACCGCACCATCCTTCATCACCCTCATCTGGTGCTTCCGGAGTGCGACGTGCACTGGCTCTTCAACAAGGGCGTGCATTCCGATGGGTCGCAGGATGTGCATGCCGTCATCAGTGCCGCAGACGCGTGGATGACGTTTGATGAAGCGGAAATCACTCATCGAGTACACCAGGCCATTCGCCGGCTGGACGCAGGCGTGGAGGTGCGATCCTGCCGTCCGATTAAGGAGCGGCGGGCGACGTTCAGAGCGACGCCAGCGGCCGAGTCGCATCGGCCGCACGCAGCGCCACGTCCGATCGGTCCCGATGGCGGCGACATTGAAGGGCTGTATCTCGCCGGTGACTGGTGCGCGACTGGCTGGCCTGCAACGATGGAGGGCGCCGTTCGGAGCGGGTATGCCGCCGCCCGAGCGGTGACCGGGACGGGTGGGGTCGTTGATGACGCACCACCCGGACGGATCGTGCGCTGGCTTGCATCAGGTGCACCTACCGGGTGACGGGCGGGTCAGCTTTGGTGACCGCGGCGGTCGGAGGTGGCAGCGGCTGCATGTGAAGGGCGTCGACCAGAAACGCCCACGTGTCCGCCACTTCATCGATGCGCATGCTTGTCGGCTTTCCAGCGCCGTGACCGGCTTTGCGGTCAATGCGGATGAGGACGGGGGGGCCATCTTCGGCCTGAGCGTGTTGGAGCGCCGCAGCGTACTTGAACGAGTGGCCGGGGACGACGCGATCATCAGTATCGGCCGTCGTCACCATGGTCGCAGGATAGGAGGTGCCTGGGAGAAGGCTGTGGTAGGGCGAGTACTGGATGAGGGCCCGGAACTCCTCTTCCGAAGCGGGATCACCGTAGTCCGGGATCCATGCCCGACCAATGGTGAACTGCGGATACCGGATCATGTCCATCACGCCGACTGCCGGGAGGCATGCGCCGAATAGATCCGGTCGCTGCGTCATGGCCGCACCAACAAGCAGTCCGCCATTGCTGCCACCCTGAATGGCCAGCCGGCCGGGCCGTGTGTATCCGTTTCGGATGAGCCACTCGGCCGAAGCGATGAAGTCGTCGAACACATTCTGCTTGTTCAACTTGGTGCCCGCCAGATGCCAGTCGCGCCCGTACTCGCCACCTCCGCGGAGATTGGCGATGGCCAGCACGCCGCCCATCTCCATCCACGCCAGGCGTGATGGTGAGAACACTGGCATCAATGGAATGTTGAATCCGCCATAGCCGTAGAGCAGTGTGGGGAGGTCTCCGGTTCGGGCCAGGTCTTTGCGGTGGGCCAGCGACATTGGCACGAGCGTGCCGTCCTTGCTCTCGACGAACACCTGCTTGACCACATAGTCCTGTGGGTTGAAGTCGACCGTCGTCTCTCTCCATACATCTGCCTCGCCGCTGCGCACGTCATGTCGATAGACAGCCGGTGGGGTCGTGAACGAATGGAAGGTCAGGAAGGCTTCATCGCTGTCGGGCCAACCGGAGAGTCCGGATGAGGTTCCGATGCCCGGTAGATCAACGTTCCTCACCAGGCGTCCGTCCATGGCATGCAGGGTGAGTCGCGATGTGGCGTCATGCATCCATGACGCCGCCAGATGGCCTCCAACATGGGAAACGCTTCGAAGTGTGTCGTCGGACTGGGGGATGACCTCCGTCCAGGCCCTCGCATCGGGCGATGCGTTCATGTCGATGGACACGACGCGACCCAGGGGTGCCTGGTCTGTCGTTCGGAAGTAGAGGTGGCCGCCATCACTTCCCACAAAGGACCAGGCTTCTTCGAATTCGGGAACCAGGGGCTCAAGACCGGATCCGGTGCGTGAGAGGTCCTGTGCCAGCACTCTGGTCTCTTCGCCTCCTTT
>CAYQJN010000007.1:25367-38830 GCA_964417845.1 uncultured Isosphaeraceae bacterium
CGATGAGCCAGCGGCCATCGTGGCTGACGCTCGGCGACCAGCCCCAGTGAGGTTCGTCTGGATTGTGGTGAACCAGCACATCCTCGGATTGAGGTGTGCCGGGGCGGTGGAACCAGAGAGACTGATACTCGTTGGCTGCCTGCATGGCCTCGCCATCGGCGGGTTCATCGTATCTGGCGTAGTAGAAGCCGCTGCCATCGGGCATCCATGCGGCGCCGGAAAACTTGCTCCACTCCACCTGCTCTGGAAGGTCCTCGCCTGTATCAAGATCCCGAATGGACCAGGTCTTCCAGTCCGAGCCGCCGTCCGATCGAGCCCATGCCATCCATCGTCCGTCATCGCTGAAGCTGACGCCGCTGATGGCCGCTGTGCCATCTTCTGCAAACTCGTTGGGATCGAGCAGGACTTCGGGCGCTGACGTCAGTGAATCCGCCACGTACCACACAGGCTGGTTCTGGAGTCCGTCGTTGTGAGTGAAGTAGTACCGGTCGCCATACTTTGCTGGTGCGCCGGTGCGAGGATAGTTCCAGAGTGTTTCCACACGATCGCGGATGGCGTCTCTGGTGTCGATGGCGTCAAGGTGCCCGCGGGTGACGACATTCTGGGCGTCGACCCAGTCGGAGACTTCGTCGTCTTCTCGCACATCGGCTTCCAGCCAGCGGTACGGGTCCGCGACCTCGACGCCGTGCATGACCTCAACGGTGTCACCACGCTTCGTCTCCGGATATCGCGTGGTGGGGGACATCGCACCGGTGGTGATCAGGGCAATGGTGAGCAGGGCGTTCATCTGGCAGGCTCCTTCGTCATCAGCCGACGAGATCAGGAAGTTCAAACATGGATGCGGTCAGGATGTCCGGTCCGTCATCGGTAATGAGGACGTCGGCTTCGTAGTGCACGGTCAGTGAGCCGTCGACGCTTCGAATCGGCCAGGCGCCGACGTCCGACGTGACCTCATGCGCGCCAGCGGCGAGCATGGGCTCAACGGCAAGTAGCATTCCCGGTTCGAATGTGCGAAATGCATCGGGCCACTCATGGGGGCGGGTCGGAACGACGTTGGAAATGAATGGCGCCTCGTGGAGCGACTTGCCGTAGCCGTGACCTCCCAGGCCGCGTACGAGCGAGAATCCGGACTCCGTCTCGACACAATGCTGAACGGCCCGCGCCCAGTCAAGCAGTGGTCGCCCGGGTTGCATGGCTGCAATCCCTCGCTTGAGCGAATCGACTCCGACGGCCATGAGCCGTCGCGCCTCATCGCTGACATCCACGATTCCGTACGTCCATGCTGCATCACCGATCCATCCCTTGTGCAGGACGCCAATGTCAATACTCAGGACGTCGCCCTCCTTGAGCGGGCGTTCAACATCGGCATGGGTGCCATGGACCACGCAGTCATTCAGCGACAGACACGAATGGCTGGGGAATGGCCGCTGGCCTGGAATGCGATACCGAAGAAAGCAGGACTTGCTTGCAAGCGACTTCAGAGTTTCGCCAACAAACGCATCGATTTCCGTAAGCGTGCGACCGGGGGCCAGAAACTCAGCGATGGCTGCATGCGTGCGGCAGACGCGTTGGGCGGCCGCGCGGGCCCCTTCGATCTGCGCTGGTTTGGTGACCGGCATGACTCAGGACTCCTCTTCGCCTTCGCCACTCGACTCAGCCAGGAACTGAACCGGGTGCCCGCGGAGTAGAAGAATCGGCGGGGGCATTGATGCAAACTCCCACGCGATGGCGCGATGGTCACGTTCGTCGAGAACCTGGACATCCGCCCGCTTACCCACTTGGAGTGTGCCGACGTCGCTGTCCACGCCGAGGATGGTGGCGGCATTCACGGTGGCTGCCACAATGGCCTCCGCCGGACGAAGTCCGCAGCGGCGACACGCCAGCGCGATGGCCATTGGCATGGATGGCGTCGGGGCCGACCCCGGATTGAAGTTGGTCGCGATGGCGAGGGGGACGCCAGCGTCCACCATCGCCCGTCCTGGCGCATAGCGGCCATCGACATGGAAGCCGCTGGCCGGAAGCAGCACGCCGGCGGTGTCGGACGCGGCCAGTGACTGAATGTCCTCCTCGGTGGCTGCTTCGAGATGATCGACGCTCCGCGCGCCCATCTCGACGGCGAGCTGTACGCCGCCCATGCTGTTGAACTGATCGGCGTGCAGTCGGAGTGGGCATCCCAGTTCGGTCGCCCGTTCGAAGAGACGGCGGGTGTCGTTGACGGACCAGGCGCCTTCTTCAAGGTATGCGTCGCAGGTGATGCCGGGGAATTCCTCCGCGACGGCCGGCAGCGTGTGTTCAATCACGCGATCCACGAAGTCAGGCTGGGCCGCATCGATGGCGTGGGCGCCAAGAAAGGTGCCAATGATCTGGGCATCAGCCTGCTGTGAGACGGCATGAATCGCGCGCAGCATGCGCAGCTCGGATTCCGTCGTCAGGCCATATCCACTTTTGACTTCAATGGTGCCTGCGCCCCAGGTCTGCATGCGACCGACTCTGGTCAACAGGTTCTCTGCCAGTGTCTCTTCGCTCGATGCTCGTACCGCGGCCACCGTGGCGTGAATGCCGCCGCCGGCTTCAAGAATCTCCGTGTATGTAGTGCCCGCCATCATGGCTTCCCACTCGGCGTAGCGTGTCCCTGCCCAGCAGGCGTGTGTGTGGCAGTCGACCCACGCCGGGAGCACGATTCTTCCGTCGAGGTCGAGGACGACATCGGCTGTCATGGCGTCGGGCGGAGTGCCCTCACCGATGCCGCAGATACGTCCATCTTCGACGGAAAGCCATCCGGATTCGATGGCTGCCAATGCGGCTTGCTTCGGTCCGCATCGGAATCCCGCTTCGCCTGCCAGTGTGAGCAGGTTGGCATTTGAGATCGTGACGTCTGGCACGGCTCACCAGTCCTTCATCGGAATCTGCACACGCTCACGATCGGCGCACGCCCGCGCCGCGTCATAGCCGGCGTCGGCATGTCTGATGACGCCCATGAGCGGGTCGTTGCGGAGTACTCGGGCCAGGCGGCGATCGGCGGCTTCGGTGCCGTCACACACGATGACCTGTCCGGCGTGTTGGCTGAATCCGATTCCGACGCCTCCACCATGGTGGAAGGAGACCCAGGAGGCACCGCTTGCCGTGTTGACGGCGAAGTTGAGGAGGGGCCAATCGGAGACGGCGTCGGTTCCATCGGCCATGCCCTCCGTCTCGCGGTTGGGGGATGCGACAGACCCACAGTCGAGGTGATCGCGACCGATGACGATTGGCGCCGAAACTTCGCCGTTGCGGACCATCTCATTGAAGCGCAGGCCGGCGCGATCTCGTTCGCCCAAACCCAGCCAGCAGATTCGGCAGGGCAAGCCCTGAAACGCAACCCGTTCTCCGGCCATGTCGATCCAACGGCGAAGACCTTTGTCCTCTGGAAAGAGTTCGAGCAGGGCCGCGTCCGTCGCAGCAATGTCCGCCGGATCCCCGGACAAGGCGCACCAGCGGAATGGGCCTCGGCCGAGACAGAATTGTGGACGGATGTATGCCGGGACGAACCCCGGGAAATCAAACGCGTGCTCGAATCCCTCGTCGGCCGCCCGCTGGCGAATATTGTTTCCGTAGTCGAAGGTCCTGGATCCGCGCTGTTGCAGGGCGACCATGCTCTCGACGTGCCGCCGCATCGTGGCCATTGATCGCCGCTCGTACTCGGCGGGGTCTGCGGCCCGCAAGGTATCCGCCTCGGTTCGGGTGAGCCCTCCCGGGTAATAGCCGTTGAGGGGATCGTGCGCCGAAGTCTGATCGGTCAGGGCGTCGGGGGTGATGTCCCGCTCGAGCAGACGGTCGAGCAGATCAACCGCGTTTCCGAGCCATCCGATCGAAACCGCTTCGCCAGCGTCTCTCGCCGCCAGGGCTCGGTCAATGGCGGCATCGAGGTCCTCGACAATCTCGTCCAAGTACCGGTCGTGGACGCGTTTCTCAAGACGCTCGATGCACATCTCAGCAATCAGGCAGACGCCGTCATTCATCGTGACGGACAGGGGCTGCGCGCCACCCATGCCGCCGCATCCTGCGGTGACAGACAGGCGACCACGGAGCGTGCCTTCGAAGTGTTGCCGAGCGCACTCGGCAAAGGTCTCATAGGTCCCTTGCAGGATGCCCTGCGTGCCGATGTAGATCCACGAACCCGCCGTCATCTGCCCGTACATGATGAGGCCACGCTCGGCGAGCTCGTCGAAGTGCCTCTGCGTGGCCCAGTGGGGCACCAGGTTGGAGTTGGCGATGATGACGCGTGGACTGTCTTCGGTCGTCTGGACGATTCCGACGGGTTTTCCGGACTGCACGAGCAGTGTCTCATCCGGCGCGATCGACTTGAGCGAGTCGATGATGGCCTCATAAGCTGCCCAGTTTCGGGCGGCCTGGCCCCGGCCACCGTAGACCACCAGTTGTTCAGGCAACTCTGCCACTTCGGGGTCCAGATTGTTCATGAGCATCCGCATGGCCGCCTCGGCGGCCCAGCTGCGGCACACGCGTTCTGCACCTCGTGGGGCTCGTATAACGCGAGGGGAAGTGGTCGTGGGGTGGGCCATGCCGTGCTCCGTACGATGGGGCGGGCCAGTCTGATCGCGCGGTCGGCGGAGCATGCCCCTCCGTGTGAGGTGCCCCTCCCAACCGAGCGATTTTGGCCAAGCCCGAGGCGGAATCGTAACAGGCGGCCGTCAGGGCGACAGCGTTCCTTCGTCAATGAGCCCGGCGATCGCCTCGATGTCATTGGCAGGCGGTCGGTCGTGCGTCAGTGGTGGTACCAGACGCCGAATCTGCTCGTGCGCGGCCTCGACCGCGGCGCCGCTGCGAAGCGGACGCTGATGCTCAATTCCTTCGGCTGCCACGAGCAGCTCGATGGCGATGACCGATCTGGTCAGCTCGACCGCGCGGCGGAGATAGGCGCAGGCGGTCGCACCCATCGAGTTGTAGTCCTCAATGCCGGCCGAGGTTGGTACGTTCCCGACACTGGCCGGTGTGGCGATCATCTGGAGTTCATTGCAAAGCGCGGCCGCGGTGTACTGGGCAATCATCAGTCCGCTGTGCAGGCCTGGGACGGGACTGAGGTAGGCCGGGACCGGGTTTTCCGAGTCGCGTCCACTCAGCAGCCAGAACACCCGCCGCTCCGCGATCCCGGCGACGTGGCATAGGGCGATCCGAGTCGAGTCGGCAGCCATTGCCAGGGGCATGCCATGGAAGTTGCCGCCGCTGACAATCTCGCCCTGCTCTGGAAAGATCAGCGGATTGTCTGTTACTGCGCCGAGTTCGTGATCTGTGATCTGCCGGCCAGCGGTGATTGCGTCGGCAGCGGCGCCCAGCACCTGCGGGGCGCAGCGCAGGCAGTAGGGATCCTGCACACGGGGGTCGTCTTCCAGGTGGTGGCTCAGGATGGTGCTGCCTTCGAGCATCGTTCGCAGTGCCGCGGCGACCGCGATCTGGCCCGGTTGACGGCGGGCGCGATGCACTCGCTCGTCATAGGGCCCGGCGCTGCCGCGTGAGGCATCAAGACTCATAGCGGATGCAAGGATGGCGGCGTCCATGATGCGTTCAATGTCATGCATGGCCAGTGCCAGCGTGCCAGCCATCAGGTGTGTTCCGTTGATGAGGGCGAGGCCCTCCTTGGCTGCCAGCGTGATTGGCGCGAGGCCCGCCAGCTCAAGCGCCGCGGCGCCCGGGAGCGGTCCACGTGACCCAACCATCGCTTCTCCCTCGCCGATCATGACCAGCGCTGCATGCGCAAGCGGGGCCAGATCACCGGAGGCACCCACCGAGCCTCGGCTGGGAACGATCGGAATCACCTGATGGTTGAGGAGCGATGCCAGAAGCTGCGGGACCACCGGGCGAACGCCGCTGTGGCCGCGGCACAGGCTGGCCAACAGGAGCAACTGCATGGCGCGGACGACCGCTGCGTCGAGTGGATCTCCGACACCTGCGGCGTGTGATCGCAGCAAGTTGCGTTGAATCTCGGCGGTCTCGTCCGGTGCCACGCGGTGCCTCGAGAGCGATCCGAATCCGGTGTTGATGCCGTACACCGGATCTGCGCCCGACGCCGCCGCATCGACGCACGCGCGGGCAGACTCAATCGCCTCGATGGCCTCTTCGGATACGGTGACGTGTCGGTCATTGATAGCCACCGCGGCCACGTCGGCGATCGTCAGCGAGGTTCGAGCGATGCTCAGGGGATGTTCGGTCATCGCCGCACTGTATCGAGGCCGAGCGTTACCATCCGAGTCATGGAAGCCACCATTCGCTGGACGCTGTTCATCATTGGGTTCATCGTGGTCGCACTGGCGTTTCAGGCCGTGTGGCCACTTGCAGCGACGCCCGAAGGGACGCCCGGACCAAGCATCGCCGTGGCGGTCAATCCGTGGCCGGCGGCCCTTGCCGCCGCCGCTGCGTTGATCCTCGCTGGCATCGTCGGGATCGGCATTGCTCGGCGGGCCACCGGATTGAGCGGCTTGGCGGTCATCGGGGCGGCGATCGGCTGGTCAGCGCTGGCGCTGGCTGGAGTGGGCCCCGAGGTCCTTGCATCCAATCCGGCCAGGATGGCGATCGATGGCGTGGTGTGGACGGTGGCCGTTCTCATGATGTCATATGGATCGCTGGTGTTTGGCAGGCCGGTTGCGGATGTCTTCCCAGTGGAGGAGGGATGTCCACCGGACCCGCTGACGTCTCGCGATGCCATGCGCGTGCTGATTGCCGGCGTGGCGGCATTGCCCGTGGCGTGGTTTGTCGCCGCCAGTGCAGCACGAGGACAGGTGGTGGCTGCGGCGGTCGCAGGTGGCGTGGCGGCAGGGCTGGTCGCGCGGCTCTGGGCGCCGCATGTGCAGCCGATGCTCGCACCGGCTGGCGTGGTTCTGGCGGGAACACTGGCGTTGTGGGTGAGTGGGATGATGCTGCCCGACGACGTCTTTGCTGCCTGGACTCGCGGTGACGTGCCAAGGCTGGTGCTGCCCAGCCCAGTGGATTGGGCGGCGGGTGCCCTGTTCGGCGTCCCGATCGGCTACCGCATGGCAAAGTCCTTTCTGTCGCATGAAGGTGAGCCCATTCAGGCGTGAAGTCCTCAGGCGAGGCTGGAGACCACGTCAGTCGATGAGTAGTACCTGGCGGGAGCAGGAGATGTGATGTATCACGAAGATCTGAAACTTCCGAACCTGCCCTTGGCGCACGAGGGCGTCACGCTCCGTCCTGTGACGAATGGAGACGTCGCGGCGGTCCATCGGCTGCTGCGTGCACCGGGCGTCTTTGAAGGACTGGCGTCCGTGCCCCGATCACCCGATATGGACTTCGCGGCAGCACGCACGTCGAAGATCGTCGCCACGATGGAGCGGGGCGAGGGATTGCAACTGCTTGGTGAAGTCGAGGGGGTGGTTGTTGGAACAATCGGAGTTGGAATCAACCGGAGGCACCGCCACGGCGGCCTTGGGTATCACCTCGGTACTGCATCGCGCGTCCGCGGTGTTGCCAGCCGCATGCTGCAGGGCCTCATGAAGCACTGCTTTGACGTGCTCGAGCTGCACCGGCTCTGGGCCGAAACGTTCTGTGACAGTGGTCCTTCGCGTCGTCTGATGGAATGCCATGGATTCTCAAACGAAGGCGTCAAGCGAGGCGCCTACCTCTAGGAGGGCCGCTACCTTGATGCGAACATGTGGGCCGTTCTTGCGACCGATGCTCGGCCGTGGAGTGAGCGTTCTCATGTTTGAACACCGCGGGTGCGATGCGGGGACGCATGGCCAATGGGGGCGACACTGATGTCGACGAGCGAACCAGGGAAGAGGAAGCCGCTGGGAACCTGGGCGGTAGTGCTCGGCACCATCATGGTGGCAATCGCCTGCTTCGACGCCGCGTGGGGCCTGGCAACCGTCGCGCTTGGGGAGCACCTGCAGATCATTGCTGGCGAGCTCGATGGCAATCGACTCGGTATTGCGGTCGGCCGCGTTGTGCATTTCGTGACATTCGGTGTACTCACGGTGAGCGGTGTCGAGACTGCGGAGCACGCCAAGGCGCTGCTTGAGATGTTGCCGAGGTCCAACTACCTGGTCGAAGTCGGCTGGGTGCGTGTTGGCGGCTCGTCTGCGGCAGTATTGCTTGGTCTGGCCCTCGCCTTTCGCCTGGCTCGGGCCGTGTCGCTGGTGCTGGTGTGGGCCGTACTGGCCTTGGCATGGAGCCTGTGGTCAACGATCAAGACCTGGTCTGTGACCGTGGACCACCTGGGCGACCCGATGCTGGGCGAGAGTCTCCCGATGTTTGCCATTGAGTTGGCGATCCACTTTGTCTGGCCTATCGTGCTTGCGTGGCGAACAGGGTTGCATCTCTTTCAGAAGTGAGCGGGGCGGGCGTTCCCCGCGGTGTCATTGCGACGCAGATGGCGGAGGGATCACCCTCGGCTGCGCGACTCCTGAAGCAGGGCGTCGGCCTTGTGGTCTGGGGCGGACTGTCACTTGGACTGTTGGCGTTATTCCTGAATGGCTTCATCGTGGCGTGCGCTGCCATCCCATGCGCCATGGTTGGTGTGTGGGGAATCATCATGTGCTGTGTTGCAGCCGTGCGAAGTCAGCGTGCCTCCATGACCATTGCCGGTCAGTCGCTACGTCAGCACCACATCCGATCACGCCTCGCCGAACTCAGGTGGCCCGGACTCCGGTTGCGTGGCCGGCCGCAGGCCGTGGAGCCCGTCCGCGAGGTAGCCGAGCAGGGGATCCGAGCGATTGTGGATGCCGAATTGACGCCTTGGGTCAGTGGCTGGGAGATTCCTGGCGGACTGATGGAGCCGATGGCGATACTCAGGTCTCGGGAACCTCGAGGAGGCCTTGGGTACGCCGCCTCGGGGTGCATGTTGATTCTCGTCATGCTGGTCACCCTCCCCACGATGATCGGCGTGTTTGGGTACTTCATTGGGCCGCGGCTCGGAACCGGGCTGGCGTTTGGTCTGGTGTTGCTCAGTGTGCTGGGATTTGCCGCGCAGCACGCGGGCCTGCAGCGACGGCTGGTGGACATACCGGTTGTCAACATGCTGGTGCGGTGCAAAGTGGGCCGTCGCGGGCTGGTGGTCGGCCCGGGCTGGGCTCGCTCGGGGGAGCGTGTGTGGCATGTGGGGCGTGACCTCCTTCTGATCCGGAGTGTCCGAAGGCAGGATGCTCACGTTTCGGTAGAAGTCATGCTCGCTGGAGCGGCGGGACGACAGCGATTGGCACTGTCGGGTGTGGGCGACCCCTCCCTGGACCTGCTGTGGATGGGGTGGATGTGCCCCGAAGTGCGACCTGATCTTGCCAGGAGCGCGTTGACCACGGCGACGATGGGGGGTGGTTCAATGGGCAGCGTGTAGCATGGCAGGCATGTCGACGCACATCGGATCACCGTCAAAGGGGTGCGCATGCTGGGCGCCGGTGCTCGGCACCATGCTCATCCTGATCGGACTGTTTGACCTCGGGTTCGGGACGGCGTTGGCAGCGGCCGCCATTGAGTTGGGGCAACTCGCTGGCGAAGTCGAAGCGAACAGCGGGCTGATCAAGTTCGGACATGCGCTCTCGCAGGTCACCGGAGGCCTGCTGCAATTCGGCTCCGCAGAGCAGGGGGCGGTGGTCAAGGAGCTTCTGGGTGAGCTGCCGCCTGTGTGGCTCTCGTTGTTGCTCGCGATCGGACGGGTGCTGTTGTCGCTGGCAGCCATGGTGCTCGGCATCGGATTGGCCAGACGGCTCCGACGCGCAGTCCGCCCGTTGCATCGATGGGCATTGATCGCCTGCGGCTGGGGCGTCCTTTCGATGCTCTTCAGCATCGGGCTCTATCAGTTCATCGCCAAGACCACCGGCACGCCTGCCGCGGGCATGACCGTCGTGCTGGACCTCTCGCTGCACATCGTGTGGCCGATGGCGGTGCTGTACCGAATTCGTGTTGCCTGAGGGCGGTTGCAGCCGGTCTTACCGGACGAAGCGCGGTGGGCCGCCAGCAACCACCTTGGCATCGTCGGATCCTGATGTATGCTGAAGGCCGTGACGCTACGAGGAAGCCTGTTTCTGTTGTGCCTGCTGGCGGTCTTTGCAGCCCCCCGCGGGCTGGAGCGCGGCAAGGCGTGCCATGAGGGTGGTGGCAACCACACCCACGTGCACACGCACGGTGGGCACACACACAGCCACAGTCATTCCCCGACTCGGCACGCCTGCTCGGCCGCGCAGAACCTCGAAGGTGGGACGCATGATGCCCAGGACCACCTCCACTGGTGCCAGGAGCACCACGGCGTCTGCCATGTCTGCGCTCCTGGTGTGGCCGCTCGGATGCGGACAGTGCTCGAGTCATCGACTGCGTCGGTTCCTCAGTCGACTGCGGCGGTTCCGGGCTCGTCGCGGATGGAGCCGGGGGTGCCTCAATCGCACACCGCATACCGTCCTCCAGGACACTTGAAACACGTTCGATCGGTCGTCCTGCGCACCTGATCGCCCCTGCATATGCACATCGTGCTGCTGCGACCGCTTTGGCGTGGCAGGTGATCGTTCTGCATCTGTGAATGGAGCAATCCTGTGGCGCCCTTGTCATTCGGGCCCATCCGTGCTGCAGCGCTGCTTGGCGTTCTGGCACTGGTTGCGGGCTGTCAACATTACGAACCGAGGCCTCTGGACCTCGATGGGCACAGCGATGCCTGGCGTGGCCGCGCGCCGGGCGACGACTCTGTTCGCGCCTTTGCCGAACAGCTTGCCGGGAAGGGGCATTCGTCCGGCCTTGATCTGTCAGACGGGCTCAGCCTCGCCGAAGCCGAGGTGGTTGCGTTGGTGTACAACCCCGATCTTCGTATGGCGAGACTTCGGGTCGGCGTGGCTGCTGCAACCGTCGAACACGCCGAGGTCTGGGCCGATCCCGAGTTCTCGATGGACTTTCTGCGCGTCACCGAGGCGGTGGCGGACCCATGGGTCATCACGCCCGGCCTTGCGCTGACCATTCCCGTTTCAGGCCGGCTCGAGGCGGAGAAGGCCCGCGCCGGTGCGGCGCTGCGCATGTCGCTGATTGAAGTGGCCGAGGAGGAGTGGGAAACTCGCCTTGCGTTGCGGCGGGCGTGGGCCCGATGGTCGGCAGCCGTCTTTCGAGGGGAGCAGATCGAATCGCTGCTCGCGACCATCGAACCACTTGCTCTCTCGACGGGCAGGCTGGCTCAGGCTGGCGAATTGCCATCAGCCGAAGCCGGCCTGTTCGCCATCGAGCAGGCTACGCAGCGGCAGGCGCTCACGCATGCGCGCGGTGAAGCTGCGGAGTGGTTGCACCGCATCAGGATGCTCATCGGCCTTTCTCCGGACGCGCCACTGCACTGCAGGCCATCGCTACAGAGTCAGGCCGGTCACGACCTGCAGATCGAAGACAGCCTCGGGCTTGCGCGGCTGCGTGAAGCCTATGAGATGGCCGAGCAGACGCTCCTTCGTGAGGTCCGCCGCCAGTATCCGGATCTGGTCATCGGCCCGCTGTATGAAAGCGATCAGGGCCAGTCACGCGTCGGCTTCTTCGGGGCCGTTCCGCTTCCAGTGTTCAATGCGAATCGTCAGGCCATCGCAGAGGCAAGGGCTGAGCGTGAAGTGGCTCGCGCTGCTTTTGAAATTGAGTACGAACGCGTGGCGGGAAGTCTCGCGGTGATGCGGACGCGGCTCGACTCGGCCAGCGCAGCGCGACAGGCGCTCGAAGTGGATGTGGTGCCACTTGTGGATCGGCAACTCGATGCAGCCCGGCGAGTGTTCGAGCTCGGCGAAGGGGGCGTGCTTGTCCTGCTCGAGAGTCTTGTGCAGGCCGGACGGGTGCGGCTTGCCCTCATCGATGCTCGCTTGAACGAGATGCTCGCGACGACAGAGGTGGCGAGCCTGTCAGTGCCGGCTGGCGTGACGGGGCCGCAGCCAGCGAATCCAACAGGGGGCCCGGTGTCCGAACCGGTCATCAATGCTTTGGAGGTCGTTCCATGAACCGCTGTGTACTCTTCTGTTGTCTTACGCTCGCCCTCGCTGCTTGCGGCGACCAAGAGGACGTTCGGCCCGAACAGGCCATTCCGCCAGCGCCGCCGACGAATCGCATTGATATCCCGCCAACCGTGCGGTCCAACCTTGGCATGACCTTCGCAGACGTGCAGCGTCGAACGGTCGAGCAGACGGTGCGGATTCCTGGTGCCTTCGAGCTGCTCCCGCAGGCGAGGCGGGAGTATCGCCTGTCGCTACCGGGCACGGTGCATCTGGAGGTCGAGCAGTATCAGCCTGTGCACCTCGGTGACCTGCTCTATCGCGTCCGCTCCCCAAAGTGGCCGGAGTTGCAGCACGAGATCATCGAGGGCGAACAGGGCATCGCAACGGCTCAGGCGCAGATCGCGGTTGCTACCGCGAGCGTGGAGGAAGCCGCTGCGAAAGCAGACGTCCTGCGAGGGCGCCTCGAGGCGCTCGAGGCGGCCGGCGTCCGCAAGGCCGAGCTCGCCGCCGAATTGGAGACGCTCCACGCGGCAATGCCTCGGCTCCGCGCCGAATTGGGCGCGGCCGAGACGGTCCTGGCGAATGCTCGTCGGGGCCACGAGCACGCACTTCATCGCGCGTCGTCGGCAACAGGCATCTCCGAGGAGCGACTGGCTTCGACCGCATCGGATCATCCCGCCTATCGTGACATTGAATTGATCGATGTCATCGCCACGGAGTCGGGCGTCGTCGAAACGCTTGCCGTGTCAGACGGAAGCTACGCGGAGGCGCCCGCCATGGTCCTCTCGACGGTCCAGCCCGAACGGGTACGGCTGCGAGGTACGGCGATGCAGGCTGATCTGCCGCGGATCGGCTCGTCGCCCAGCGGCAGCATCACGTCCTCCAGCACGTCAAACACCGACGAGTTCGTTGAGGCAGACGTAGTGTTTGGCCTCGAAGCCGACCCGGCGCACCGCACGATCTCGGTACTGGCGACGCCAACGGCGTGTCAGCCCTGGATGCGACCGGGCGTGGCCGCGTTTCTGGAGCTCACGGGCGAAGGAGGGGGGGCTCCGGCGCTGGCGATTCCGATGGCGGCCGTTGTCAAGGACGGCACGGCGCACGTCTTCTTCCGCCGAGACCCCGCAGACCCGAACCAGGCCATCCGCGTGCCAGCGGATCTGGGCGAGAACGACGGCCGGTGGGTCGTCATCAGGAGTGGACTGTCGCTCGGCGATGAGGTGGTCGTGGATGGGGCGTACGAACTCAACCTCGCCAGCCAGGCCAGTGGCGTCCGACAGCGGGGCGGTCACTTTCACGCAGACGGCACCTATCACGCAGAAGATCACTGACGGACTCCGAAGTCATGCTCAAGAGGCTCATCCAAAGTTCGATCGACCACGCGGCCATGGTGCTCCTCGCCGCCGGTGTCGTACTCGTGGCGGCTGCTGTTCGACTTCCCGAGACGCCGGTGGATGTCTTCCCGGAGCTCAATGCGCCGACCGTGGTCATCATGACCGAAGCGCCGGGGCTCGCCGCCGACGA
>CAYQJN010000008.1:0-38148 GCA_964417845.1 uncultured Isosphaeraceae bacterium
GCGGGCTGGTGACGTGGGACTGGACACAGGAAGAGACCGAATCGCTTCGCCAGTCGGATGCCGCGCAGACGCAGGACATCGCAGACCTCGAGGACCGCAGCGGTGAGATGGAAGACGACCTTGTCGCGCTCGGCGCGAACCTCCCGGAAGTTCTCGCGGACGCGAGCCGAAGTGTGCTGCTGGTGGTCCATCAGGCAGGGGACGGAGGCGAGACGCCGCTTGGAACGGCCTTCGTCGTGGGCCCGCGTGTCTGCGCGACCAATGCCCACGTGGCGAAACGCCTTGACGAACTGGGTGCCGACGACTCGGTGATCTTGCGTTCTGCATCGATCGAGGGTCAGGAACCTACCGATCATGTGGTCACCGGCTATGAGTCGCATCCCGGATATGACGCGTTCACGTCCTTGTGGTTGGGGTACGTCCCGGTGCGGCTCAATGCCTCCAACGGGCTTGACCCGATTCGTTCTGCAGGGACGGCGTGCGATCTCGCCTTGCTGCACGTGGATGGGGCGGACCTTCCCCCTGCATTGCCGATGGCGGATTCGGGGCGACAGGGGGCCTTGGCGCCTGGGGCCGTGATTGCGTCAGTGGGGTATCCCATGGAGGGCCTGGCGCTGGAGGGCGTCAACACTCGTCGTCCCGTTCCTCAATCTCAGGTTGGGCGGGTGACGGCACTCACGACTTTCTTCAACACCAACGAGCCAGAGGATCCTGAGGATCCCGGTCAAATCAACACGCTGTTGCAGCATTCAATCGCGGCAACCGGCGGGGCCAGTGGTAGCCCGGTTCTGGACGGTGCCGGTCAGGTCGTAGGGGTGATCAGCGCCGTCAACTTCGCCATCATTGATGGGCAACGTATTCCGACAGGCGTCGGGGTGAACTTTGCGCAGCGATCGACGCTGCTCTCGGAACTGTTGGATGGAACCGCCGCGTCGCGACTTGTGGATCGAAGCGATGCATGGGACCGTCGAATCGCCATGCTGTATCGGTCGGGTCATCTGAGGAGTGGTTCACCCGGGATCCACACGCTCGCCGCACTGTGGCGATCCCGTATCCAGGGCGAGTTTGCTTCAAACGTGCCGCTCGCCTTTACGTCCCTGGCCGAGGAGTGGTGGCCACTCTTCGCGCTTCACGCCGGCCGCGCATCATCAGGACTTGATGACGTCATGTTTGCCGACGAAATCGATTTTGAAGTGCATGGAGGCGGCTACTACCTCATCGCGGCAGATGGGGCCGATGAGATCGAAATCTCCAAGGCGAAGGCGCGTGGCCTGGTGGATGACGTCGAGTTCATCACACTTGGTACAGGCGTCCAGGGGCTGTCGTTTCGAGCGGTGAAGGACGGAACCGTGACGGCGAATCTGTCGAGCACGAGGGCCAAGGACCGCATGGAGGCTCATGTCATCGCAGGGCGGTCGATGGGTGATGCGCCTGATGTCACCGTTGCTGAGGCCCGTAACTCATGGAGGCTGGCACTCCGAGACATGTGGGGGGTCGATGTGCGTGATCTTGGCGGACTGGCAGACGAAGTCACGACCGCACCTGTTGACGGATCGACCAATATTGGATCGTCGGATCTCTCGCTGGGACAGGCTGGGTACTACATGCTTGTGGCGACCTCGGACGAGGCCGACCACGTCAATGTGCGGATGTGGCGGGATGGCGCCGAAGGCGAGGAACTCCTTGCAGAGGATGTCAGTGGTGGGGCAGGCGGCATTGTCATGTTCGATGTCCACGCCCCACTCGAATTCAGAGCCGAGATAGAAACCGACACGCCAAATGCATCGTGTGATGTGCACGTCTTCAGGGCCATTGTTCGCGGGGACTGCAACAGTGACGACACGGTGGATATGCAGGATCTGATGCAGACGTTGGCAGAGTTCAATGGGTCGTGTGGCGTGGCGGCTTGTGGTACTGATCACGATGAAGATGGGGAGGTGGACGTCGATGATGTGTTGGCCGTAGTCCGTACTTTTGGCCAGAAGGGTAAGGATGCGATGCCGGTGACGCCCCTGATCGGTACCCAGATCGCGCTTCAAAGCATGTACAGCGATCTGGAGTACGACCTGCGTGGGCATGGAGTCGGCAATGACGCGTGGTGCCTCCATGGTTCGGCGCTCAAGGCTGGTGTTCAACAGAGCGTGGATGAGTTTCTGGACATGCCGGATTCGACGATCCGATCGACGTTGCGGAGTTACTTGAACAGCAAGGAACTCTCTTCGGAGACCAGGGACATCGTCATCCTCGACATGGAGCATCCGATTCATCCGAAGTACCTCGGTGAGATTCTGGTCGAGTGCGAGGCTGCCGGAGATTTGACGCATTTTGTTGATGTCGTCGAGGCATTCAAGAGGCGAATCGCAATTGCCCGCGAAGAGATGCCCTATGCGCGATTGGGGATGTACGGCGTCATCGTTCCGCACTCGTTCGGGGCGCTCGGGCAGGCGGAGATCGACAAGATGCGCGGGTACCAGGAGGCTGGCGATTTCGGCCTCTACGACCAACTCGACTTCCTCGGGAACGTGCTGTATCAACGATTCGGCCCGACGGATGTCAAGTACGGGTCGATGCGTGAAATGACCATGCACGGATACTCCACATCGCAGGAGATTACGCGTTCGGATGGGACTGGCATTCCGGTGCTTCCGATGCTCTCGTTTACGATCTACAACGGTGGTTCGCCGCACCATCGCGATCCCATCCTGATTCCCGACTTTGTCGAGCAGTTGCAGCTCCTCTGGGGCGAAGGCGTAGAAGAACTCATCGTCTGGAACGGAAACGATCTGGTCGATGACACCGAGATCCCGATCAGCGATCGGATTGGTCAAGTTCGAGTGGCAGCTGTGGAAGGCCAGGGGGCCCCCTGACGAGCCTCGGAGAGCCAGTTTGATAGGATCTGGCCGCCGTTCTTGAAGTCCAACGCACAGCAGTAGCACAGAGGCAAGGCAGTCCAGAGTGGACTCCGATCGCGGCTCATGAGCACAGCTCGAACCCAGCGGCGTACGTCGCACAACCTCATGCTTTTCTTTGGTACGAATGGTGCGCGGACCGCGCTCATGATGGCCATTGGCTTCGTGTTGACGCCGCTCCAGATTTCAGCATTTGGATTTGTCGTCTTCGGTCTCTACATGCTGGTGCAGGGCTTTATCTACGCGGTGATGAGCCCGGTCACTGCTGCGGCGACGGCAGCGATCGTCAAGTCGCTCTCCAAGGCCAGGGCAAGCAACGCTGCAGGCGTCGAACGCGAGTTCAGCAGCGGTGTGGCGCTGATTGCCGCGATCGGTCTCTCCCTCCTGATTCTTGCGACGGCGGCCGCCATGTTCGCGCCAGTCATCCTCGACTTTCCCTCGGACCTGACGCTCCAGATAAGGGTCCTCGTTGGCTGCATCGCGGTCGTCATCACCGCAAACGTTGTGACAAGTCCCTGGCTCGCCCTGTTTCTCATTGAGCATCGGCCCTTTGCCTACAACTCCGATCTGGCGGTCTTGCGGTCCATCGAGTTGATCGCCTTTGGGCTGGCCTTCTTGATTCCTGGTGGGATGCTCTTTGTCAACTTTCTGATCGCCCGCATGGTGCTGAGTCTTGTGCACTTTGCCATCCGCATCGTGCGGGCGAGCAGACTGGTGCCCGAGGCCAGAGTACGGATCGCCAGCATTGACCGAACCCTGGTGTCTCACCATGCACGGCTTCTGGGGCTCACCGCGTCGCAGCCGTTTGCCAACTTCAACTTTTTCGTCATCGACAACTACCTGTTGAACTTCGTCTTCGGGCCGGTCTACAACGGTATCTATGCCATCGTGACGCAGTTGCGTGGCTACGCGCGGCGCATCGGAAGTGAAGCCTACGGCGGGATGGAGGCGGTCGCGTCGAACATCCACGAGTCGGGTACTCGTGAAACGAACATCCTGGCCATGCTGTCGGTCGTGCGGATTACCTCGGGCCTGATGCTGCTATGCACGGCGACCGTTGCCATCTTCTTTGATCCACTGATCGATCTCTGGCTTGGAGATCGGCTTCGAAATGACGCAGGCCTCGCCGCGGTGATGCCGTGGAAGGAAGCGGTTGATCTGGCCTGGGCGATGCTCTCACTGTTGTTGGTCGGAGGGATCTTCCTGGAAGTCTCTACTGCAGGAACCCGCTTCCTGTTTGGCATGGGACTGGTCAAACGGTACGCAGGCATCATGTACGGAGCTGGTGCGACCAAACTCGCGGCTGCCATCGGGATTGCACTGTGGGTGACCATGTCAGCCGATGGCGAGGCACCTCCGATCGAGTCGGCGCTCCTGTTTCCGGCAAGCACGCTGGCGATTCAAGTGGTGTTCTCCGGCATCCTCTTTCCGCGGCGGCTGGTTCATGTCACGGGCATTCGTTGGGGCACCTACCTGCATCATGCCGCCGTCCGGCCCATTGCTGCGGCAGTTGCCCCGACAGCGGTCGGGCTGCTGTTCATAGGGCTGATCACGAACTGGACGTGGGGGTGGCTCATTCTGGCTGGGGCAGTGGTCGGGTGTGTCACCGGAGGCTCGTGCCTGGTGATCCTGCTCACTTCGCTTGAGAGGCAGCGGGTGCTCGGTCTGTTGAAGAGGGGGCGGGCGAACGCCGAGGCGTGATCGCGGGGGAGTCGTTGACTCGAAGTGGGTGCGCGGCCTGTTAGACTGGCTGACGTCACGGATGACGCGAGCGGCACTGACTCATGGACAAAATTGAGATCTATCTCCAGATCGTTCCGTTGCCTGTGCTGCTCCTTGCGGTCGTGGCGGCGGGATTCGTGTGGATGCTCATCCCGTCGAGCCAGCGGCTGTGGGTCATGATCGCGTTGATGCCCCCCTGGCTGTTCCTCTCCAAATGTCTGGGGCTCGGACCGGTTCAAGCGGCAACCAAGCTCTCTTCGGGGCTCATGTTCGTGATGGTGGCCGCCGCGGCTTGGATGCGTCCGGTGGAACGACGCCCGATTCCGCCGGTTGCCTGGCTCTACGTCGCTGCATCGATCTACATGGTGGTGTGCGTCATGGGCACCTCGAATCGCATGGAGATGATTCTGCTCAAGGGGCAGTTTCTCGCCTTGTCGATCGCGGCCATCTTGACCGTGTCGGTCATTCGGAATCTTGACGATCTGGCCAAGTTGATGACGGCACTGGCCACCGGAACGACGATTGCCATCTGCATTGCAGGGTCCGGACTCGCCATCGAAGGGCGCGGCGCCTTCGTGGCCGGACTGCATCGATTTGGTCCATGGGGTTCGGCTCCGAATCTGATCGGGATCACGTTCGCGATCGCCGGAGGCATGTTGCTCTATCTCATCCTGTCCAGCCCTCGGCCACTCGTCCGGTTCACGTGCCTTGGACTTCTGGGGTTGGATATCGGCTTCGCATTTCTGACCGGAAGCCGCATGAGCTTTCTGTCACTGGCGATCATCTGCGTGCTCATGCTGATCCCGATGGTCAAGCGCCCGGGACTCCTGATTGTGGGCGGGATCTTCGCCGCTGGCGTGCTCTCAGTCCTCTCCGGGATTGAAGAGGGGGCAGGCGCTCGCTTGACCGAGACGCATACCAGTGGCCGAATCGGGTTGTGGGCGGACTACATCAACATCGCCCTTTCAAGACCCCTTGGTCTGTTCGGTACGAGTGGGCGCGATGGGCTCATGGATGCTGCGATCAACAACCACGCCCACAACGCATGGATCGACATGCTGTACGTGGGCGGCTTCCCACTGTTGATTCTTCTGGGAATCCCGGCAATCCGAGCGGCCTTCGCGATGTGGAGGTCATGGAAGTCCCGAGCGATGCTTCCCACGGACAGCCAGCGGCTCGTCGTTCATACGGCGGCGTCCATCATGGTGGCCATGTTTGTACAGAGCATGACCAACCAGACGCTGTATCACCCCACCTATACATGGGCATTCCTGGGAGTCGTGTTCTTTGTCTTCTTTATCTCGTGGGCGGAACACGACCTTCCATGGGTTGAGCAGGATTGGTGGGATGCTGCCGAGGCGGAGGGGGGAGATTGGGCCGATGATGGTGAGTATGTGGCATCGGGGTAGTGCTGTCGTGTTCGTGCTGTGCCTGACTGGCGCGGCGCTTGCCACGTGGCCCAACCTGCTGGTTGGATTCCAGAACGGGGCCCCGGCGCAACCCCAGGGAACGGCATGGTTCATTTCGGGATCAGCGCTCGGCGTAGCCAAGGGAATGTCGATTGAGCAGGTCGTCGAGATGTCCGAGGAAGACATCCGTGCGCGATTGGAGAAGTACATCGCGGGCCATCCTCGGCTCGGGACTGGCGCGGGCCTGCTGGTGATTCTCGACATGGAGCATCCACTGTCTGTGCCTTCACTCGCAGACGTCTTCGAGGAACGTGGCGAGGGTGGATTCGGTGACGCCGTGGCGGCGCTCCGAAGGCGTGTTTCAGTTGCCCGATCGTTGTTGCCAGAGGCGGTTATTGGCCTCTACGGCGTTGGAACACCTCCATCACAGGGGAATGTGACGGCCGCGTACACACGGCAGATCGAAGCGGCTGTGGCCGCCGCGCGGCAAGGGCTGTTCGCTGAGGTGCAGGCGCTGTGCCCGGCGGTGTACGCTCGATTCTGCCCCGAGGACGAGGCATTCGGTTCTCTTCCTCGTGCGGCGCGGACAGCCGTCAAGGGATGCGAGAGGATCGTGACTGCTGCGAATCGCCACATTCCGATCGTTCCGCTGTTGAGTTTCACGGTCTTCAACGGGAACTCGGCCTGCAACCGTGCGCCAGCGTCACTGGAAGCAACTGCTCAGGCACTGACGACCATGGCGGAAGACGGAATCGCTGGCGTGGTGTTCTGGAATGCGGGGCCCATTCTGGCTGACTCGGACATCTCAGTGGCGCAGCGATGGGCATCACTGGTTGCCAGAAAGCCATCGCCCGCGCCGGATCCTCAGCCGTCACCGTGATCGATGGCATGCCCAGGGACTTCGGTGCAGTATCAGTCCATATTGTTGTCGTTGCCGCCTTCAGATCCGGCTTCGACAGCCGTCAGCAAGTCGTTGAATCGATCGAAGATTGATGTCTCGGTCCCGGAGACCAGATCACTGCCGTTCCAGAACATCCACTCATGGACGTCCAGATCGCGGAGGGTCGCGATCTGAAGAGACAGATCCTCGATTGAAACCGGCTCGCCATCATGCGCTGACGATCCATTGAACACGGTCAGCGAGAGCATTGGCATGATGTCCAGTGCCGACTGATCGGTTCGGCGGAGCAGGCTGGTGTGATCAATGCCCAGTTGGGTGTATTGGGCAAGACGGCTGTTGTAGTGGTCGGAATCTCCGAATCGGGCGTACAGAACCGTGGCGAGGAAGTCGACTTCGTCATAGAGCCCCCGTTCACCCGCCGCTTCATACCCCATCATGCGGACGACTTCGGTTCCCATATCAGCTTCCCCGGAGGGGTGCGGGGTCGTGACACCGTAGAGGCCGATGCGGGCATTTGGGAAGGCGCTTTGTGCGACGGAGATTCGAAGGCGGAACGCGTCGATGATGTCGTTGAAGAGCGCCGGATCGTACAACTCATCAGACTCATCCAGATACCGACCGAAGTCGCGTGGATGCACCGGGTGTTCGATGTCGAGGATGATGTCTTCAGTGGTAGCTGGGTCGAGATCGGGGTGGTTGTCGAGATATGGGCCGAGCCTCCCCCAGACTGACATCTCGCCGGCCTCCAGGAACTCCTCCAGTTCCATGTGCCTGCGAGCATCTACCGCGGACCCGGAGAGGATCCACCCATCGTTGGCGACACCGAGGTCCGCCAGCAAGCCTCGATCGGCAGCCCTCGCATTTTGGATGACGATTCGTGTCCCATGCAGCGCCGTGTCCGCAGGAGCATCAGCGTTGGCCGCTTGGACTTCACCGAAGTGGGCAATGACCTCGAGGAGGTCATACACGGTGACGCTGCCGTCCTCATCAATATCGGCAGCGCAGGAATCTGATTCACAGGGTCCGTAGTTCCAGATGACCTGCAGCAGATCATCGACATCCACGACGCCGTCTGCGTCGATGTCCCGGGTGCCGGAAACAGCGTGGCTGGTGAGGGCGACCAGAATTGTGATTCCGGCGAGCAGCTGGCGGATGTGGTGAGACATGAAGAACTCCGAGATCAGCGTGAACTGAAGGACGTCATGTCTTGGATGTGTCGCCCGCCCAGAACAGGCGGCCGTACCGAACATCGTGCATCAATGCGATCGACCTTGGCGAAACCACCGCCTCGCCGGGAGGTTGCTCCGGACTTGTCTCGTTCGTGCGGGTGATGCGGGCTGGCGGGATTATGCGCCGATGCCCCGCCACAGCGGGGTCAGGCTGGAGGCCTGTGGTGTTCGCCGGCTGGCGATTCCCGATCCCGTTTCTATGGGCAAGGGCCCCATGATTCCAGAATCAGAAGCAGATCGCTGGCGCTCACGGATCCGTCTCCGTTGAGATCGCGTTCGCAGGTTGATGCTGGATCGTCATGGAAGACATTCATGGCTCGAAGCGTATCTGCAATGGCGCCGCCAAGCATGAGCATCCCCTCAGCCGAGAAGTGAATGGCGTCTTCCCGGAGTGGGATGGCCGAGCAGGAGACCGTCTTGACGCGGTCGTCCAGGTCGGCCACCAGTTCCATCTCATCATGAACCGATCCGGCAAAGCCGTAGTCGGCGTGTCGTGGATGGACTTTGGTGATCACAAACGGCAGGCCGGGCGTATCAACCAGTTCGCGAACCTGGTTGATGAACTCTCTGAGATTGGCGCCATAGGCGTTGGCCGACCACTCTGCGCGGCTGTCAGACTCTCCCTGAACGAGCACCAGGCCGGAATAGCGGACCGAGAACCCGTAACTCTCAAGTGTCTGTGACCAGTAGGGGACCTTGGCCGCGAGGTGATCGAACAGGTGGAATCCGCATCCGATGGGATTCCAATCGCAGTGCATGCTCGATCCGTTATAGGCCACCTTCATGAACGCCACGAGGTTGTCCGGCTCGGTACGTGCAAGGACATCGCCCAGCATCATCTCCGGCCCGAAGCTCGTGCCGTTGCGGGGCGAGAGCACCTCCCAGTCGGGCTCCACCGTGACGCCATTGATCCATGAACGCATCACGACATCCGGGTTGGCCTCAACATACGGAAGGAGGTGTTCAGGGAGATCCTCGACGCTGGCGCCACCGACCATGTTGGATTGCCCTGCGAGAATGAAGACATTGATCGTCGGTTCGCCCAATGCAGGCACAGCCAGTGAGAGCGCTGCTGCAGATGTGACGATTTGGAGAGTGGGCAAGCGCATGGCCGATTGCAGCCAGTCTACCTCCCCCAGATGGGCTGGCAAGCCCATTTGTGTGACTGTGGTCAAGGCAGCCTCTTGACGGCCAATACGGTCCGATCATCCTGTGCTGGTCGGTCGCCCTGGAACGCATTCATGTCGTTCCAGAGTGCACGAAGCGACTGTTCGAGCGGTGCTGGGTCGTGATCTCGAAGGACGCGAATGATGCGATCGGTGCCATACATCACGCCGTCCTCATCCATGGCCTCGAAGATCCCATCCGTCGGGACAAGCAACAGGTCACCCGGTCTCATATCAATGGCGGTCGACGAGCTGACATCCAGATCCTCAAGAACACCCAAAGGCGGAACATCGGCCTCGAGTTCCTCGACGCCACCATCCTCGCGCAGAAGCAGCATGGGTCCATGGCCTGCTGCAATCGTGTCAAGGCGTCCAGTCTTCGCGTCGAGTCTTGCAAACCAGCCCGTTACAAACTGCATCGCTGAGGTGTCCTGCCAGAGTTGCTGATTGAGTTCTCTGACAAGTTGAAGCAGGGGGGCTTCGAGCCGCACGGCCATCCGCAACATCGACCGCACCTGTGTGACTGAGATCGCCGGGCCGATGCCATGCCCGGTCGCATCTCCGACCATGAGCATCGCACCATCAACAACCTGCACAGCGTCGAAGGCGTCGCCGCCAGTTGCGTCGGCCGGAACGCTCCACCCGTGAATATCCCATCCATCGAGGTTGGGGAAACTGGTCGGAAACGTGGCAGTCTGGATGCCGCGGGCGATATCCAGATCGTGTTGAAGTTTGACCAGTTCCAGTCGATCGGACAGGAGGCGCGCGCGTCGCATCGCGACGGCTGACTGCGCTGCAAGTGCAGTCGCAATCCGTTCGCAGTCTTCGCCGAACGGCCCTTCTCGACGATTGAGCACTTGGGCCACTCCGACGAGTTCGTTGACGTCGACCGCGATCAGGGGAACGGTCAAGAGGTTGTGGGTTCGATATCCGGTCTTCTCGTCAACACCACGGTAAAACCGGTCATCGGCGTAGGCGTCCGGAATGTTGATGATGCGTCTCTCCGCGCCGGCCGTTCCGGCAATGCCAGTGCCAAGCGGAACGCGAATATCCTCGAGCGTTTCCATCAATGCGCCGTCGGGGCCGTGGCCGGCGACCGCGACCAGTTCATCAGTGTCTTTTTCAAACGCGAACACGGTGGCCCGTTCTGCGTCGAGAATGTCCCGAAGGCAGTCCGCAACGCGTCGAATGACCTCTGTTGCATCATCCGTGGCGCCCAGGACGCGGCTTACTTCCAGGATGCAGTCAACCTGTTGGGGTGTGATTTCTGGCATGGGTATTCCGTCGAGATCGCGTGGTCAGTGGTACAGGCTACTTCTCTCGCAGTCGGATCGCTCGGGGCATGGGGTCGGGGGCGTCCAGTACCAGTTCCCGAAACACACGAAGACGCCCGGGTTCCGGCGACGTCCGCTCCAGCATTTCCAGCGCACGTCTCGCCGCAGGTCGATCGCCGGATCGCACGGCTTGCGCGAGTGAGGATGACGCTTCGAGCGCGGCCTGATCAACCTGATCGGATGTGACGGTCCACACATCGACGACACCATCGCGACCGACGACCTGCAATGGTCCGACCTCAATCAGCGGCGTGGCAGATCCTGCAAGCGACCTGGTTCGATCGTCAAGAAGAACGCTGGTGCCGAGTTGCTTGTTGGCGGACTCAAGCCTGGCCGCCAGATTGGCGACGTCGCCGATGACGGTGTAGTCGTTGAGCCGAGGCGGTGCGCCGCAATCACCAACAATGGCCTCCCCCGTGGCGATTCCGATGCGGAGACCGAGTGGCGGCTGATCCATCGGAGCCGATCGGTTGATCGACTCCATGAACGACTGGCAGGCCATGGCGGCGCCACAGGCCAGTCTTGCCTGCTCGGCCTGGGGCGCGAAGGCCGACCAGAATGCGAGGAAGCCGTCACCCAGGAACTTATTGACATAGGCACCGTGTTCGCGAAGGCAATCTGTCAGGCCAGCCATGCAGTCATTGAGCATGGAGACAGTTTGCTCGCTGTCGAGCCGTTCGCTGATGGAGGTAAACCCCGCCAGATCACCGAACATGACACAGACCTCCCTTCGAACGCCGCGCATGTGCACCGACTCGGGATGACGGGCGAGTTCGTCCACGAGGGCTTCTGGGACACGGGCTCTGAACTGACGCGTGATGCGGCGTTTGTCTCGTTGCACGATGACGGCCCTGGCACCGGTGCCGGCAGCCCATGAGCCGGTGATGGCCATGATCGGGGCGACGGTGGGAAGGACGATGGACGTGGTGGCCAGTGACGCGACCATCAGTCCACACCATCCGATCAGGACAAGGAGCGATGCCGCCGTTGCAGGCCAGGGGCCGGCTGCAGCGACGATGAGTGCGACGATCAGCCCGAGGATGGCGGAAGCAAGAACCGACCACCAGCGCGGACCCTCCAGTAGCCAGCGATCCTGCAGCACCATGTCGGCAAGTGCCGCGTGCACCATGACTCCCGGGGTTCGAGGGCCGGCAGCCGTCGGGACGAAGTCAGCCACTGTGCCAGTGGCCGTCCAGCCAATGAACACCAGTCGATCATCGACCAGCGACTTGAGCGTGGCAGCGGTTCTGCGGATTCGATCGTTTGCAAGTGTGGCCGTTGTCGTGGCATTGCGCCAGTCAAGCATTCGGTGCAGCAGGTTGCGATCGGTCTCATTGAGTCCCGCTGCTGCCTGACGCAGCGCATCTCGTGTGGAGATGTCACCGAGAGAGAAGGTGACTTCATCATCGATTTCACGCTGGAGATCCTCCGAAAGCCAGTTGTCTGACTCCAGGTGAGTTTCCTGGCGGATGCTTCGAAGCAGTTCACGCGATGTCTCTTCAAGCGTGGCAAGGGCCTCATCCCGCGATCGGCGAGCCCGAGCCAACTCGGCGATCTCGCCGATCGAGAGATGCCCCTTGAATCGCCCATCTTCGGCCGTGGCGCGGTGGAGGTCGGGCCATGCCATGCCGGTCTCACTGCGAGGCCATGTGACCGTGACGGCGCCATCGGTGACCGGCAATCGAACACCCGCGACTGAGAGGACATCTTCGTCAATCGTGATCGGCTCCATCCCTCCTCGAAAGGCATGAACGGCCGCCAGGCCGAGTGGAAGCACACGCTGGCCATGTCCAATCGACTGGTCCGTAACGATCTGTCGAATGCCTCCGTCCCGGCTGCGTCTGACGATGTTGACGTATCCGGTCCCGCCGGCGGCCGTAGAGAATGCGGATTGCGGAAATCGATCGCCTGCGGAGGGAGGTGCGGTGGCTCCATGCTCCATGGCGCCTTTCAGAGCGTTTCTCGCGGCGTGCTGGCGCAGGGCAAGATTGATGATCGGTGCCAGAGCCCCACGCTCATGGCCGGCCCGTTCGGCCAGCGCGTCCCGGTGGGGCGTCTCCGCTGCTGCAGCATGGACCGCGTGTCTGCGCAGCAAATGTGCAGTGTCCTGTGCCGCCATGCGATCGGACCGGTTGGTGATGGATGGACTCTCCATCGGATCCATCCCGAGGTCGTCCTGAAGATCGTTGAGCACCTTGAGGAGCGTGTCTGGGGCGCCACCTGCAGCACGCCATCGCTGAGGAAGTTCGTCTGGCATGAGCAGCGCTGCAAGAACGACCCGGCCGGACATGGCGCCAGCAAGTGCTGCGTCGTGATCAATGCGGATGGGCGTTGGCCCGGGCTGCCAGGTTGGAGGTTGAGGATCCGCGAGATCGAGGTCGATTGCGATGGTGCGGGCGCCAGCAAGGTGAAGTTCGTCGAGGACGCCGGCTAACTCGGTTCGGGGCCATGGCCATCGTCCGATTCGCTCCAGGGCGCGATCATCGATGTCCACCAGCACAATCTCATCCGACATCGGTGCGGCGTCGCGCGGCAGATACTGCTGGGCGAGATCGAGTGACTGTTCCTTCCATGCGGTGAGCGCGCCAGACACGTCCAGCAGCACGATGGCTGCGGTGGCGAGCACCGAGGTGAGCAATATGCGAAGCCCTGTCTGATCGATCACGCTGCGAGCAGCGTATCAGGGGCACATCGGGCAGTCACTGCCGCTGGGATCCCATGTCGCAGCCTGGATGGGATCCTGCATCGCTGCTCCATACTGGGTCAGGCCCGGCTGGCCGTACTGCTCGTTGTAGAGAATGGCGTTCATTGCATTGGCGAAGGCCTGTCGGCAGGTTTCGATCCGGTTGCCATTGCCATCGAACGTCGTCACGCAGAACTCGTTGACGAATGTGAGCATCGTGCGGAGGTCAGCACTACCGGTCCATGGATGTTGGGGATCCCAGTTGGCGTCGCCATAATCAATCAGGGCCTGATAGGTCTCCGGGAGCGGGCGGTCGCCGGTGGGGAGCGCTTCGCCCCATGGGATCCGGAGGAGTGGTCCGGTAGATTCAGTTCCTTCGTGGATGTACTGGGCTCGTGATGGGTCATACCAGCCATTGCTCCAGTGCCCCGCGCTGTCCTCAGTGCGTGTTGCATAGAACAGGGAGCCTTCAAAGGCTTTCGCGACGCGGTGCCCACCGTCGTTGTAGGGGTCAACGCTCGTGGGGACGTGTTGCAGCTTCATATCCCAGTACAGCGCCGTGGCCACCTCTGCACGCTGCTCTGGAAGTACGACGCCGTTGTCGCCGACGTACCAACTGAATCCATCCTGTGCAAACGGATCGCCGAATTCCTCTTCGAGGATCTCGTCGGAGATGGCTTCCTGCTGCTCTGCCAGCAGGACACGGACATTCTGGTTGACCGGATCGGTGTTGGAGACGGCCTGCGTCGTCTGGTCGGGCGCGTCCTCCCTGTCCTGCGACTCAGTGGCTTGAAGGGGAGGAGGTCCGGCCGATGCAAAGGCTTCCGCGGCAGCGGGATCAGGCGTACGCTGGGTCGATAGCGCGGGCCCCGAGAGCATGTGTTGGACCTTGCTTCCGTAATACTGCATTGCGATGGCATTCATCGCGTTGGTTCGTGCGCCGTACACCTGTGTGCCAGCGAGCGCATTGTGGGCCACTGCCATGCCGGTACCTCGGACTGCCAGCGCGCCGGATGGGGTGAGTACAGAGAAGTCGTTGGTCAGGCCGACGTGACCGACATCGATGTCGGCTCGGCCTCGTTGAATCTGAAGCGTTGTTCGGAGAGTCGACCCGGCGTGCGCCATGGTCGGCAATGTGACGCGGGATCCACTGTCCACGAACACGTGCGCGTTCAGACCTACTCGAAGCATCATCCAGGAGCGAAGTCCCGTACGGATCATCGCGCCGGGCTTGAGAGTGGCCTCCTTGGCCGCGGTGGTCCAGGGAGCATCCTTTGTCTGCCGCCACTGCACTTTCCCCGCGGTGTCCATCACGATCGCTTGAAGGACGCGCGTCTCACCCTCAGGCAACTTCTCTGCAGCCTGAAGCGCCATGGCTCGAAGTCTGGCGAGCCGGGCCTGAATGGCATCACGTGGCGCAATACTGTCGGGATCAACCCGGGCCCCGGTGGTTGCGGTCTCGACGGGCGCATCTTGAGCCATGGCGGCACCGCCGCCGAGGAAGCACGCCAGGAGAACGGACTGAATTGAAGCGTAGGTCACCCTCACGGTGTACCACCTTCCTGATCGCGCTCGGCATCTGATTCACCGGGCGACGCATCAGACGCCGTTGTGCCAATGGCGTCTGGTCTGTTGTCAGCCTGAGCCGTTCGAGCGGCCCAAGCCTGATCCATCAACTGCCGCTGCTCCATGGCACTGAGCAGGGCGATGAACTCGGCCCCAGTGAGGGCCTCATGTTCCGTTATGCCTGGAAGAAGGCCTGTGTGAACCAATTCTCGGGTGCAATATCGAGGTGTAGGCCCGAATACCTGCATGGACAGACCACCCTGCAGATCCAGAATCCGGCACACGCAGACGGAGATCAGCCCCATTTCGGCGGATTCGTTGGGGATTGGTGTGCGATCGGCGGCGATCCACCCGCGTTGGCGGGCGGCCGCCAGGCGTTCATCCCACGTCGCCGCTTCCGGTGTATGCCCCGCAAAGAGCAGAAGTCCGTGGAGCGCGTCGTCATTGGTCGTGACGGGCTGAGACTCAAGGTGATCCCAGAAGTCGAGCGTGTCCTCCTGCGTCGGCCACGCGGCGGCGGCGGGTTCCTCCACGCGAGTGCGATCGCCCAGGCCGCACGCCGACATCATCGCCAGCGTTGTCAGGAGCAGCAGGGTGGTGGGGTCAAAACGCATAACTGACGCCTCCATACAGGAACTGCCGGACCTGATCATTGGGAGCAGGCGTTCCCCCGTTGGGAACGAACAGCCCATACCTGACGTTGAGACTGACATCGGATGTGAGTCGCCAATCAACCCTGAGATCGCACTCCCATCCGATGAATCGGCTCGGTCCCGACCGAACGGTCAGCGGGCTGTCGGTATCCGTTTTGCCGAAGATGAAGAAGTCGGCCCCAATTCGCAGGTCGTCAGGCCGCCTGGGGTTGATGGGAATGGCCGTGCTGCCACCCAGCCTGGCCATCATCAGGTTGGTCATGCTTGGCGCCAGCGCGAGGCCCGTGTTGATGTACCCGAGGCTGTTGAAGGCGTGATCAGGCGATCCCGGCCAGTTCCCGCCGATCGTTCCCGAGGCCGAGACGCGGTCATCGTCGCCGGTTCCGAAGGCGAGTGTTGACTCCAGGCGGGTCTGGTGATCGTCCCGAAGCAGGTAGACCATGTTGAGGACGCCCGCCCAGGCATCGATATCTTCCTCAGTCTGTGTCGTACCCCCAGGCGTGACGATCGGAGTGGATCGCCCGTTGCCGGACTCGCGGCAGAGTTCGAGCGTGTAGAGAAACTGATTGCCGATCGACCCGTCGGTACCGAATGACAGGTACTCGGAGTCGTACTGAAACTCAACGGCGCCGAGGAACGGAACGACCGCCTGTTCAGGGTTGTGATCGCGCTGCACAAAGTACGAGACGAAGGGTGCGAACTCCGGGGAGACTTCGTATTGGCCTCGCACCGCCCAGATGTGACGGTTGGTGTCGCTGTCGTAGTTGGGCCTGCTGACATCGAAGTCGTACAACCCGCTGCGGGCCGAAACGCCAACCACCCCGTCGAAACTGAGTGCTCCAAGACTGGATCGCACCCTGGCTCCGTAAATGTCATTGCTCCAGACGAGGCCCGAATTCCATGAGACGAATTGCCTGCCTGCACGCACATTGAGGCCCAGGTCGCCAGCGGAGCCTTCGTTGGCCCGCTGCCAGTCCGCGAGATCGAACTGATACCAGTATCGATTGCCAATCGGCTCCAGCCATCCGTTGTTGGAGTTGTCGCTGTTGTAGTACTGGTTGTAGAGGAATCGGAGGTTGCCGAAGACACGGTGCCCGCCAGCTGCCGTAGCCTGCAAGTAGACATTGGCTTCGTATTGCCGAAGGCCATACGGGTTGTAGTTGGCGTCGTCGAGTTTGGCCCACCCGAATCGAATGGAGGCGCCGTAGTCGAGGGTGAGCTGCTCACCGAAGGTCTGCCCTCGATGGTCTGAGAGCCGTCGCTCAATCTCCGAGTCGAGCATCTCCTGCTCAAGCCGGTTGAGCAAGGCGGTCTCCCGGTTCTGGGCTGCCACCGGCGAGGCGCACACAAGCCCGGCGAGGACCATCAGGCATGGCAATCGCAAGCTGGAGAGTGGGGTCGAATGGGGGGATTTCTGTCGCACAGGACCTCCTCTCGCGGTCGCAGGGTGATACGCCTCCCGCTCGGCTCTACGCCCCGATCCGGACAGGCCCTCCCACCCCTGCAGAGGTGCGGCCAAGTCTACCACCAGCCGGATTGGCATGGCATCGAAGACGCATCCATGCAACCATGGCGACATGCACCTGATCATCACTGGAATCGGAGACGCATTCAGCGCGATCCATCACGGGTCGAGCGGTGTGGTGAAGGTGGGAAACCGCCTCGTCGCCATCGACTGCCCTGGCTCCATTATGGCCATGTATCGCGAGGCATCGGTACGGAGTGGCTTGCCGCTGAACGTCGATCAAATCGACGACTACCTGTTGACCCATTTGCACGGTGATCACAGCAACGGGCTGGAAACGATCGGATTTGCCCGCAGGTACCTTTGCGAGCGTCCAACCCGCCCCAGACTCCACGCCTTGCCGGAAGTTCTGGACCGCGTCTGGGAGAAACTGGCCCCTGCGATGGATGGGCGCACCCGAGAGGGTGGCGAGACCTCCAGGCTTGAGGACTACTTCGAACCCTGCCCCCTCGACCCGGACCAGCCGGCGCTTGTGGCGGGCCTGACCGTTCGGTGCCGTAGAACGCGACACTCGGTACCCACCGCGGGCCTGCTGATTTCAGATGGGGTGGGCACGCTGGGGTGGTCCTCGGATACGGAATTCGAGCAGACGCATATCGACTGGCTCTCAGAGGCATCCGTCATCGTGCATGAGTGCGGGGGGCATTTCAAGCACACGACCTGGGCGGAACTCGACCAGTTGCCGGATGATCTGAAGCGGCGAACTTGGCTGATCCACCTCCCGGACGGGACGGACGTCCCGGAGGGGCTGCTGCGTCCGCTTGATGAAGGGTCGGTGATCGAGATCGCTTCCTGAGCGGTCGGAGGTATCTACAATGCGCGGCTTCTGACAGGTACCACTCAGGAGCCGAATCCATGGAGCAATGCATGGTCGAGACACCGAATCCCCATCACCGCAGCGGGGACTCGTTCCGACTTCTCGGTTCGTTCGCGTCGAGACACATCGGGCCCGATGCGGCTGACATCGAGCGTATGCTCGATGCGATCGGCTGCGATGACCTCAACGCGTTGATGACGGGCATGATTCCGAAAGGTATTCAGTCCGGCACTGCAGGCACAGTGGCCCCGGCGTCCGAGTCTGAAGCACTCTCTCGACTCTGGCATATGGCGGAGAGGAATCAGGTCGTGCGCTCGTGCATCGGCATGGGCTACCACGACGTGGTGCTTCCCCCGGTGCTTCTTCGATCGATCTTCGAGAACCCGTGCTGGTACACGCAGTACACGCCGTATCAGGCTGAGATTTCGCAGGGCCGGTTGGAAGCACTGCTCAACTATCAAACGATGGTGTGTGATCTGACTGGGCTCGACGTGGCCAATGCCTCGCTGCTCGATGAGGCGACGGCCGCGGCAGAGGCGATGCTGATGTGCCGGCAGATTGACCGGCGTGGGCGACGGCGGTTCCTCGTTTCGAACCGCTGCCATACGCAGACATTGGCGGTACTTCGAGGCCGGGCGGAGCCGCTGGGCATCGAGTTGGATGTGCGTGATCTTGCAGTGGATCCAGGATCGCTCGACGACGTCTTCGGCGTGCTGGTGCAGACACCGGACACTTACGGAGTGGTTCGGGATTGGTCGGCGATGGCGGGGGCAGCCAGCGACGCGGGCGTCGTATCGGTGATCGCAGCGGATCCTTTGTCGCTGGCCCTCATGAAGTCTCCGGGTGAAATGGGTTTCGACATTGCCGTTGGATCGACTCAGCGATTCGGCGTGCCCATGGGATTTGGTGGCCCGCATGCCGCCTACATGGCAGTCAGGTCGCAATTCGTTCGAAAGATGCCGGGACGAATCATTGGTGTGTCGCGCGATTCGACCGGTCGCCCAGCCCTTCGGATGGCCATCCAGACTCGTGAGCAGCACATCAAGCGAGATCGTGCGACGAGCAACATCTGCACCGCGCAGGTGCTTCTTGCCATCATGGCCGGCATGTACGCCGTCTGGCACGGTCCAGAAGGCATACGCCGCATTGCGCAGCGTGTTCGCAAGGCGGCGTGCACACTTTCGCAGTCCCTTCAATCAGCCGATGTGACTGTTGAGCCCGGGACCGTGTTTGACACCGTGGTCGTGCGGGCCGAAGACAACGCTGCAGCCGATGCCATGGTGGCGCGGGCGCTCGCGGCTGGCTATAACATTCGTCGGTTTTCGGACGAACCCTGCGTTGGAATCACGTTTGACGAGACGACAACATCTGACGATGTCGAAACGATCGCTCGGGCCATCGCAGCGGACGTGTCGCTCTCACCTTGTGATGCGAGTGTGCCGGAGCCACTGCGGCGGGATCGCGGGTATCTGGCGGATGAGGTCTTCAACTCGTACCACAGCGAGACGGAGATGCTCCGCTACATCACCCGATTGCAGTCGCGAGATCTTTCATTGGCGAACTCCATGATTCCGCTTGGATCATGCACGATGAAACTCAACGCGACCTCGGAGATGCTTCCGGTGAGTTGGCGGACCTTCGGAAGCATTCATCCCTTTGCGCCAGCGCCCCAGTGGGAGGGATATCAGGAACTCTTCACGCAACTGGAGGGTCGATTGGCGGATCTCACTGGGTTTGCCGGAGTGTCGCTCCAGCCGAACGCAGGCTCGCAGGGTGAGTATGCAGGCCTTCTGGCGATCAGGGCCTGGCACATGGCCAACGGAGACGACGATCGGAAGGTGTGTCTGATCCCGATGTCAGCGCACGGCACGAACCCGGCCAGTGCTGTTGCGGCGGGGTTCGAAGTGGCCCCCGTGGCATGTGATGACGGCGACATCTCGCTGGAGGATCTTGCGAGACAGATCGAGAAACACCAGGATCGACTCGGCGCGATCATGATCACCTATCCGTCCACCCATGGGGTCTTCGAGGACACCATCGAGCAGATCTGCGACATGGTGCATCAGGGTGGCGGCCAGGTGTATCTCGATGGCGCCAATCTGAATGCCATGCTTGGGCATGCAACGCCCAGCGCGGTTGGTGCCGACGTGTGCCACCTCAACCTGCACAAGACGTTCTGCATTCCGCATGGCGGAGGTGGACCGGGCGTCGGACCCATCGCGGCGGCGCCGCACCTGACACCGTATCTCCCCGGACATCCTGTCATCTCCCCGACCGATAGTGATTCATCAGGGATCGATCCTGTCTCGGCCGCCCCATGGGGGAGCGCCAGTGTTCTTCCGATCTCGTGGATGTACATCACGATGATGGGTGACCCCGGGCTGGCCCACGCCAGTGCGGTGGCGGTGCTGGCGGCCAACTACATGGCGAAGCGGCTTGGGGGGCACTTTGACATCGTCTATCAGGATCAGGACGGTCGCTGCGCGCATGAGTTCATCATTGACCTGCGACCATTTGACAAGTCGGCAGGGATCAAGCCCGACGACGTCGCGAAGCGCCTGATGGACTATGGCTTCCACGCGCCGACCATGTCATGGCCAGTGCCGGGGACGCTGATGATCGAACCGACGGAGAGCGAGTCCCTCGCCGAGCTCGATCGCTATTGCGAGGCGCTGATTGAGATTCGACGGGAGATTGCGGAGATCGAGTCGGGCCATGCTGACCGTGAGGACAATGTGCTCAAGGGGGCACCACACTCGACAGCCATGATGACGGATGACACGTGGGACCGCCCCTATAGCCGTGAGCGGGCGGCGTGGCCGCTTCCATGGTTGCGCGAGCGAAAATTCTGGCCACCCGTCGGGCGGATCGATAATCCCTGGGGCGATCGCAATCTGGCCTGCACATGCGAAGGCATGGCGGCCTTCAATCGCGACTGATCATCCGAGGATCCGAAGCCGGATGGTCTCGGTGAGTTCGCCGATGCGCTTGCCAAGCACACCACGCTCCACTGGATCCACGTCGAGAATCACATAGGAGAGGTCTCCCTGGCTCTGGAGATACTCGGCGTGAATGTTGGCACCAGCGTCAGCGAGGATCGCGTGGAGCGAGCTGAGGACACCTGGCACGTTGTGGTGGAAGTGCAGGATGCGCATCTGGTCAGGGTGGTGGCCCGGGAGATCAACTTCCGGGACATTCACCGCGGACGTCGTCGTGCCAGTCTGGAGAAACCGCGACACTTTCAGGGCGACGTCCCGCCCGATCTGCGCCTGCGCTTCCTCCGTGCTTCCGCCCACGTGGGGGGTGAGGATGACATTGGGCGTGCCTGCCAGCGGGCACTCGAAGGCCGATTCATTGGCGCCAGGCTCTGTGGGGAAAACGTCGAGGGCCGCACCCCCGAGATGGCCGCTGGTGATCGACGCCGCAAGCGCTTCGAGATCCACCACCGTGCCGCGCGCATTGTTGATGAGTGAAGCGCCAGGCTTCATCGCAGCCAGCTGGGTGGGTCCGATGAGGTGGTGCGTGGCTGGTGTTGCAGGGACATGCAACGTGACGACGTCCGACACGGAGAGCACTTCGCCAAGTGAATCCAGCGGCGTTGCGTTGCCGAGCGCCATCCGTGGCAGGATGTCGTGATACACGACCTTCATTCCAAGTGACTCTGCCAGTACGGAGACCTGCGATCCGATGTGTCCGTACCCCACGATGCCGAGCGTTCGCCCCCGAACTTCGTGGGCGCCGCTGGCCGACTTCTGCCAGGATCCTGTGTGGAGTTGCATGGAACGGTCGAAGAGCCTGCGGTGCAGCGCGATGATCTCAGCAATGGTCATCTCCGCCACACTGCGTGTGTTGGAGAATGGTGAGTTGAACACCGCCACGCCAGCGCTGGCGGCGGCGTCGAGATCGACCTGATTGGTGCCGATGCAGAAACAGCCAACCGCTTCCAGATCGGGGCACAGGGTGAGCACGTCGCTGCACACCCGGCTCTTTGATCGGATGCCCAGTACGCGGGTGTTTCCGACCGCCTCGCCAAGGTCTGATCCCGTCAGTGCGTGATCAAGCCGGCCGACAGTCCACCCCGCGGCAGCGAGTGTTTCATCGGCGGCGTCATGAATGCGTTCCAGCAGCAGCACGTCCGGTGCTGTCATGATGCGATTCCTGCCAGACGGTCACATGCCGCTGCGGCGTCCTCACCGAGCCGTCTGGCGTCGATGCTGGATCCGACGGCCTGTTTCATCCATGCATCCGGAGTGATGCGACCGATGGCGCAGATTCGATGCGTCTCGGATGCGAGATCGCGCGTCCGAACATGACTGCGAACCTGATGGCTGATGATGTGCCCGAGGGCGTAGTCGGCCAGATACAAGGGGTAGCCGATCATGTGCTGATAGGCCGCGAGCGTTGCGTAAGGATCGGGCCCGAAGTGTGCGGCATAGTGCTCGTTCCAGAGTTCGTCGGCGATACCGATGACGCGATCTCGAAGCGATTCGGCAGTTGCGTCAGGGTGGTCGTACAGCCATCGCCAGACACGTAGTTCAAGAAGCGCGGGTCCGGCGATCTGGCATGCTTCGAGCATGGTTTCGACCGTGGTGTAGTCGGCCGCCGCTTCATCAGGCTCGTCAAGCCCAAGGACGTCAGGCGCGAGGGCCTGATACAGGAACGCGAACGCTTCTGTGCAGGCCGTGTTGGGGACGCCGCGCAGCGCGGGGCGAGGAACGAAGTGCGTCGAACAGAGTTGTTCCAGATTGTGGCCGAGTTCGTGCATGGCAGTGTCGAAGCCGTCCCAGCCCAATTCGTCATCAAGGCTGTTGGTGCGAAGCCAGGCGTCGTACTCGGGGAGGTAGGGGCGCATGGCGTGTCCAGCGCCGCGGCAGATTTCCACCTTGACTCTGGTACCGAGGAAGTCGGCAGCGCCTCCTGGGTACCCGAGGCCTCGGAGCACCTGCGGCAGTGCCAATTGCAGCCCGCGGTGGTCACCGAACTGCTGCTTCACGAGGGCGTCGAGTTCCTTGACCGGCCTGGTCGGTGCCAGTTGATCAAAGTAGATGTCGTGAGCCTCCAGTGGCCTTCCGAGATGATCGGCCAGGAGCTGGCTGCATCTGGCGCGGGCGGGCGACTCAAGCAGGTCCAGCAGGAGCCGTTCGACATCCGCTTCGGGAATCTCCCGCTGCAGCGTAAACTTCCTGGCCATCGCCGTCGGGTGATCCTCATGGTGTGCGTCGAAAGCCTTCGCGACTGTGAACATGTCAAGCCATCGCTCGTAGCGTTCGAGTCCGACCAGCTCGTCTGTGGACTTCCCATTGATCGTGTTTGTCTCAGCGTTCCAGTCCCCGTGATCTTCTCCCTCCATGACGGACTTTGGAATCGTCCCGTCGATGTGGCGCCGCATGACCCACATCAGTGCCCGCTGAGTCGAGAGTCCTCCATCAACTGCGTATCCGCCTCGGACTTCCTCTCGGATCAGCCAGTGTGCCAGTAGCTTTCGGTCGGCATCAAAGGGACGGGTACCTTCGGTGGTGATGAGTGAACCAACGGGCACGTGAAAATCGGCCACAAAAGTGTCGGCTCGGTGTCCCAGCTCGCGCGCCAGATCTGACACGTCCTGTGGAATTCGAGGGCCGAAGGCGCCAGCGATACGGACCGCGGCCCAGTCTGCGGCATTCCATCGCTCGCCCGACTCGAGCATCTCGTCAAGGTCTGGTCGATCAAGATTGAGCAACGCGACGAAGGCCAGTTTCTGCCGATAGAACTGATCACTCAGGTCCGGTGCCGGATCGAACGTGGCGAGAATGTCGTCGATCTCATCCATGCGCTCACCCCGAAGGTCCGACCATCGCCGGAGCGTCCGGTGCATCTCATAGAGATGCCCGCCGATCTGCTCCATGGCCACTTCAAGTCGATCGACGAGGGAGGCAAGGCGGTCCGGATCAGCAACGAAGTGCTTGATGCAGAATTCGTGCATCGCCTGCTCGTCACCGTCCGAGTCAGTCCATCGGCGCCGGACGCGCTCGACGCCAGCATCGACCCGTGTGCGGCAGGTTTCGCCGTGGATCCGGGTGATCGCATCGACCGTATTGAGTTCAGTGGTGGTGGTCATCGGGGTCTCCTGACAGCGTGCCGATTCTACGCGGTACACTCGACGGCATGAGCGTTTCGAGAACAACGATCGTGTTCGGGACCGCCCTCCTGCTGGCCGGACTGGCCGCGTGTGGGTCACAGCCGAAGACGAGAATCCCAGGGAACCCGAACGAGGTGACGGTGGGCCCTGCCGAGGCCGGCCAGGTCATCGAGTTGAAGGTCGGCCAGTTGCTGTTTGTGGACTTGCCGGAGAACCCATCGTCGGGGCGAGTTTGGCAGATGGTCCGCCGGCCGGACGGTCTCGTGCTGATGCCGGATGGCAATCGCCTCGATCGCACCGAGGCCGAGCGGGCCCAGGAGGATCTTGTGGCAACGCAGGTGCTCCGCTTTAAGGCTGTGGGGCCAGGCGAAACGCTCCTCAGTCTGGCGCTGGTTCGGCCGAACACGGGGCTCTCCAGCGCCGATGAGCGGTGGATGAGCCAAATCATCGTTCGCTAGGCCCGCCGCGGATCCGTAGTCGCCTCTCCGCGCTCAGGGTTACTCCGGCTTGGCGGCGGCGGTCGCGGGTCGCTGCACCATGGTGTCAAGCATGGTGCCGATCAAGGCGGCGCCTTGTCCCTGATCGTTGCCGCTATCACCGACCACCATGACGCGTGGCGTGATCTCAATGCTGTGGTCACCGATGATCTGGAGCAACTCCAGAAGCGCTGCGTTGTGCTCACCGATCTCTTCTGCGAGTCGCTGGAAGAGCTCCGCCTGCGCGACCGCCTTGATCTTGATGGCCTCCGCCTCGGCCTCAGCCTCGATGAGCCGCTTGGCTTTGGACTGCTCGGCAATCTTGACGCCGTAGGTGGCGGTTGCCAGGTTGGCCTCTTCGGAGGCTTCCTGCTTGGTTCTGCTCAGCGCCTTCTGCTGCTCGGCCGCCCGCTGTTGCTCCTGAAACGTGATCTGCTCCTGAAGGGCGATCTCGCGGTCGGTCTGGGTCTTGAGCAGCTCTCCAAGAGACTCGACGTCGCCAATCTGGCCGATGCGGACGGCGTTGACCGTCACGCCGACCTGCCCCATCTCCTGGCCGATCGTCTCCGTGGTCGACGACTCCTGCTGGGATCGCTGCTGCACATAGTCCAGCGCCTTCACGTTCTCCGCGTTGTTGCGGAAGATGGCGCGGACGACGGATGCGAGATATCGGTGCAGTTTGGCCTCATCGCCGCCGAACTCGGCCACCACCTGCGGTGCGTCATTGGGCCTGATCTGATACTCGACACGTACATCCACGGGGAACGTGAACCCATCCGACGTGCGGACTTCAATCTCACGCTCATCCGTTCCGGCCGCAGCATCGGGTCCGATGCCATACCGGATGATCTGCTGTTCGGTGGAAAGCATCGTGACCTCATACGCCTTGGTATTGAGGTACAGCTTGTTCGGGTGCAGCGGCGTCTTCCAGATGCCGCGCTGGCCTTCATCCACAATGCTGGCCACGGTGCCGTCCGTGCCGACCGGAGTATCACCCACGTTTGACTTGATGATTCCGACAGTGGCCTTTGGAATGTTGGTGGCATCGACCAGATCAACCTCGAAGAGGCGGGTGTTGATCCGATAGTTGCCCGGCTTGAGGACGGACGCCTGTGGCCCCCTGTGCCCACCGCCGGTGCCGAGGAAGTGCGTGGCCTGCATCATGGATGCCGGGTCATCCCATTCGGCTGCGAACGCCTGACCGCTTGGAAGTGGAGCGCCATCGAGCGCCGTCAGGAGTCCGACTTCGTCGCTGCCTACACGGACAATGGGTTCGACTTCCACGTCGTAGAGGCCGGGCCACAGCCAGAAGTGCCAGCCCGGTCCGAGGATCTGGGCCTGCGGCCCTTTCTCGCCGTCGGTGGCGATGATCGTCCCCGCGGGCAGTTCATTGCCGAAATGCTTCACGACGATTCCGACCTCGTTCTCGCTGACATGCCGTACCGAACTGAACAGCACGAATGCAAAAAGCACAATCAGGGCGGCGATCGCACCGCCAACCTTGGTGGCGGGGCTCTCGGAGCTGAATGCCCAGCCGATGAGCGCGATGGCAGCGCCGATTCCGATGAGAAGAAGCACCATGGCCATGTCCATACCCTCCTGATTGACCGCGTTGGAGCGTCAAGCCCCTCGACTTCGAGCAGCGGCACTCCACAGGATACTTGGGATGAAGTGGGGTGGCGTTCCGCGCTGATTCCGTCCGTGGCGGCAGCGTCAGGGAATGGAGGGGGCCCAGTGGGGACCGGTCGCTGCATCGGCCCATCGCCGCATGTTGCCCATCGCCTCAAATGGCTCCACCCCGACGTGGCCATCGGCGGCGGCGATGACCATGCGGCCATCGTGACGTGCCGAGAGAAAACCGCCGCAGGTGGCAGGGTCTGTGCCGGCGTCGGGCGGGGTGAAGCGGCCGTGATCATCAAGGGACCACCGTGGTGCGCTGCCGCCGCTGGCCGGCTTCCAGGGTGGATCGAGTCGCCAATACCCTTCGATGGTCTGGTTGGCGATGTTGTCCTGGAACGGACCTCGGCTTGATGCGAACACGATCAGGTCCGCTGGCCGGCGCAGCCGAGCGAACGTATCCGAGAAGAGCGCGGGGGCGCCTTCGTCCTGCGACTGGACGTACTGATGCAGCGCCCACGTGTCACAGGCGTTCGACTGCCGCCCACCAAGATGGTCCATGTTGAGCCCGAATGACGGGTGCAGGGTGGTCAGGTAGACCGCGTCGCTGACGTCCTCTGCATTGTCAATGGTCTGCGACCAGAAGCGGCGCTGATCGTTGACCCAGAGCGTGTCGGCGGGATTGTCGAGGTAGGGGGCCAAACGCCAGATCCACCGCCTTCTGGCGATCTCGGGAATGGAGGTGCCATTGAATGTGACGGGCGCCTCGGAGGGGGAGACAGGGGCCGAGAGGTCGATCTGCCCGGGAAGCAGCGCGCCGTTGTGCGACCAACTCCAGGATCGCCAGCCAGCGGTGAGCCCTCGGGCGGCCGAAGACTCGACCGCCGTTCCGGAAGTCCCGGTCAGGCTGTTCATGGCCGGGATCACCACCGCGGCAAGGAGGCCAATGATGCAGACCACCACCATCAGTTCGATGAGGCTGAATCCGCGTGGGGCGTGTCGAGGCATGGGCGTGCTCCAGTGGAACCATCCAGTATAAAAGGATATTCGCCTCCAGACAAGTATTGCATCTGCGAGGCAGTCGCAATAGTATACGCTGGCGTTGTGTCGGGGGCTCACGAAGGAGACGAGGATGATTGGGGCGCTCATCATGGCCATGGCGTGCGGAGGAGCCTCGGAAGTCGCGTTGACGGCTCCCGACTTTGACCGGTGGAACTACGGGTTCAATGCCACACCCGGTTTGCGGGCGGTCGGGTCGACGTTCAGCGCCTACGAAAGTGGCTATCCGTTTGATGATCGAGATGGGCAGGTGCTGCTCGGCTTCGTGACGGGAGGTGCGGTCGAACCGGCACTGCCTCCATCGGCCTATGAGATCACCAGTTGCAGCGTGACGCTCTCACTGTCGAGCGATGACATCGTGCTGGACACAACACAGGACGATGTGTCCACGTACGGGGCGGCTGGCGAACCGGACAGCGATCCTGGCCGCCCCACGATTCTGACCGGTGCCGCCTTTCGGAACGGCTGGTCTGCATGGACGTGGGGAGAGGATGGGGCCTTCGGGGAAGTGATGGCAGCGGGCGTTCGCAACTGCTATCCGATCGACTTCGATGAAGGAGTCGCCAGAGACATTTCCAATTCGCTGACGAATGGATTCAATCCACACGCATGGTCGGTCGGTCAGGTCGACGGCGTGAATGATGGCGAGCTCATCCCGGCGTGGAGCGTGATGCGATTCGACATCGATGTCGCCGACCCCGACATCCGATGCGCGCTCCGCGCCTCGCTCGCCGATGGATTGATCGACCTCATGGTGACGTCGCTGCATGTGGCGTCTGAACCGGGATCAGGTGGAGAGGCCAATTACCCAGACTGGGTGATGAAGGAACACGCCATGGTGGATCTTGGGATCGCATCGGCTGCCAGCCTCCAGTTGACCGTGGAAGTCGTGCCTCCGACAGGCTTACCTGGTGATGTCAGTGGTGACGGACTGACCAACGTCGAAGACCTCCTCGCTGTGCTTGAGGCCTTCGGTCGTTGCCCCTGCTGCGCTGCGGACATCGATCAGACCGGGGTGGTGGACGTCAATGACCTGCTGGCGGTGATCGCCGGCTGGGGTGGGTGATCTTTCAACGAGTTGAGCAGGCCCGGAGCGGCCGATGAAGGAGTACGTGGCGATGGACAAGGTGATGGGTGCAGCAGTCGCCGTGTGTGTGATGGCTGGTTCAGCGGCAGGCGGCTTTGTGGTTGAGGACGTGCCCGAGTGGCGGGGCGATGCTGGTACCGCGCATTACGCGTGGGAGTCATTCTCGTCGGCGGGCGCTGCGACGGGCCCAAACTTTCCAACCAATGAGGCCTTTCCGAGCGGCCAGGCGCTGCTCTTCAACTTCAGCGACGGTGCGCTTATCTCAGGTGACGGGAACATCTACGGATTCGGTGGCCCGTTGAACCTACACGCCTACGGATACACGGCGGCCGATGCAGACCGGGTCGTCGCCAATATCTCCATGCACGGAACCGAGATGCTCTACGACCAGGTGATGCTCGCATGGACCGATGGGATCGAGGGTGGCGCCGAGGGCATGCTGTTTGCCACGGTGTCGATCAACTACTGGGAAGAGGTCGACTTTGGTGGTGGTATCGGAGCGATTGCCAATGTCAGTTACGAGTGGGATCTCTCGGGGATCAGCGCGGATGTTCGTGAGATCGGTGTGCTGTTTCAGACGAGCGGTGCCCACTCGAGTCTGGACGCCGTCTCCCTTGACATCGCGACGATTCCCGCGCCAGGCGTGCTCGGAGTGATGATGCTCGGGGCAGTGGTGCCGCGGCGGCGTCGCTGAGTCAGAAGAGCAGTGCCCCGATGGCGCATCCGGCCGCTGCTGCCAGCAGCGCGATGACCGTGATCGCCATGGGGGTCAGTCCCGTGGTGGTGCCCTCGACTCCACTGGGGGCGTCGCCGGGTGTGAGCAGGTCTCCGATGGCATCGCCCAGTTCACCAGCGCAGCGGTAGCGATCCTGGCGGTCGTGCGCGGTCGCGTTTGGGGGGATGGGGGCGGCCGACGGCGCAAGTGGGGCAGAGACTCCGTCACACCACCCCTGCAGCAGGCGACCGAGATCGAAGACGTCGATGCGAGCATCCAGATCGGCGGGCGGAAGTACGCGTCGTTCGGGCGCACTGTCTCGGCCTGCCAGTTCCTCCGCGGCGGCACTGTCTGGGACGGCTCTGGCGAGCGCTGCGAGGATGCCAGGGTCGGATACGCGTGTCGCCGTGGAGTCGCTGCCTGCGACCAGCCGCGACGGGATCAAGCGGCCATGGGCCAGACCGTGGAAGTGCAACTCCTGCACCGCTTCGCAGATTGACTCGAGCATTCGAAGCCGCTTTCGCAACTCAGAGGTGCTCCCGGCAGGACCCTCGCATACAGGGTCGCCTTCAATCCGTTCAATCAGGAAGAACGCCTCAGGCCCCCGGCCAAGGTCGACCGTTCCTGCCTCCAACATCCGAGGGAGGCCCGGGTGGTCCAGTCGCAGGAGCATCTCTGCGTGCATCGCCACGGACCGCGCTTCTTCCAGGGAGAGTCGTTGCCGCGCAAGCGTCAGGATGGCGGCCGGGCGATCATCGTGGCGGCGGGTGGCCCACTGTTCAAAGAGACCGTCGTCCGGGAGTCGGCCGTCGAGACGGCATGTGCCAACGGTGCGTCCCTTGTCGGTTCGGAGATCCACCTGTTCGACATCAGGTCTGCCGGAGAACTGGTGGGTGGTTCGGGTGTGCGTCAGCGCATCCTCTGCCGACGAGTAGTGATCGAGCAGTTCCTGCACTTCCGTGCGAAGCGAGTCGTCCTCGCCACAGGCCGTTTCGATAAACGCCGCTCTGCTGGAAGCGGGTCGATCGAGCGCGTCGGTGAAGATCTGGTCAGCCCGGTGCTGGTCCCTGGCGGTACTCAAGTGGCAGACTCCGGCGCGGTCCCTCGCATCCTCCCTGTCGTCAGAGCGGTCATACGAGACTGCTGTAGGGTAACGATCGACCGTCGTATGAGGCCTCGGAAATGGCTGGCCAGCCCGCCCCTAACCACTGCGACGGAGGGTGCCCCGGGCAGGGCACTCGGCGAGTCGGATGGACACTGGTGGACCCACCCCATGTGGGATTTGGACGGTTCGCATGCCGTGGCGGTGGCGCCAGGCCCGATTTAGGTCGTTTTTGTGGGTTTTTGAACCACGGACGGGGGCCAGATGAGATCATGCCCCGTTCCTCTCCGGAGATCCGAAGCAGACCGCACAATCGGATCGATTCACCGGGACCTTGGCAGAGGTGTGAATTGATGACTTGTCGCTGGTGTGGGCGACGCCATGCTGAGGGGGGAAGGGTCGATGCGTGTGGGCATCGGCATTGAGTGCGGAGTCTTCGGTTCATGAAAGCCATATGTTGGATCGGGACCCTGCTCACGCTTGTCGTGTGCACCGCAGTGCCTGCGAATGTCATTCGCGTGCCCGAGGATGTGCTGACGATTCAGCACGCCATCGATGCGGCCTCGGCGGGCGACACGATCGATGTCGCCCCGGGCGTCTGGCGTGAGGCGATTGATCTTCGCGGAAAGTCGATCCTTCTCAAGGGACGCGATGGCGCTGAATCGACCGTGATTGACGCCACGGATCGCAGGGCAAGCGTGGTGACCTGCGTGAGCGCTGAGGGGCCCGGCACCGTGCTTCAGGATCTCACCCTGACCGGAGGAACCGGTTATGAAGGGCTGGCCGGAAGGCGGTCGGCGGTCGGAGGCGGGCTCATCGCAATCGGATCTTCGCCAACCTTCCGGCGATGCATTTTCAAGGGCAACACCGTCACGGGGAATGGCGGAGGCGCGTATTGCGGACGCGGCGGGAACGTCCGATTCGAGGGGTGCGCCTTCATCGCCAACGCGGGCGAGAAGGGTGGGGGGCTGCTGGCGGTGGGCTCCAGACCAGTTGCTGACGCGTGCACATTCGAGAAGAACGAGGCCCGGTACTCTGGCGGCGGTGTGTACGCCGCTCGCGAGGGTGCGCCCGTTCTACGGGGGTCTTCATTCACCGCCAACTTTGCGGCGTATCACGGCGGCGGAGTCTGCTCATCGGACTCGGGCGGTGAAGTGCTCGACTGTGACTTCGTCCGCAATCGCGCAGGCAGTCAAGGCGGCGCCCTGTACCTCGGGTTTCGAACGGCTATGACAGCCTCTGCTTGCACGATGCAGTCGCCCACCGACACGGTCGGGGGCCAGCAGGTAGTCCACCGGGTGGATCGAAGTCGCGGCGCGTGCGACCTGGGCGATCAGATCTGCATCGTGGCCGAGCAGACAGACTGCGAGCAGGCAGGCGGGGTGTATGGCGGGCATGGATCGTCCTGTGTCGCGAAGAATCCGGACGCGGTGGCCAGACGGAGCGGCGATCTCGATCGCGACGGAGAGGTCAACGGCCGGGATCTGGCCATCATGATGCTGCTGTGGCGTTGATTCAGCCGCTCGCGTGTGTGCGGTGATCTGACGTCACCAGGGATTCAATCAATGCGCTGACGTCGGTCATGGCGATTCGCGGTGACAGCGCGACGGATTCGCTTGTCCAGAGGATCGGATCGAGTTCTGGGTCGCACCGACCATGACTCCCTCGGACGAGCGACGGATCTGTGGCAATGACGTCCATCAGTGTTCGGAATCCAAGTCGCTTCTTCACCAACCGCCACATCACGCTGGTCTTCGGGAAGCGAATCGCCGGATCGAGGAACAACTCCCGTGGGTCGTATCCGGGCTTTCGGTGGATGTCCACGGTCCGTTGATAGTCCGGCGCTCGCGCGGGATCAGTCCACCAGTCGTGGCAGAACCAGCGATCCGGTTCTGAAACGAGGATGATCTCGCCGGCACGTTCGTGATCCAGGCCGGCTTGTGAACGGGCGTCACCGACGAGGACCTCGCTGACGCCATTCAATGCGCGGAGCTCCTCCGCGATCGTGGGCACCTTTGCTGAGTCGGCGACGTAGACATGCGCGATCTGATGGTCGGGGACGGCGAATGCGGCACTCGCGCCGGCATCAAGCAACTCGCGGCCGCACTCGTGGCGAATCGCGAGGTGGCCTCTCCTTCGAAGCGCGATGTTCGGCGCAGCGGTACCACTCACGTTTCCAATGCCGTACTCATTGACCAGCAGGATGCGGCGTCCACGCGCCATAAGCGACTCGACAAGATCCGGCACCACGGTGTCGAGTGCCTGTCGTTCGGCCACCATGCGAGGGTCCGTTGGTCCGTACTTCTGAAGCCCGTAATCCAGATGTGGGAGATAGACCAGCAACAGTGTTGGATCAAACTCCCGATCGACGTGCATGGCTGATTCGGCGATCCATTGAGAACTCGTGATGTCTGCGGTCGGTCCCCAGAAGCGAAAGAGTGGAAACTGCCCGAGGGTTGACTGGAGCGTGTCGCGGAGTTCCGCCGGCTGCGTCCATATGTCGGGAATCTTCCGGCCGTCGGCTGGGTACATCGGTCGGGGCGTGATTGTGACATCGACATCGGCGTACATGGCGTACCACCAGAAGCAGTTGGCGCACGTGAACTCCGGATGCGATCGCCTGAGCGCGGTCCACACCGGCTCGGCTTGAACGAGCCGATTCGACTGCTGCCAGAATCTGGTCTCCGCACGATCACGATCGTGCCAGCCATTCCCAACGATGCCGTGATCGGTTGGAGTGGCGCCGGTAAGCATCGTGGTCTGACTGGTGCAGGTGACGGCTGGAAGCGTGGGCTGGAGTCGTGCGCGAGCTCCGGACTTCAGCAGGCCCGCGAGTCGGGGCATGTCCTTGAGCTGATCCTCGGTGAGCGCCACCAGATTCACGACGGCTGTTCGGTGCAGCATGGTTTCAGGATCCTCTGCCAACCAGTTGCGCGCCAAGCGTGGCCGCCCCAAGGACCACACACGTGGCGGCCCAGCCCTCATGCCCGCTGGCCAGCAGGAGGGCTCCATCGAGAACGCCGAATCCGGCAATCGCCCAGCAGACCGAGTCGACGAGCCGCCCCTGACGGCGGAATCGAGCCACGGCGGGAATCCACGCGCCCAGAACGATGAGCAGGCCTCCTGCGGCGGCGTCCCATCGGCCAGTGCTGCTGCCGAAGGTCATCGGAACAACGAAGAGGGCGGCCACCACCAGCCAGATAAGTCCGCCTGTCCAGAGTCGCTCGCCGCCACGTTCTCCACGCCCGAGCGTCGTGACGCCGATCGTCCAGCAGGCCACTGCAGCCGATGCGATCCAGACGGCAGGTGAGATCGCGCTGGCCATCAGCAGCGCTGCGACCACCGGAACACACCCTCGGCAGATCGCCATCAATGCCATGGCGGCGATGGCGCTTCGCCGATGCATGAGGTTGTACAGCACGACCGCCGCGGTGAGCACGGCCATGGCGCTGATTGGGGCGGCCGCGGCTCGCCCGAGCAGGACAGCGCCGAATCCGAGCGTCAAAAGCACGACGGACGCCGTGCCAGCCGCCCCGGTCGAAATGCGTCCTGCCGCGACGGGGCGACCAGACGCATTGGCTCGATCGAAACGCGCGTCGACTACGTCATTCAACGCCATACCACCCAGATACGTCAGTGACACACCGACCAGACCGCCTGCCAGAGGCCGCCATGCCCCAGCGTCCAGCGCCGGCACGGAGAGGGCCGTCCCGATCGCGACGTTTGACCAGACAGTCGGGAGATTCGATGCCCTCAGGAGGTGCCACCAGTCTCTGGCGACGCTCACCAACCCACCTCCAACATGGCGGTTACCGTCCACTCAAGTTCCCTGGCAATCTCCGCTTGAATCGTGGGTTGCCGGTACGAAGCAGGCAGTACGGACCACGCGTATGTTTCGATCTCTACGGGTGGGCGTTGATCTGTCCGGGCCACCGCTCGGAGGAGCGATGTGATCCATGACTGAGTGGTGTCCAGTTGCCCCAGCGTGGTGCAGTGCACCGGGACATGCAGATGCGTACGCCAAACGCCGCTCCTGGGAGCGCTATCTGTCATGCTCAGATCGTCAAAGTGCAAAAGCCCGTGGGGCTGAGAGACTGTTGTCTGATGCATCCATCTCGGCTCTGAGAGATCACGCAGTGCCTCGATGGCCTCGCCCGTGGCTTCGGGCGCGGAAGAGACCTGCACACGGCCGATCTGCATTCCGACTCGATCGAGTGCCGCAATGGCGTCGCTGGGCGATTCGTGTTCGACCGCCAGATGGCATGCGTCGAGGCACGCCCGCAGAGTCCCTTTGCGGCAGGCGTCTTCAAGACCATGCGCCTCGATGAAGTCGGCGAGCGAGGCGGCGGTGGGGAGAATGCAGCAGGGTTCCGGCTCGATGGCCAGAAAGACGGTGCGGCCCGCGGCATTGCTCAGTGCCTCAAGGTCCTGACACGTCTGGCGGAGCGCGGTCGCCGCAGCGCCGAGGTCGACGTCATGGGCGGGCCATCCAATCGGCACTGTGGTGATCCCGATCTCCTGCTGATCGCCACAGAGTGCCAACGCGGCCTGCGCCGCGCGTCTGGTGTAGTCCGCCCGGACCGGCTGATCCCAGGCAGGCGCGTACACCGCGTCCTTGACCCGATCGGCGTGGAAGTCTCCGAACGGGAAGGCATTGAGCCCGAGGATGTGAAGGCCGCACTGGTCAAGGACGCTTCTGATGGGGGTGACGGCAACGTCCGGATTCGAACCCAGCAAAGCGTCCGGAAGCCAGAGCCCGATCGGTGCTTCCGTCGGAAGACAGCGTGTCATGGTGTGCAGCGTCTGTGCCAGCAGATCGGCCCGGTGCGCAGGAAGCACATTCGTGCACCATCCAGCGGTCATGTCAGGCCTCGACGCGGAAGTTTGGTGATCGTCCCAGAAAAGTGACCGGGTTCTCGAAGGTCACCTTGTTCACGAGCGCTGCGGGATGCTTTCGCCGCCGCATTTCCATACGCGCCTTCGGGACCGCGAGCGGATCGGAGTCACCCCAGTCGCCGGCCGAGTTCATCCAGATCCGGTCCGTGCCCCAGCGCTCCAGAATGTCTACGGCCCGCTGCGGGGTGCACTTGGTGTCGGGATACAGCGTCATGCCCGCCCAGAACCCACGATCCAGAACGGCGCCGACGGTGTGTTCTTCAACGTGGTCGATGAGGACCCGATCCGGCGCGAGTCCCGCATTGGCGACCGCGTCCATGATGAGCATGGTGCCCTTGAGTTTGTCCTCGAGATGGGGCGTGTGGACGAGCACGAGTTCTCCACGCGTGGCGGCCATCTCAAGATGCGCTTCGAGAACAGTGAGTTCATTACGGCTGTTCTTGTTGAGGCCGATCTCGCCGATTCCGAGCACATTGGGGCGATCGAGAAACTCCGGGATACATGCCAGCACTTCAGTCGCGAATCCGATGTCTTCGGACTCCTTCGGATTGATGCACAACCAGCAATGGTGCGCGATTCCATACTGAGCGGCACGCTTGGGCTCGGTGTCCGTGAGCTGCCTGTAATAGTCGCGAAAGCCATCGACACTACAGCGATCAAACCCGGCCCAGAACGCCGGCTCCGTGATGGCGACACATCCGGCCATCGCCATCCGGCGATAGTCGTCCGTTGTTCTGGACACCATGTGGATATGGGGATCGATGTACTTCACACGTCGTTGCCTTTGGCCGGAGCGCCGAAGGCGCCCTGCATGGGTGCGGCATCGATGGGCTGAGACGACTGGTCGCTCAGCAGCATCTGGATGCGACGGGTTCGGTCACCTTGCCCGTCAATCAACAGGGCAATGGCTTCGCGGAGCGCATCCACGCGAAAGTCACCGGTGGCGTCCCTGGATCGATCGACTCGATCCAGCAGGGCTGCGAGGTCGAGCACTTTGGCGCGGTGTTCGAGAAAGTAGGCGTCGGCGATTTCAGATACCGCCATCGGGCAGCTCTTGGGGTGCTCCATGCTCGCCATCCTATCCGGCTCTCGACGCCTGTTCGGCGCCGCGCTGGAAGGTCAGCCTGATCGCCTGTCTCATGCAGGTGTCATCAATGCACGACGTCTCTTCGGAGTGTCCCGGTCTGGTCGCCAGGGTGATGGCGAGTTCCCCGCCGAGGTGCTCGCGGAACAACTCGAGTCCCTCGAGCAGCCGGTCTTCGTCGGTCATGGCGTCGCAGTGCAGAGGGAACCCCATGGCCGTGAAGCAGTCGGCGACGCGCCGAGCCAGAGTGGCTGGTTGCCCCTCCCGGAGGGCTGCGTACTGCAGATCGATCAACAGCCCGATTGCCACGGCATCGCCGTGAGTCAGTCGGAACCCGGTCATTTGTTCGAGCCGGTGCGCCGACCAGTGGCCGAAGTCCAGCGGGCGGGCTCGATCGGACTCAAACGGATCGCCGCCCTCGACGATGTGCTGAATATGCAGATCGGCCGTTCGCTCAACCACGACTTCCATGGCGTCAAGATCACGCCGGCGGAGGAAGTCAGCATTGGCTTCGACGAAGTCGAGCAGCGTTGGATCTTTCAGAATCGCGACCTTGACGGCTTCACTGATGCCTGCCCGCCAGTCACGATCGGCCAAGGTTCCGAGCAGGAGCGTGTCATTGACGACGGCCCAGGGCGGCGCAAAGGTCCCGACCAGATTCTTGGTTCCGAATGCGTTGATGCCATTCTTGACACCCACTCCGGCATCGGCCTGCGCCAGTGTGGTTGATGGAAGGCGGATGAGCCGTACCCCACGGTGGGCGGTTGCCGCAGCGAAGCCGGCGGCGTCGAGCATGGCACCGCCGCCGATCGCCAGCACATAAGAGCGTCTGCAGATGTGGCGATCGTTGATCGCTCGAATCGTCTGATCCACCACCGTGCGGTCATTCTTGGCCCGCTCTCCCCCGGGGACCACCAGGGGAGCGCCGGCCAGCATGAGCCGATCCTCATGATGTCGCGCCCAGGCAGCCACCTCACTGGTCAGGTCCGGTTGTGAAGTTGCCAGTCCCTCATCGATGACCGTGAGTACGCGGGCGGGGCTGGGGGTCTGTGGGATCAGCGCGGCGAGCGAGTCACCGTCCGGGCCCAAGGCGCCACGGCACTGAAAGACGCGATGCCGCCACCGGACCTCAAAATCACCACTCGATGAAAGTTGTCGCACGAGAGGCTCCGTCAGCAGCCCGGTGAGGGTGAGGGACCCACACCGTGCATCATACGGCCCGTGGGGGCGATTCCCCGCTGAAAGTTCTTCGGAGTGGCGTCAATCTGCTCTCAGGGTCCGCGCTCAGGATTCTGAGCGCGGGACGCGTATAGGCTGGTGGCAAGTTGTGCCATGAACCAGATTGCAGGAGTGAGCCGGAATGACAACGGTAGAGCAACGATTGCAGCGGCTTGAACACCGGCGGGCGACCTGGAGCGTGGTGGTCGGGGCCGTCTTGTTCGGGGGACTGCTTGGCAGCGCCGCCGACACCACGCGGAGTCCACTCATCGGCTCGAGCCTGACGATCGTCGGTCCCACTGGCAAGCCAGTTGTGGACATCAGCGTCGGCGACGACGGTACAGGTCGTCTCTACCTCCGAGGACCAGAGGGATCCGCCGAAGTGGTGTTGTCAACGGGGCTGCGGGGGGGGTCGTTATCGCTCTTAAGCACCCATGGCGCGCGGCTGGTGAACCTTGGTCCATCGCCGGTGCGCGACGGCATGCTGGTGCTCGGTGCGAGCGACGGTGAGACCATCGTGAGGGCGGGGCGATGGGCGGAGGGCGTGGCTCCCTCTGTGTGGACGGCCAGCGATCACGATGTCAGCGGTTCTTCCACGCCTTGAGCCCCGCATCGAGGATGGCGACGCACCTGCGGAGTACGTCCTCCTCGACGCAGTACGCCATACGGACCTCGTTCCGGCCCAAGCCCTCGGTCCGGTAGAAGCCTTCGAGTGGCGCGAGGCAGACTGTTTCACCTTCGAGTGTGAACTCTCCGACCAGCCACCGGCAGAACGCATCGGCGTCTTCGACCGGGAGGGGCAGGGCCAGATAGAACGCACCCGCCGGGGACTGCACTGGCAGCCCGATCGCTCGGAGGCCGT
>CAYQJN010000009.1:0-33277 GCA_964417845.1 uncultured Isosphaeraceae bacterium
GGACAGGAAGCCTATCTGATCCCGCATCGACGTTTCTCGGCGGCCTGTGATTGGGTAGGATGGCCCGAGGTCTCCCCGATCGGCGTCGATGTGGGGATTGGAGTCGCTCAGGAGTATGGCAACCACCATGGCAAGGCGTACCAGAGTCCGCCGCAAACTCGGCGAGATGCTGCTCGAGTCGGGAGACATCACCGACGAGCAGTTGGAAACCGCGCTCAAGCTGGCCAGCGGCAGCGGGAAGCGGCTTGGTGAGTGCCTGATCGAGGCCGGGGCCTGCGGTGATGAGGCCATCGCCAAGGCGCTGGCCGCTCAGTTCGGCATGGAATTCAATCCCATGTCCGCCAGCGACGATCTGGAAGGCATCGATCTGGACGCGGCTCCAAAGGACGTCGTCAGGAAGCACCTCGTCGCCCCGATGGGTGTGGCCAGCGGCCGGATGAAACTGCTGGTACACGATCCGATGGACCTGGAACTCCTCGACCTGCTGCGATTTCGACTGAAGGCCGAGATCGACCCGGTGCTGGCGCCTCGAAGTGCGCTCAAGGCGTACATCGACGAGCGACTCGGGAGCGGCTCGGCGGTCGCGTCAGACTCGCTGGTAACCGAGTCGATCGACGTGTCGGTCGATACCTCCGTCGATCGGTCGGTGGATGCCTCGGTCGATATCGGAGGCGGCGGCGACGACGCGCCCATCGTCAAGCTCACCAACAAACTCATCATCGAAGCAGTGCGCGGCCGTGCCTCGGACATTCACGTGGAGCCGATGGAGGATCGTGTGGTCCTTCGGTACCGCATCGATGGCGTCTGCCATGTTCGGGACAATCTGCCCAAGCGGATGCAGTCAGCGATGTTGGCCCGTCTGAAACTGATGGCTGGCGTCAACATCGCTGAGAAGCGGGTCCCGCAGGATGGCCGGATCAAAATGGAAATCGACGGGGATCAGATCGACTTTCGTGTCAGCGCGTGCCCCGCGTATCACGGCGAGTCGGTAGTACTCCGTGTGCTTCGTCCAGACTCAGTCCGGATCGGCCTGCAGAATCTTGGTTTCGAGCAGGACCACCTGGACCACTTCAATCGCATCATCCGAAAGCCAAATGGCATCTTTCTGGTGACCGGTCCGACCGGTTCGGGCAAGACGACCACGTTGTACTCTGCGTTGGACATGCTCAACCGCCCGGATCGGAAGATCATCACGGCAGAAGACCCGGTGGAGTACAGTTTCGCCGGGATCAACCAGTGCCAGGTGAATGACACGATCGGACTGACGTTCCCGTCCATTCTCCGATCGATGCTCCGTCAGGCGCCCAACATTGTGCTCATCGGTGAGATTCGTGACCGTGAGGTCGCGGACATTGCCATTCAGGCGGCGCTCACCGGTCACCTGGTGTTCTCGACGCTGCATACCAACGATGCGCCCTCGGCCATCACCCGTCTGGTGGACATGGGCGTCAAGCCATACCTGGCTGCGAGTTCGATTCAGGCGATCATGGCGCAGCGGCTGATCCGCGTGCTCTGTTCCAAGTGCGCCGAGGTCGAGCCCGATCCGGATCCCAAAGTCATGCGGCTGGTCGACATCGATCCGTCGGAAGGCGTGGGCAACATCAAGCGTGCGACCGGCTGCGGCGTCTGCGGCGGAATCGGATTCAAGGGGCGTAAGGCCATTTTCGAGATGTTGCAGATGACCAATGAACTCCGCGAGATGGCGTTCGCCAGAGCGCCTGTGTCGGAGCTCCGGGCCGCCGCGATTCGAGGTGGCATGCGGTCACTTCTTCAGGACGGGAAAGTCAAGATTCTCAACGGTGTTACGACCATGGAGGAAATCTCCAGGTTCGCTCAGGCCGAATTGCTGGTCGATGCGAATATGGATTCCGAGTAGGAGGCGAGGGGCGTTGCCCCATCGCAGTGAACGGCCATGTCCAGTATCCAGATCGATCGACTTCTCGACACCGTCATCCGGCAGGATGCGTCCGACCTCCACATCTCGGTCGGCCGCAAGCCGACGCTTCGGTTGAGCGGGCGACTGCGGAGTCTGGACACCAAGGTGCTCGACAACGAAGATGCCGTGGCGCTGATGAAGTCGATCACGCCCGAGCGGTGCCAGCAGGAATTGCAGGAGCACGGAAGCACGGACTTTGGCTTTGCCTATGGTGATCAGGCCCGGTTTCGTGTGGCGGTGTTTCGCCAGCGTGGCAATATCAGCATCGTGCTGCGGCTCATCCCGAACGAGTTGCTGACGTTCGAGCAGATCGGCCTCCCGGAAATCGTCCGCGATCTGATTCGTCGCCCCCGGGGGCTGTTTGTTGTGACCGGGCCGACCGGTTCGGGCAAGACGACCAGTCTGGCCACGATGATCGACTACATCAACATGAACTTCGAACGCCACATCGTGACGGTGGAAGACCCGATCGAGTACTACCACTATCACAAGAAGTCCGTGGTGAATCAGCGGGAGGTCGGGGTCGACGTCCCGTCGTTTGCCGAGGCGCTCCGGCGGGCGCTGCGTCAGGATCCGGACGTCATTCTGGTCGGCGAAATGCGAGACCTTGAGACCATTGAGGCGGCGATCGCGGCGGCCGAAACGGGCCACCTGGTGTTCGCCACGCTGCACACAACAGGTGCCTCGGGCACGATCAACCGGATCATTGATGCCTTCCCGACCAACCAGCAGGAACAGATCCGGGTGCAGCTCTCGGTGACCCTGTTGGCAGTGCTTTCACAGCAACTGCTCAAGCGGGCGGACAAGCCGGGCCGGGTGGCCTCCTACGAGTTCCTGGTGGTGACGCCGGCCATTGCGAACCTGATCCGTGAGAACAAGACGTTCCGGATCGATTCGGCCATCCAGACGGGTAAGAAGTTCGGCATGCAGCTGCTGGACGACCACCTCTGGAGCCTCTTCGAGCGGGGCGTGATCGGGGCGGAGGACATGATCGATAAGGCCCGCGACGCCGCGGAGCTTACCAATCGGCTGCACCGGGTCGGGAAGTCGGTGGGGCGGGCGGAGTTGGATCAAGCCGGCGCGACCGCTGGCTGATCACAATCGCGGGACGCATCATATCACGACACATGGCTGCTGGCGTATGGAAAAACAGGCCGATAGGTGGCTTGCCACCCCTGTAGTGAGATGGCATACTTGGGCAAGGCCCGCCACTGGTGTGAGCGGGTCGGGGGGGCCAGGTGAGGCCCCGGGCCACACGCACGCTGCCTGAGACAGCCGGTGAGACCGGCATGAGTTTGCATCAGGAGGCCAGAATGGCCCAGGAAGACACAAAAGGCGTATCAACTGGCAGTGGTCGGTCCGCGTCGACGGGAGGCAGCGCTCGGCGTTCGTCCTCATCGAGGTCTGGCGGCAGGAGCCGGCATCGCCGGGGCGAAGGGGGCGCGGCTGCCGAGCTGAAGGGCCGACGTTTCGGGCGAATTCTGGTGAAGCTCGGCAAGCTCACTCGTGAGGAAGTCCACGAAGCCCTGGCCATCCAGAAGCGGCGGGCCTCGAAGGGTGAGCGGACGAAGGTCGGCGAGATTCTGAAGGAACTGGGCAAGATCACCGAGCAGGACGTGCTGCAGGTGATGGCTGGTCAGATCGGCCTGGAGTTCATTGAGCTTGACCCTGATTCGATCGACGAAGCACTGACCGAGCATCTCCCGGCTGAAACGGCCAGGACGTATCAGATCGTGCCGGTGGCGTTTGACAGTGACCGCAAGTCCATCACCATCGCCATGAAGAGCCCGGACAACTACCGGGCCATCGATGACCTGCGGCTGCTGATGGGGTTCAAAGTGCAGGCCGTGGTGTCGCCTCCGGCGGCGGTCGAGGCGGCCATCGAGCGACTGTACGCCGCCTCTCAGGGTGGCTCGTCGATGCTCGACGTCATGGCGGCGCTCGAGGACTCGGACACGCTGGCAGCGCTCGAAGGCCGCGGAGAGTCGGTCGATCTCGATCAGTTGGCGGCAGCCTCCGAGGACAACAAGGTCGTCAAGCTGCTCAATCTGGTGCTTCTTCAGGCGATTAAGGACAAGGCATCCGACATTCACTTCGAGCCATTCGAAGATGAGTTCAAGATGCGGTATCGCATCGACGGTGTGCTGTATGAGATGGTTCCGCCTCCTCCGCATCTGGCGTTGCCCATCGTGTCTCGCATCAAGGTCATGGCCAATCTCGACATCGCCGAACGGCGATTGCCGCAGGACGGGCGTATCGAACTGACGGTGCAGCAGAACCCGATCGATCTGCGAGTCTCGGTACTCCCGACGATGTTCGGTGAGTCGGTCGTGATGCGTGTTCTTGACCGAGGCAATGTCGAACTGAGCATCGATCGTATCGGCTTGCGCGACGACGAATTGGAGGTCATGAACGACCTGATCCGCAAGCCCAACGGGGTGGTGCTGATCACCGGGCCCACCGGCTCCGGCAAGACCACAACACTCTATGCAGCGCTGAGTGCGCTCAATGAGCCTGACACGAAGATTCTTACTGCTGAAGACCCGGTCGAGTACGACATTGACGGTCTGGTGCAGTGCCAGGTCAACACGGATCAGGACCTCACCTTTGCCCGTCTGCTGCGGTCATTCCTGCGTCAGGATCCGGACACCATTCTGGTGGGCGAGATTCGTGACCTGGAGACGGCTCAGATTGCCATTCAGGCAGCGCTCACGGGTCACTTGGTCTTCTCGACGCTGCACACCAATGACGCCCCGTCAACCGTGCTGCGAATGGTCGATCTGGGGGTCGAGTCCTTCCTGCTTACCGCGACCGTCGAGGCCATCGTCGCGCAGCGGCTGGTGCGGCGTGTCTGCCTGAAGTGCAAGCAGGAGTACACGCCGAGCGAGACGGAGCTGATGGAGGTTGAGCTGCGTCCCGACGATGTGGCCGGGCGGACCTTCTTCCGCGGCAACGGCTGCGACCACTGCAACGGCAGTGGGTACAAGGGCCGGCTGGCCATCTTCGAGACGCTGGTCATGGATGACGCCCTTCGTGAACTCATCATGCAGCAGGCGTCCACCTCGATCCTGCGTACCGAAGCCAGAAAGCGTGGCATGCGGACGCTGCGAGAGTCAGGGTTGTTGTCGATCTATGACGGACGAACGACGATCGATGAAGTGCTTCGAGAGACGATCAGCGAGGAGTAGAACCGGCCCCGGGCCGGAGGATGAACCTTCATGGCGACCTATCAGTACGAAGCATTGGACTCTGCGGGCAAGCCGACGACGGGAAGCGTCGAGGCCGAGAGCAGTGACGAGGCCATTCAGCAGATTCGCGGCCAGGGCTTCTTCCCGACATCCGTCCGGGAGGGCGGTGAAGAAGGCGGAAAGAAGAAAGGGCGCGGCAAGTCCGGCGGCAAGAAGGCCAAGGCGAAGAAGGAACGCAAGCCCAAGGCTGCCAAGGGTGAGAAGAAGGGGATCGAGATCAAATTGCCGAGCTTCGGCAAGGTCAAGATCAAGATCCTCACCCAGTTCACTCGCCAGTTGTCCACGCTGCAGGACGCAGGCCTGCCGCTCCTTCGATCACTGCAGATTCTTGAACAGCAGCAGAAGCCAGGGAAACTCAAGGGCATTCTCTCGCAGGTCGTCACGGACGTTGAGGCGGGGTCCACGCTCTCTGATGCATTTGCAAAACACCCCAAGGGCTTCGACCGGCTGTACTGCAAAATGGTGGCTGCCGGTGAGGTCGGTGGTGTGCTCGACATCATCCTGCAACGGCTCGCCAACTTTATGGAGAAGGCGCAGCGGCTCCGCGCACGCATCAAAGGAGCGATGATCTACCCGACGGTGGTCGTCATCATCGCCATCGCGATTGTGACGGGCATCATGTACTTCGTCATTCCGAAGTTCGAAGAGATCTTTGCGGACTTCGAGATTGAGCTTCCGGGGCTGACGCAGTTTCTGATCGAAGCGAGCTCCTGGGTGGCGGGCAAGCAGCCCGATCAGGTTATTCCCGGATGGGCCGTGGTGGCGGCATCGCCATTCCTGCTGTTCATGGGGCTCAAGCTCTTCAAGAAGACCGACTTCGGTCGGGCGGCGACTGACTGGGTCGTGCTGAAGATTCCGGTGGTCGGCGTGCTGGTCGAGAAGACGACGGTGGCCCGATTCACACGGACGCTCGGCACGCTGGTGTCGGCAGGTGTTCCGATTCTGGAGGCGATCAACATCACCCGGGACACCTGCGGTAACTGGGTCTTTGAACGGGCGCTCCAACGGGTGCATGACTCGATTCGCGAGGGTGAGTCGTTCGCCGTGCCGCTTCGTGAGTCGAAGGTCTGCGACGGCATCGTCGTCAACATGATCGATGTCGGCGAGGAAACTGGTGACCTGGACGTCATGCTGATGAAAGTCGCTGACAATTACGACGAGGAAGTCGACGTGGCAGTTCAGTCGCTGCTGAGTCTTGTGGAGCCGCTGCTGGTGGTCGTCCTTGGTACGGTCGTCGGCGGCATCGTGCTCGCCCTCTTCATGCCCCTGGTGAAGATGATTCAGTCCGTTTCGGAGAGTCAGTAGGCATGAAGCGACGCGGTGGATTCACCATGGTTGAGATTCTGGTGACGATGACCATCATCGTCATTCTGATCGGCCTGCTTGTAGTGGCGGCCGGCGGCGCACGGAGCGCTGCGATCGGCGCGACGACGCAGTCGCGGCTGAACGCACTCTCGCAGGCGGCGACGCGGTTCGAGGCCGACACCGGCTACCTGCCTCCGCTGCTGGACAACGACCGCGCGAGTATCGATGGCATCGAACCAAGCCGCACCATGAGTGCCGGGCGGCCTGCCTATCTCACGGTGGCGCAGCGGCGGTATTCCTACACGTCGCCAGCTGAGTATCTGCTCGGGTATGGGGACGCGGCGCAAGACGGTCACGACGGTCTGGGCATCCATCGGCCCGGCGACGACGGGTATTGGCGTGCGTCGCTCAACGACTCAGCGCCTCTTGGGCGATACGAACTGGCTGAGCGAAAGCCGCAGCGGAGTGGCCAGCTCGGGCAGGTGCTCGGCCCCTATGTGGACCTCGATGATCCTGACATGCTCGGCGCCATCGGATGGGACAATGGTGCCTGGGACGGCAGCATCGACCCGGCCACCAACCAGCCGGTGGTGTACTACCCCGGTGATTCGGGGTATCACGACGATGCGCCGAAGGTGATTGTCGATGGATGGGGTACGCCGATCCGGTACTACCGCATCAATCACCCGCCGCTGGATCCGACCAACGAGTACCTGCCCGACTACGAACCCGAGGACGGGTGGCGGTACCGCCCGAGCCTGGCCGAGCACTTCGTGCTCCGCCCCTGGGAGTTCGATGACGCCGAGTCGACGGTGTGGTGGTTCACCGATGCCAGCGGCCAGAAGTGGGGCGATTACTCCTCGGAGGGCGGATCTGTCGGCAACGGTGATCCCTCCATTCCTCGGTCGCTCACGACCGCGCGCTTCGCGTTTGTGTCCGCCGGTCCCAATCGACGCATCTATGACTGGGCCCGTGTGGACTTCCCGGGTGAAGCGCTGGGCGGGCTTTCCGATGCCCGCGGTGACCACGCCGATGCCGATAGCGCTGGAAGCGGGTGGTATTCGGGCGGGCAGGACCTTCAATGGCTTGGGAAGCCCGCGTTCGATGCTGGCGTACTCCGCACCGAGGAAGCCAACCGGGACAACATCATCGAGGTGGGGAAATGATTCGCAGTCGAAGCGTCAGGGCGTTCACCATGATCGAGTTGATGATCGCCATCGTGATCATCTCGATTCTCGCGGCGATCACCTTGTCGATCGGGTCAGCGGTGCTTGAGTCCGCGGATCGCCGCAAGACTCAGGATGTCCTGTCGCTGCTCGACTCAGCGATGACCGAATACCAGCAGCACACCGGCCGGACGATGACGTACGGGCAGGGCGACCGGGGCGGCCAGGTCTACGATGACAAGCCACTCAATGAGATCAGCGGGTACGACCTGCCGGTTTCCGGCATCTACAGCCAGGACCAGCCGGACGGCATCGGATTTCTCGAAGACTTTTCAGTGTCGCCAGACAACTTCGGCAGCTGGGAAACGGCGATGTCCAAGCGAGCGGGCCGCCGGCTGATGCGGGAGGTGCTGGCGCGGCTCGAGTCGGTGGAGTCATGTCGGACCATTCTCGCCAAGATCGGACCGTCCTTCTGGGACGAAGTCGGCTCGGGTGGTTCCGCAGCGGAACTCACGCTCGTCGATGCCTGGGGCCGGCCGATCATCGTGGTCTTCCCCGGTCGGACCTGGTTCACCAATCACGTCGACGTCGCCATGCAAGACATGGAAGATCCGGGCGACCCTGAGACGGCCCGCCGAGATCACGACGACACCATCCGAACATACGAGGAACGGTCATTCGGGCCAGCCCGGGGAGATCGGGTGTACTTCATGAGCGCGGGGCCGGATCAACGATACGGGCACGTCAACTATCAGATCGCCCAGGGCGAGACCTTTGTGCCCGATCAGGATGACGTGCGGTACCGCAGAACCGAAGACAACCTGTATTCGTACGAGGTCAGGCAGTGGTGAGACAGGCTGACATCCCGACAGCGAAACCCGCATTCACGCTCATCGAGCTGTTGGCGGTTGTGGCCATTATCGGGGTGCTGGGCGTTGCCACCGTCGCGTCCTACCAGTCGATCGCCGACGACGTCCGCCGCGCCGGCGCGGTGGAACAGGTCAAGGGAGCGCTCGCTCGCGGGCGGGCAACGGCAATCTCCACTTCACAACCGACGCTGGTGTCGTTCAGGCCGGTCGAGACGGCGCCTGGAGTTCAGCAACTGGAAGTGGTGGTGTCACAGTTCTCGGGCAATACATACGATTGGCTGCCGGAAGGACTGGGTAACCCGGGGGACAACTTCAACCTTCGTCTGGCAAGATTCGTGCCCGTCGGAGATGTCAAGACGGAGTTCCTTTCGCCGGGCATTGGTGTGGCCGCGACTGGACATCGGTTTGCAGAAACGGATGATGGCGAGGGGCAGATTCCGGTCAAGGGAGACACTGAGTTTCTGCCCACGGCCAACCTTCTGGGGTTCAAAGGAATTCCGGAGGCCCCGGGCGTGGTTCCTGCCGTCCTCTTTGCCGCCGACGGGAGTGTGGCAAACATGATGCATGAGGCTGACAGTGAATGGTGTTTCGTCGATCTCAATCAGGATGGATTGCAGCGATACAGAGGCGACAACTATTGCAACCACCAGCCGCTTGAGGGATTCAATGTGCCTTTCGCGTGCCCTGAAGGTGTGCCCGATGGAACGCTGGAGGGTTCTGCTCCGGCAGGCGAGTGTTGGGTCGGTCCATACTACCTCGAGAACAGTGGGCAGCCGGCCGCGGCTCGTACGCTGATTGAGGAAGTTCTCCCGCTCTGCCAATGGGGCGAGGACGACGAGCCAATGGTGCTCATTTCGCCCTACCTGGCGGTGTACGACGATCGTGAGGCGAGAAAGCAACTCGACCCAGCGGGCTGGGTGATCACTGGTCAGAACACGGATCAACGAAATGCAGCGCTGCGTGGCCGAGAACTCTCGGACTACGTGCAGGCCAACGGTCGGGTGCTGCAGTTCAATCGATTCACAGGTGTGGCGTTGGAGGCCTCGGAGCGATGAGGCGAACCACATCAGTCAGGCGAGGGTTCTCGCTCATCGAACTCCTGATGGCCATCTTCATCCTGGGCATTGGTCTGGTGAGTGTGGCGTCGCTGCTACCGGCGGGCATTGTGCTGCAGCAGCGGGCTGAAGACGAACTCATGGGGCCGATCGTGGCGGCAGACGCGCTGGATCTCTTGCGCGCCCGCCTGACGACCCGGGACTTCGGAAGTTGGTGGGACTTTCACGAAGCACAGCAGCAGTGGCTCATCGACAATGGCAATGGGGACTACGCTGACACGCTCGACGATGCAGTCGACCAGGCGTTGGAGGCAGAATCGAACTCGCACCCGGGCTTCTGGCTCTCCAGGGACTCGTGGCCATGGCAGCGGCTCGCCGTCGTGACGGAGTTGGAGGACACAGCGGACCCGGTGGTTCCGGTGGGGACTGCAGACGTGTTCAATGCCACCCAGTACTACGGCGAGGGCGAATCAGCGGGTGAGCACACGCTCCCGGATGGGCATCCCTGGAGACGGTTCCAGGCATTCGAGGTCACCGACACGGAGCAGAGTGCAATCGGTCTTCCGTTCGACATCTTCCATCAGACGCTTCCGCGTGTGTACGTCACACCCGAAGAGCGGTCGTGGCCGCGTCCGGATGGCTCGGCCCGTACACCCCGGTATTACTGGGACTGCGCGCTTCGCAAGACCGGCGAAGAAGTCCAGGCGGCTGTGTTTGTGTATCGGGTGCAGCGAGAGAGCCTCTCATCACCGCCCTGGATTCCCCAGGCAGTGCTCCGGGACCCGAGCGATCCGACTTCGCTTGCTCCGGTACTGCATATGCTCGACCTTGCCGATCCGGACGTTCCATTTGGGGTGTGGTACCCGCAGATGCAAGGCACCGAGAATGCCGATGAACTGCCTGGGGCTGGCGATGGCGATGCCCTCAACCTGCAGGACCCGGACTGGTCCTGGCAGCGGGACGGCCAGTACCTGCTCGATCAGTATGGAACGATCCACCGGGTTCGCAGCGGGCGGCGGCGTTCCGTGGATCGGTTGGCGCTCAGCGTTGAGGTGCCCATGCCGACGGTGTCCGTGCAACTCGATGTCTGGGATGGAGACGAGGATCAGATTCGCGACGAGCCCGTTCCATTCACCGCCGGAACTCAGCTGCCCGCCATCAGCTATGCCAACATGACCCGATCGGAACACTTCCCGACGGGTCTGCTGCGCAGCGATGTCCCAGCAGTGGATCGGCTCTGGTATCTGCCCAGTGAGGTCACGACGGCACAGGGCATTCGGTATCGCATCATTCCCGTGTACGCGGTGGTGGGAAGCCTGTGATGGCGAGGCGAGCTCAATCCATACGACGTGGCTTCACGCTGGTCGAGATTCTGGTCGCCGTCGCGGTGCTGGTTGTAGTCATTCTGATCTGCGGGCAGGCCTTCCAGGCGGCTTCGGCCGTGGCGCGGCAGGGTGAGGCCAGCGGCGATGCGCTGCAGGAGGCATGGACCGTAAAGTCGCAGATCGAGGATGACCTTTCCAGGATCAGCCCTGATGGCGCGTTGGTCATTCACAGCGTGGAAGTTCCCAATGACTTCAACAGGCAGCACTGGAGTGGAACCGGTCCGCGGCCGGGCCTCATCAACCCGGCGCTCCCGGCGTCGGCTCCTGTGCGGTGCGACCAGTTGCTTTTCTTCACGAGCGGTTTTGAGCCGAGCGCCAAGTACGGATCAGATCAATACTCGACCTCGACCGGCGTTCCACGCATTCTTGGCGGTGCTGCGTGCATTGCGTACGGACATGGATTGCAGTTTTCGGAGCTGGCGCCCTATTCCGTGGAACAACCTTCGGCTCAAGACGAAACCGACTCGCTGCTGGGACAACTACCAGACGAGTTTCGCGGGCACGACGTTGATATGAAGACAAAACGCTTCGAGCAGCAGGACCTGCAGCCGAAGTTGGCGCCCTTTTACCAGCCCAATGTGGCAAACCAATGGGGGGGCAACGGCGCTGGCCTGCCCACGAAGTACACGTGGTATGGCTTTACTGGCGGTGGGTCGGACGTCTACCGACAGACGGATGGTCCGCTCATTCAGGGGGCGCAGCCCGAGGCCCGTCGTTGGCTGTTGACGCGGCAGGCTGTGGCCCTGGCGGATGACGACCTCGATGAACCCGGTGGGGAACACTACCCCCTCGATGTGAGCAAGCGTATTTATCGCGGGCAGGCATTCGCGGCGGAGTCGCTCTTTCCGGCCGATCCGAGGCGGCAAAGTGGATCCTCTGCGGGATTTGATCTTCATGTTCCTGTGGTCGATTACGGGCGAGTTGATGTGGCGGCCATGCTGATGGGGAGCCTCCGCGAGTCATTGCTCCACTCTCGCCCCTACTCCAACCCGGACGGCAACTTTGCCAGGCGACCATGGGATATCGGCATTGACAATCCTGACGGCACGCACGCGGTACTTGAAGATGTGCGTACGGGGGGCAGTACCCCCGCGGGTGACGGCAGCCTGCCAGGCGCTGGAAGCCAGCGGGATCTGCTCAAGTCACTTCTCGCCTGGCCCAGGGTGGAGCGGACGGACATCGGCCCCTCCCGGTACGACCAGGCGCTGGTGACGCCGGTACTGGCATCCGCCTGCAGCAGCTTCATCGTTGAGTGGACCTGGGATGAAGACACGGGCGAGACACGGACCTGGCAGATGGCCAATCCGAGCTTTGAGGACGGCCGGCTGAATGAGGTCACCTGGCCCGGCTTTCGGTACACCCCCTCAGAACTGAATAGCGGAGACTGGACGGCGCTTGGACTGGATCCACCGCCAAGCGGATCGCAGCTTGGCCGGACCAGATGGTTCGGGCTTCCCGCCCTGACCGATGGCGACGGGGTGCATCCCATGACCGCCACCGGGTCAGATCCCGCGCAGTTCGATCGCGGTGTCTGCACGTTTCGGTCCTTTGCGACGCACTTCCCGGGCCACCAACAGCCGACCGGAACTCCCGATTGGGTGTATCCCGGTCTCGATGAGAATGGCCAGCCGAACAAGCCGATCAATGCGGCGCCGAGCCTGGTGCATCCAGCGGCCGTGGACGAGGAAGTCGCTGGATTCGGTCCGATCGGAGAGCGAGTGCGTGAGTACTGGGCGGTGTTTGGTCCCAATCGCCGCTGGCCGCTTCTGGAGGGGCGTGACGAGCAATGGGGGGGCAACAATCCGCCGTCTACCAATGGAATTGACGGAACGGATGATCCGGACCCGTCGTACACGCCGTGGCCTACGGCGCTTCGGATCACGATGGTCCTGCACGATCCGGCGACCAATCTTGAGCACGGGAAGGAAATCCAATTCGTCGTCGAACTGCCGAGAGACCGATTGCAATGATGCATCCACGACGCGGAAACGCGCTCATTCTGGTCGCGGCGGTGCTGGTTCTGCTGGTCATTATCGCTGCGGTGTTTCTGTCGCGGACGAGCACGCTCCGGCAGGTCGGCGCCGCGCAGCGGCAGAATTCGGCCCAGCAGCACCGCACAAAGTCAGCGTCCGAAGAGGTTGTCCAGCAACTCTCCAATGCGCTTTTCGTCAAGCCGATCGAGTACACCGACGAGGAGTTCGACGCAGCGTTGCCGGTCGTGGAGACCCGCCGGTCGAGCGCCGCGGCTGACGCGCCCCGGTACGGTGTTGACGAGCAGTTTTCATGGAACCGGGCGCCGCACGAAGTCATCCCCTGGACAAATCCACCCGACTGGCTGACATGGCCGATGCGGCCCGGGCCCTGGCGTGAGTTGTACGAGGATGGACAGCTTGGCAACTTCGATACGGAGAACTGGGTCTGGACTGAAGATCGAACGGACGGCCCTCTGGATCTCTTTGCGTGGCCCGCGAACTACCCGGCCAACGACCCGTCGGCCAGTTGGCCCAATCCGGACATGACGAATCAGGTCGTTCCGGTCGGGCGGAATCCGATCGGCGGACCAGGGATCGGTGATACGCGATGGCTGCGTGATCTGGAGCCCCAGCGCATCGCTTCGCGGTCGCTTCATGACCTCAACAGCTTTGCACAGACCGACAACCCTTTCAACGACCGATTCCTTGACGGATTCAGCCATTGGAGACACCTCTCCTACATCGGCACGCCTGAAAACGGGTGGCGGATGTGCCCGGACATCGCCGACGTCACGGGTGTACGCACATTCAATACTGGTGGTGCAGGTTGGGAATCATCCATGACGATCGATGGCGTTCGTCATGGTGAGGGCGGCTGGGTGGACGGTCGTACCTACTACGGCGGTGTGATGGAGCGGCTCGACATCCCGATTGAGCAGTGGCCCGCGACGGTGCCTATGAGAGTCCAAGGTGGCGGGTTTGGTAATGCTCAGCGCTACGATCGCCACACGGATGTGTATCTCACCGATGGTGACACACTGGCCTCGACCTTCACGCCCGATGACGGGGCGGTCGTCATTCCGGCAACGGCAGATCCGGCGACGTTCCCAACGTGGGTCAGTGGGGGGGTGTGGGATTTCTGGGATCGGTGGCTCGCGTGGCTTCGGCCGGAGGGGCACCGGCTGGCGTTGGCCGCCGCGCGCGAGAACAACGGCGCCGCCCTGCCTCCGAATTTCTACGACCTCTCAGACCTGGATGGGGATGGGCTTCACCACGAGGTCTACAACCCGAGTGACATCAGCAGCGGTCTGTACCTCACTCGGCCAGGCGAGAGGCCAGAGGACGAGTTCAATCCCGGTACGGCCAGGTGGAACGTCTCGCGCATTCTGACCGATGCCGACGGAGACGGTTTCACCGATTCGTTCTGGTGGCTCTCCCCGCACATCGGCCAGGACGGCACGCGGCAGGTTGTGGGTGTCTCGGTGACCGACAATTCCGGGCGTTTCAACGCCAATGTTGCCACGAGGTCGATCAGGAACGATCAGGCTGGCTCGACGGAGTCGACCAGAGGATGGACTCCCGCTGACCTGGCATTGGTGGGGCAGAACTATGGTGTGGCGGCAGACGTTGCCTCCAGCGACGCGTGGGCTCCCTCCGACGCGCCAGTCTGGAATGTTGGCTTCTTCGATGCCGCTGCTCATCAACCCAATCTGCTTGAGAAATGGGTTCACGCAGATGGCCAGCAACAGCATCCCTTCTTCGGGAGCCACAATGCTGATCAGCCCTTCAATACTCCGCTTCTGACCTATAACGGTGACGGCACGATGCCAGGGACGCCGTCGGATGAACAGGTGGCATGGGATCCGGGCTTCTGGCGAGACACGCCGCACTATTCGATGGTTGATGCGCTCAACATTCGATGGTCACCGATCTTTCCGGACTTTCAGTTTGGCGGGAGTGGCCTCGCAGACACGAACGATCGTGACAATCGGCTGGCCTACTTTCAGATGGGGGGCCAGAATCCTCAGGATCCCCAGAACGTCTTTACGCCCTTCAATCTCGCCGACGAACTTGAGTTGCGAGCCTACGAAGGAAACAACCACCCGTGGGTGGACAGCCGGCTCGAACGCGCGACCGGACGAGGCTATTTTGCCGGCGCGACTTCCGGGAGCGGTGTGTACCCGCTTCGGGGCAACTCCTTCCGGAATGAATCAAGCGAAGCGGGGGAGCAACTTGACAATCGGCAACTCTCCTTCGACCTGCGGCATCGCCTGACCGCATTCAGCGGCGCGCGAAACGAGACCTTGCCGGCGCACCTCTGGTGGGAGTCCCGCGCGCCGCTTCCGAGAATCAGTCAGATCGATTACGGCGACTTCTACGATGGTCCTGCGCAGGAACCAACCAATATCGCGCATGACATCGCAGAAGATCTGCATGCCCGCTTTGCCAAGGCGACGCGTCGCAAACTTGACCTTCGTGAGTACGAGCGACCGACGCCTTCACTGCCGACCTTTCAAGCGGAGTTTGAGCCGCAGAAGTTTTCGGACAGGCTCGCGCATTCCATCATGCTGGCTCTGACGAGCGGAGATGTGACGGCCAGGGATGAGGGGCACTCGATCGGCACGCCGGTGGATGGAGGTCGCGACTCGTACTTCGGGACCGGTGATGCTGCCTGGGAGCGGACGCGCCGGAAGGCGGCCGCGATGGCGGCGAATGTTCTCGCCATGCGAGATACCGATCATGATGCGCCACTGTATTCCATGGAGGGATACCCCAGCGGGAAGATTGACTCTGGGCAGCCGGTTCTCGGGTGGTATGGCGAAGTTGGCGCGATGCCGCTACCGGTGTTTGAGCACCCCTATGATCCGGTCTCCGGCGATCTGCTCTTCCCCGGCACGGATCTTTGGGGAGACGATCCTGCTGCTTCGGCGCCCGGTAACGATGATTCGCCTTCCGATGACTTTCTCGATCTGGGTGATGTGACCCTACGGGAAGCGATCGTCATGGGTACGAACGGGCCGGCGATTGCCGACAATCACCCGTGGGGCTCGATGGGGATCTACGTGGATCTCGACGATGATGGCGACGCTGACTATGAGGATGTGCGAGCCCGCGGCTTCGAGGGAGAGGTCGGTGGCCGAGTACTGGCGAGGATCATCGATACGGTCGGAGATGACACGCCATCACTCAGCGAGGTGAACGACTGGCTGGGCGATCCTGCGCAGTTCCCGCTTGCCTCAAACTTCCGCGAAGTGCCCGCCTGGGGAGACCAGTACAACCCGGAGACGCACATGCTTGGCGTGGAGGCGCAGCCGTTCATTGCGGAAGCGTTCTTTGCGGTGGTGGGCCGGCCCTGGCAGATTCCTGAGTTTCCGGAGGGTGCTCCTCCGCCCGATCCCGGGGGGTTCGGGAATGACGAGACGGGCGGCGGCGGCAGTCAAGGCAACGGCAACCCCTACCTCAACGCCGAGTCGTGGACCTGGGCGACCTCCTACGACCCATATGCCGAAGGCGGCGACAGCGAGTACAACGAGATCGTCAATCAGGTACAGGCGGCAGCGCCGTACTTTGGCGAGAAGGAGAATCTCCCGGTACCGCCACGCGTTGTCTTTGCGGTGCAGTTGATCAACCCCTACCCCGATCCCATCCCGCTGCTTGATCGCAACAACCAGCCGATCTACTCCCTTCGACTCTTCCGGCCGGACCGACTTGATCCCACTTCACCCGCCACGTGGACGATTCCGCTGGATCCGCGGGGCATCGACCTTGAGATGTCGGCTGCGACTGAACTGGGGGCGGATCGGATGCCGGTTGGAACAGTCAATTGGGCAGACTCCGTCCCTGTGATACCTCCCGCGACCAACGATCGGCCGTACAGCCTGATGGTCGTGATGAATGGTGTCGATGCCACTCGCGACGCCATGCTCGAGCAGTTCGAAGCGGCCAGGTGGATGGACTTCCTGGATGCAGAGGCCGAATTGCATCCGTGGAGTGATACGTTTGCCAATCCGTATGCCGGGGATCAGCCGAACGACACGCGGACCATTGAGTCGGGCGAGTTGATCTGGAGCCTGAAGCCCGATGACATTCTTCCATCACTTGCCAGCGCGTGGTATGCGCCGGATGTGGGTGGTGGGTCCGCGTCCGGGTTTACCGGTCCTCAGATCGATCCTTCCAAGGGTGTGGCCATTGAACTGGTCCGTCGTCACGCTCGCTCATGGGATGCTCCCTCTCAAGGGACTCTGGCCGACTACGCGACGGATGTGGTCATTGATCGATCTGTCGGAAACCACGGCATCGATGAATTCGTCCATGTCGTGACGCATCAACTGGCGCAGCATCGTCAGCCTGGATTCCGTGATAGCGCCCCGCCGCATCCGCCGAACAATGCATGGTCCACCGAGTTCCCGACCTTCGCGCAGTTTACCGCCGACGGGGGAGAAGGTGATTCGAGTGTCGGATTCTCCGAGAGTTGGCTCTATCCCATGCCGCTCATGCACGATGCCAACAATCCCGACGCACCGGAGGGCTATTCCTCGCTGGACCCGTCGCTGCGTATTCCTCCCTGGAAGGCGCGGTGGATGCAGTGGGCACGCTACGCGCGGCCGTGGGCCGTCGACGATTACGACGAAGTCGGCACGATCGACCCTGAGGGGGGTGACGTGGATGTCGCGTTGGAACGCGTGTGGGACTCCAGTTGGAATGCAGCACTGCCCACAGCATCTCGGCGCTGGCGACCCGACCGCGCGGCGCCTCGCTTTGTGGCGTCAGAGGGGCGCGTCACACGTTCCTGGTCCCGACCCTGGGCCACCCGCCTGGGGGCGATGCCGAATGCGCCGGGGAGCAGTGGAGATGGGGGCGGAAAGGCGTTCCCATACCACGCCGGGACCGGCCAGCAGCACGTGCTCCGGAATGCCACATGGGATCCGGGTAACTGGGCTGATGTCGGACCGCCTTGGGAATTGGAGGAGACGCTTGGTGTCACAGCAGGCGAAGACCCCCTTCTGGTCGCTCCCAATCTGTCGCAACTCACATCAACTGAAACGCATCTGATGCCGGCCGATCTGACCAAGGCTTCCGTGCGTGTGGATCGTCGCTACGCTGAACAGAAGGCGTTGTATCCGTCGCATGGGCAGGTGTCCACCGACCCACTGGACGGAACAGATCTGCTTTCGTGGTCCAGCTGGGTGGTCACGTCGCCAAACGACCAGGGGAACGATGTCACCCGTAATCTTCGTGTGCTCGTCGATAACGATCCCGAAGACGATCTCGGACTGCCACGATCCGCCAATCTTTTTGATGCGGACCTCGTCAATGACTGGCCGATTCCACCCCCTGGAAGCCAGGGATCCACCTTGTTTGATCAGCAGTGGGGCGTCGGGTGGTACCGCACGTCCACAGGGCTGGAAGATGAGTTTGGAAACGCGGTCTATGGATCCGCGGGTGCGGAGGTGGCTGACACCTATGCATCGCTGCTTCGGTACCGACACGGACACATTTACAACGTGGATTGGGATCCGGACGGACTCGGCAGGGTCGATGACAACGGCGACGGCGAGTGGGACACCGCCGGGGGGAACAACGCGTGGGAGCACGCGGACGCCTACTCGTTTGAGAATCCGTATCCCCATCCCTGGGCGACTCGGAATCACCGGCTGCCCTGGACCTACGGTGTGGACGCCGACAGCAATCAGGTACTTGAAGCGGAGTACCGCGTCTTCCAGGCATCGAAGCCAAGTTTCTTTGCTTTTGCGCCGACTCGGGCGATCAACAACGCATTGCGTCCGACCGATCCGGGGTACGACCCAACGGCGGCGTTTGGTAACTACAGCGCTGTGTGGTCCTATCCAGACAAGGGGCTGTACGGTCCAGACGAGATCGATGGCGACATTCTGATGCCATTCGGGTTTCAAGTGGCGCACAAGAATGGCAACTTTGAGCAGATCGGCGAGGCACTCAACGCCTTCACCGTGGCGCACGAGTTGCACCTTCCTCTGCAGTATTCCAACACGTTGACCGAGATGTTCCCGAGCCACTGGTACGCGTGGCCGCCGGCGCCGCTCCTGCCTGATGTGAACGGGAACTTTGCAGAACCACTGAACAATCTCCATCCGCTCTATGGGACGCCGAAGGGGGTCGCCACCCTCCGGACCTTCTCGGAGGGCATCTCGGCTGAGTTGGCGGACGCTGGTGCGCACGCGGGGCGTCTGAGACTCACTGGTGCAAAGGATGGCCTCAACGCAGTCATTGGTGAGCAGCCGGTGGATCTCTCCGAGATGGATGAGATCGATCCGGAGTACAACCCACCGCCCTGGTATCTCACGATGAGCGATGTGCGGCACTTGGAGCCTGATCTTCCCGCAGGCCAGCGGATGGCGGATCTCTTCGTGTGCGATGGCCCTGGTATCTGGGATCTCGAAAGCAACATCACCGGCGAGTTCGGCCCCGACGGGTTCATCGATCATCGCGGAAGTTTTGGTCGCTTCACCAGCTCCTATGGCGGCGTCTCAAGCACCATGCCTCGGCGCAGCGAGTTTGACCTCGCGGCGGGCTTCAGGGGGGATGCAACGCGCGGCCTGATCAACATCAATACCGCGCCCGCGGAGGTGATGAGGGCCATGCCGCAGATGTATCGTCTGGTTCACGCGGGCCCGTCGGGTGGGTCCAGCGGATCGGCCATTCTTGATGCGGGCGTGGGCAACCATGACCAGAGTCGATCGGTCAGCCCCCACCCTCGGAGCGGCATTCCGGAAGCCATGGTTCAGTACCGTGATCGCCTCGGTCATCAGGTCTACGACTCATCCGTTGATCCGGGCGGAATCGATGGCCAGGATGATGTCGATTCGGGCGACCTGTCCCACACCACGACACCCCAGATCGGCATCCTCGATCCGGGGACGGCGGCTGGCCCGATGTATTCCGATCGGGGAAGTGCCGGGATCCACAACCCCGTGTCGATCGATGAGTTGTACGGAGACGGCGTACACGGATTTGGATTTGTCGACCAGAGCCTCGACACCGATGCGGCGATCACGCAGTCGCGGGGCACTCGTGGCTTTGCCGGAATTGGGGAGTTGTTCCAGTTGACTCGGCCCGCGTTGTACGGGTTCGAGATCAATCAGGGTTCGGGTTCAGACGACCGTGATCCCCTTGGCAACTCACTCTCACGCGATGCATGGCGAATCGACTGGGCGGCGCGGAATCCGTTCGGATATCAGGATGAGCAGGTGCATGGCGCGAACATGGTGACGAGCCAATTGGTGGGAAACGCCAATCCAGATCCACGAGACGCCACGCTTTCGTTTGACCGGCGACGATCGTTGGTCAATCCTGGGGCTTTTCTGTCGACGGATACCGGACGGTTCTTCGACGGTCAGGTCTTTGACTTGAGCAATCACGAATACGTGGCGGAGGGGCCGTGGGGGAGCTCCACGTTTGTTGATCCGCTCCTGAGCATCGACAACGCAGACCCTCGGCACCGAGAGATCCTTCTCACCGGCGACCGTGTCGCGTCCGATGCCGAGGAGTCGAATCTGCTCTTCAGCGGCATCTCGAATCTCATCACGACGAGGTCGGACGTGTTCACCGTCCACCTCAAGGTTCGGACGTTCAAGCAGAATCCCGACACCAAGGTGTGGGACGCGCTGGACCCGGACTACATCGTGTCTGATGAGCGATACGTCCTCGTCGTCGATCGGAGCAACGTGGAGCGACCGGGCGATCGACCGCGCATCCTGCTGATGGATCGCATCGATCACTGAGTCGCGGAGTTGTGTTGCACCTGCGTGTGTGTGTGGATTGGCCGCTTACCCGGTGGTCGACTCGTCTGGTCTCGCGCCGAACCGACGATCCCGGCGCGCGTAGGCCCGCAACGCCTCGGCCATGGCGGCTTCGTCGAAGTCCGGCCAGCGGCGTTCGTCGACGACGATCTCTGCGTATGAGATCTGCCAGAGCAGGAAGTTGGAGATCCGCATTTCGCCCGCTGTGCGAATGAGCAGGTCCGGATCGGGGAGTCCCGCCGTCCACAGCGTTGATGAGACCATCGCTTCGTCAATCTGATCGGGACGGATCTCACCGCTGGCGATGCGTTCCCCCAATGTGTGCATCGCGTGTACAAGCTCCTGACGGCCTCCGTAGTTCAGCGCGATGTTGAGTGTCAGGCGCGTGTTGCCGGCGGTCCGAGCCTCCGCCGCCTCAATGGCCTTCATGACCCGCCCGGGCATGCCCTCGCGATCTCCAATCATGCGAAACCGCACACCGCGGCGCATCAGTTCATCCTGCTCGCCGGGGAGCATCTCCAGAATCAGTCCCATGAGCGCTTCGACTTCCTCCGGTGGGCGATTCCAGTTCTCGGTTGAGAACGAATACAGCGTGAGTGCCTCGATACCGAGGCGGCCGCAGCATTCGATCGTGGTGCGGGCCGCATCGGTTCCGGCGCGGTGGCCCGCTATCTTCGGGAGATTCCGTGATTCGGCCCAGCGGCCATTGCCGTCCATGATGACGGCCACATGCCGAGGTAAGCGGTCGGCGTCCGGCCACTCCTGGCGGTCGAATGCTTCGTCGGACATCGCGATCACGCTCCTGCAGGATGCGCCAGGCGGATCGTCTGCAGACGATCCGGGCCGACGCTGGCAATGTCCACCGGGCACTCCACGAAGGAGGCGATGCGGTCGAGGTAGGCCCGCGCTGCAGCGGGGAGCGCGTCGAAACTGGTGAGGTCGTCGATCTCTTCCTGCCAACCCGGGACGGTCTCCCACACGGGTTCCACTTGTGCCAATCGCCGTGCGTCGGGGATGAACCGCTCTGTGCGTGTGCCGTCGGGCAGTTGATACGCGGTGCACAGTCGCAGTTCATCAAATCCGCTGAGGACATCGAGCAGCATGACCGCCAACGATGTGCATCCGCACACCATGGCCGAATAGCGCACGGCCACCAGATCGAGCCAGCCGCAGCGTCTGGGGCGTCCCGTTGTGGTTCCGTACTCATGACCGCGCTCGCGGATGCGCTCGCCCGCCGAGCCGAGATCCTCGGTGGGGAAGGGGCCTTCACCGACCCGCGTTCCATAGGCCTTCACGATGCCCACCGTCTCTGCAATCACACTCCCGGGAAGGCCCGTGCCTGGCGGAATTCCGAGCGTCGAGCAGTTGCTGCTGGTGACGTAGGGGAAGGTGCCGTGGTCGATGTCGAGCAGGCAGGCGTTGGCGCCCTCGAAAAGCAACCGCTTGCCTGCGGCGACGGCGTCATGAAGGGCGTACACCGTGTCGGTGATGTACGGCGCCAGTCGCTTTCCAAGGTCGTGCCACTCGTCGGCCAGTGCGCCGGGGTCAAGCGGGGTAACGTCGACACCAAGCGCCTCCAGTTCCTTGCCACGAATCGCGCAGATGATGTCGAGCCGGCGTCTGAGTACCGATGCATCGAGCAGGTCGCCCATGCGAATCGCCAATGATCGATGCACCTTGTCTGCGTAGGCAGGGCCGATGCCGCGCTTCGTCGTTCCGATCGAGAGGTTCTCGTCGCCGGTGTCTGCGGCGCCAGCCAGGACCGTTTCAAGCGCTCCATCGTGTTCCTTGTGATAGGGCATCACGACATGGGCGCGATCCGAAATGAGCAATCGACTCGGAGTGATCTCGATGCCGCGCTGGGCGAGCGTTTCGATCTCTCGCAGGACCTGCTGCGGATCGACCACCACGCCGTTGCCGATGACACAGGTGGTGTCATCCGAGAGCACACCTGAGGGCAGCAGGTGCAACGCATACCGCTCGCCTTCGATCACTACCGTGTGGCCTGCGTTGGCACCGCCGTTGTATCGCACGATGACATCATGTGAGGCGGCCAGCAGATCAACGACCTTGCCCTTGCCCTCGTCTCCCCATTGGAGACCGACGACGGCGGTTGCGGATGGTGTGTTCATGGTGGGAATGGTAGAGCGGCCGGGCAGCCGCGCGGGTCAGTCCCGCCGCTCGACGGTCATGCGGGTGCCGCCATCCGGGGATACGGCCGATATGGAGACCCGGAAGGTGACCGGGCCGATCTGGACCTCGTCCGCATCGGCGAGCTCCGCCCGGACGATCGGAGCTCCGTTCAGGAGGGTCTCCGCCTGATCGTCATGGGTCAGCAGCACGGCGCGGCGATTCTCGAGCGTGATCTCGCAGTGGCGCGGTGAGACGGTGGGGAGGGGCAGGCGGAGGTCACAGCGGCCATCACGCCCGATCACAGTACGCTCGCCGCGAATCGGAAAGGTCCGATCGCCTGCGTCGCCAGTCTGCATGATCAAGGCCAGTTGCACGTCGTGTCCCTCTAGGATGTCATCCGCCGCGTCCCGGTGTCGCGACCTCTGCACAGTGAAGCGCCAATGCCCCGCCTGAATGTGATCCATGATACCAGTCCTGACCTCCCCGACCAGACCGCGGAAGACACGCTGGCGGCGATGGGTGGCCTAGAGGGCTGTGTCACAGGCATTTACGCGCATGTTCCTTTCTGCAGACACCGTTGCCACTATTGCGATTTCTTCACGATCGCCGGCCGCGATGACGCCCAGGATCGATTTGTGAATCGGATGATCGAGGAATGGTCGGGCGTGTGGCCCGTGCTTCCAATGAGCGTGCGCACGCTCTTCGTCGGTGGGGGTACACCGACGCACCTGGCGCCACCTCTGCTGGAGCGGCTCCTGAATGAGTTGGCCGAGCCGCTGCGATCGGAGGGACATCCGCTGGTGGAATTCACCGTCGAAGCCAATCCGGACACCGTGGATGCATCCTGCGCAGCGACGCTGGCGCGGGCCGGTGTGACCAGAGTGAGTCTTGGCGCCCAGTCCTTTGCGAGCGCCGCGCTGACCGCGCTGGAACGGCATCACGATCCTGAGAATGTCGGTCAGGCTATGACCCACCTGCGAGCAGCCGGGCTCACCGACCTCTCGCTCGATCTCATCTTCGCTGTGCCCGGACAGGCCAATCCGCTCGCCCAATGGGCGGCGGATCTGGACGCGGCCCTGGCGCTCCAGCCGACGCACCTGAGCGTGTATGGACTGACCTACGAGCCGGGGACACCGCTCACCAAACGCCTGGCCGCGGGCCGTGTGACGCGGGTCTCCAGCGACCTTGAGGCCGACATGTACGAGCTCGCCATCGATCGGCTGGCAGAGGCCGGATTCGAGCACTACGAGATCAGCAATTGGGCCAGACCCGGACATCGGTGCCTCCACAACGAGGGGTACTGGCAGAACGACTCATGGTGGCCGCTGGGCCCCTCTGCGTCGGGACACGTGGCAGGAACGCGGTGGCGCAATGTGCCTCGGCTTGGGCCCTATCTGGAGGGTGATGGGCTTCCGCTGATCGACCGGCTTGAACGCCTTGATCCCGACGGCGTCTTTGGTGAGCGGCTGATGCTTGGCTTGCGGCGATTGGATGGGATCGACCGCGCGGTGATCGATGCCGCCTGCAGCACGCCGCTGCGTGGCCCGGGCCGCCGAGCTGCGATCGAGCAGGGGGTAAAGCGGGGGCTGGTGGCCTGGCGGGAGAATCGGCTTGCCCTGACGCGAAAGGGACTTCTTCAGGCCGACAGCCTGATTGTCGAGCTGCTGTAGCGGGCACTCAGAGCCGCTGGCGGGGGCGATGTTCAGTGGGGTGTCATCCTGATCGCGCTGGCGGCTCCAGGGCATCTTCACGAAAGACGTCGGGAATTGACCGTGCCATCAGGGCGGAAGGTCGGCGAGATCGGACCGTCTGCGTACCAGAGCGGTCCGTTCGGGGGATATGGTGCAAGTGACCCGGTGGGGTGAACCGATGGGAGGTGGCGGGGCGGCCCGCGACTCGGGGATTCCCCGTTCCCTCCCCAGCCCAGCGATACCGAGCACCATGGATCGAACGACGACATTCAGCCGGCTTCGAGCCATCTTGGCCCCGGCCATCCGGCCTGTGCTCACGTGGGTGCCGCCGGTTCGCTGGTTGGCGATGAGGTGGCTGGCAACACGGCAGCCTTCGGTCGCGACGGTGGACGGCCTTGAGTTTGAGGTCCACCCTGCCGACTTCGGCGTCACGTTCGAGATCGCGCAGACAGGGGACTATGAGCCGGCGACCCGGCGGGTGTGCATGGACGCGCTGCGTTCCGGCGACGTCTTCATCGACATTGGCGCGCACGTTGGTCTCTTCACGGTGCCTGCCTCCAGCCAGGTCGGTGATGCCGGCCGCGTGGTGGCCTTCGAACCGGATTCGGATAATCGCCAGCTCCTCGAGCGCAACGTCGAGCGTCACGGCTGTGGCAATGTGGACGTCGTCGCCGCGGCGGTGTCGGATCACGCGGGCACGATGGTGCTTCGCAAGTCGCGATTCAATACCGGAGACCACCGGATTGCAGCCGAAGGCGTTGGAGAACGTGTTGAGGTCGTGACGCTCGATGCGTGGTGCGCATCTGCGGGCGTGCAGCCGCGCGTGGTCAAGATGGATGTGCAGGGCGCTGAACCGCAGGTGATCGCGGGAATGCATCGCCTCCTGGACGGCGCGTTCCCGCTCGATCTCTTCCTGGAGTTCACACCATCATTGCTTCGTAAGGCAGGCGTCGACCCGGCGTCGCTCATGCGATCCCTGGAGTCTTCCGGATTCTCGCTGCGGATCATTGACGAACGCGACGGGACTGACCGGGAGATCGACGTGGATGGGCTGATGCGTGCATGCCCCGCGCGTGGCTATGTCAATGTGCAGGCGACGCGGGGGCACGCATGACACTGGCGCCTGACATCGACGGCCGTGATCGTTTCTGGGCGCTTCTCGCGTTGCTATTCATGCTCGTGATGGCGTTCGGTCTGCGTTGGGGAACCCAGGTGGCCGATCGCGGCCACGTCTTTGACGAACGCTGGATCACGCGGCCGATCGCCGAGATCATTCGAAACGGATGGACGGTCGATACGGCGATTGACTTTCAAGAGACCAAGGGGCCGGGCCTCATCTGGCCTTATGCGGCCGCTGGCGCGGCGTTGGTGACTGATCCGTTGGAAGTGGCCGCAGACGATTCGCCCACCGGGGGGCGAGGCGGTGCCGATCGTGATGTCTGGTCGTCGCCGACGAAGGGTGGGCCGCTGCCGGCGCCTCCGGGCATGCTCGCGGCCCTGCGGCTCGTGTCGGTCCTGTGCTTCGTACTCTCGGCCGTGCCACTGTTGGTGGTCACCAGTCGGTGCGGCGTCCGAGGTCCGCCACTGTTGGTGGCCATTGTGATGCTGGCACTGTTGCCGCAGTTTGTGGTCTTTGGTCAGATCGTGATGGGTGAAGCGTCGTTTGTGCTGCTGACGCTGTTGATGGTGTTGGTCGTGCTCTGGGGATTGGGGTTTGGAAATGCCACACGCCGGCGCATCGCCGGACCGGTGCTCTACGGGCTCTGTTTGGTCATTCTGTTGCACAGCCGCCCACATGCCGCGGCGTGGGGCGCGGCGGTGTGCCTGGCCGCATTCTCTCGTGAGTCATGGCGAAGCTGGCCGTGGTGGGTGGCGACCCTGGCGGCAGGGCTCCTGCGCCTTCCGCTGTGGTGGCGGTGGGGAGGTCTTGTCAGCAGCGATTTTCAGAACCTCCACGGCATGGGCGTTCGGCTCGAGAGCGTCACCTACCTCACGGCGGCGCTGGCCCCGCTGCTCGGAGTGCTGCTGGTCGGATGGTTGCTCCGGTCCGCCCGGCAGGGCACCGGATGGGTCATCGGAGGCCTGGCGTGCGGCGCGGTGTTGGCCGTACTCGCGCCCGTTCAGCCGGCCCTGCCCGGAACACTTGATCTCACGGCCCAGCTGGATCGATATCAGGGGATGGTCGCGACCTTCGCTCGGGAGCTCGGCGGCCAGGGGGTGGGCGGCGCTGTCGTCATCGGCGTGCTCGCGGTTCTCGGGTGCGGTGGCCTGGGCGTGCTGTGCGCCGCCGCTGCCCGGGCCGGGGCTCGGACGCCGCGTGGCATGGTGCTCAGATTGCAGGCAGTCGTCCTGGTCGCTGGTATTGCGATGTACGCCTGCACGCGCGGATTTGTATTCGACCGCTACCTGATCGTGTGGTCGCCGCTCCTTCCGATCGCCTGGATCACCATGCTGCCTCGGTGGCTGTGCGCTGCGCAGATCGTCCTGCTCTCGCTGATCGCAGTGCGAATGGTCGCCACCTGGCTGATGTAGATCTCAGGCCGTCGGGAGGATGGCCACCTGAGTGGCGGGCACAGCCTCCCTGGGGCGAGGGTCAATCGGGTGTGATGATCTTCGAGGCGGCGGCGGGGGCATCGGCGGCCGGCGGCGTCTGTCCGGCCATCTGCTGGGCGAGGAGCTGGGTGATCTGGACGAATCGCGCCCTGAGCTCGGTGAGGACTGCGGAGAGTTCCTTTGACTCGTCGTCGGAGAGATTGCCAGCGGTCTTTTCTTCGAGGACTGCCAGGAGATCAATCGAGAACTTCGAGCCATCCAGATCGATCATGACACCCTTGCCGGACTCGTCCGGGACGGCACCCAGGCCCATGATGGCCTGGGATGCAAGGACTCCGACCAGTCCCTTGAAGTCGGGTGGTGGAAGTTCTCGCCCCTTCCCGGGTGAGGCTTCCTGTTGGGCTTCAGCCTCGGCAAGTCGCTCGCGCTCCGCTTGCGCTTCCGCTTTCCAGTCGGCATCCACGTGGATCTTCGGCGTCTCATCGGTCGTCATGGATGGCTCCTCTTCGCTGCCTTTCGGGCAGGTCGGCCAGTATAGGGAGGTCGGGGCGGTATCATCGCCGCCGATGAGACGCCTTGTCTGGATGTTGATGGCCGGTCTGATGACGCCAGCCTTGAGCGCCTGCCACGAGACTCCGGGCCCGTCGGGGCCGCAGCTGGCGCTGGCTGATTTCTCCGACGCCTCGTACGTGGATCGCCAACGGGCGTCTGAAGCGGATGCCCAGGAGGCGCTGCTCGCCGCGGGACTGACGCCTGCTGCGTCGCCATGGCGTGGAGATGGGGGACGATCCGATCAGGATGCGTTTTTTGATGTGAAGGCGCAAGTCAATGAGCCCGTCATCGTGGACAGTCTGATCGGGCAGGTCAATGGTCGTCCGATTTACGCCGATGAGGTGCTGGCCCCGTTGATGGATCGCCTCATGGCCAGCTACCGCACGGATCCATACAACGTCTTCCAGCAGCGAATGGTGCAACTGGTCTCCGAGCAACTCAAGGCGGTCGTGGACAACGAACTTCTCGTCGCTGAGTCTCGAGCATCGCTGACGTCCGAGCAGCAGGGTGGTCTGATGGCATTCATGGACCAGTTCAAGCAGGATGTTGTCCGCAAGCGGGGTGGCGTGGAGCGCGAGGCTGAGCGTCAGTTGCTCGAAGAAGAAGGCAAGACATTCGACGAGTTCCTGGATACCGAACAACAGAAGATGCTGATCGGTGAGCTCATGCGTGATCGTCTTTCGGCGAACACGACGGTGTCGTGGAAGGATGTCGAGCGTGCGTATCAGGCCCGACTGCACGAGTTTCAGCCACAGGCTTCGGTTGCGCTGGGGAGGATTCGCCTGCGAACTGAGGGGCAGCAGGCGCAGATCAATCTCATCTCCGAGGAATTGAAGGCCGGGGCTCCGTTTGAATCCGTTGCAAGCCAGGCGGGAATGACCGAGGAAGGCTTCTGGCGTGAGTTCCCGATGCCCAAGGACGGGCTGGAGGCGCTGCCACTGGCCGATTTCTACAAACCGCATGTGAGGGACCTGAAGACCGGGATGACCTCGGAAGCATTTCAGCGCGGTCCCTGGACGATCTGGGTCAGCGTGTTGTACGTCCATCAGCCGCCGCATCGATCGCTCGATGATCCGGAGGTCCAGCGCCTGCTGCAGCAGCAGCTCACGATGATGCGTCAGGGCCAGGCGCAGGCAAGGTTCATGTACTCACTGACCGAGCGTGGCATCTTTGACGATGTGCGTGACATGGCGGGTCGGGCAGTTCAGATTGCCGCATCACGATTCCCGCCGCCGCAGTGAGGTGGCCTCTTCGGGGGGCACCGTGGCAACGAGCTGAGCGATGCGTGGCGTGGTGGCTGCGTCTACGGGGCTGGCGGATCGTTGCTCGCAATCTCAGGATCGGTCACGACGAGCTCGACGTAGTGGCCGTGCATCCCAGGCGGGACGTGCTGGCGATCGTCGAGGTCAAGTCAACCACGGCCTCTGGCAACGCGTTTCATCGCGTGGACTGGGCAAAGCAACGGCGTATTGAGCGGGCCGCGAACAGACTTCCCTTGAGGTGGCGGCGTGGCCGGCGGCTCAGGTTCGACATCGCCTCAGTGCAGGTCGGCCGGTGGCGGTGCCGAGTGCGGTATGGAGCGGCCGCCTTTGATGCCGCCGAGCCGCCGCGAAGGCAGCGGTGACGGCCAGCGATCAGGATTCCGGGAGGACCCGGGCTTCGAGCGGGGGAGGAGGGGCCGCGCCTGCAATCGCCGCCGCGATGCGCGGCCCGTGATCGTGGCTGGTCTCGATGTATGCCTTGAAGCGTTCTTGGGTCCCCGCGACCGCTGTTCCGGCAACAAAGACCCCTGGTGCTGGCGTGGAGAGCGTGGCTGCATCGAACACCGGCGCCGCTTGACTGCCCTGCGTCGGAACACCAAAGAGCCGGAAGAGATGGTCGTTCTGTTCGAAACCAATCTGGAGGATGACGTCGTCCACCGGAATCCTCGACTCGCTGCCTTCGTCGAGGCATTGAAGCACCACTTCGTCAGGGGTGATCTCAATCGGAATCGTCCGGAACCTCCCCTCGATCTCACCTTCTTCGACCAGTGCCTGTACTTCGGGGCGAAGCCAGTACTTCACGCGCTCGTGTATGGCCGGGCCGCGGTACGAGATCGTCACCGAGGCATGCACCCGCCAGCAGCGAAGCGCCGACTCAATGGCCGAATTCTTGCCGCCAACAACGAGCACCCGCCGCTGGAAGAACCGATGCGGATCACCGAGGTTGGTATGGACGTGGGGCAGGTCCTCACCCGGAATGCCCAAGGGGCGTGGCCGCTGGGTGCCGCCGAAGGCCAGGACGACGTGCGTGGCTTCGATGGTGGATTCGGTGCCCGCCGGCGTCTGCACTCCCACACGCCAGACGCGGTGGTCTCGGACGGCCGACACGACGCGTACAAAGGTGCGAACTTGGAGTTGTCGCGTTCGCACAACGCTCCGCAGGTAGGCGAGGTATTCCTCCCCGGTCACTTTCTCCTGCGTTGGTACCGGAAGATCGATTCCGGCTACGGCGATTCGCTCAGGGGAACTGAAAAACCGGGTCGCAGGGGGAAAGTGCGAGAGAATCGTCTGACCGACCGCGCCGGCGTCGACCACTACTGCATCATGGCCTGCGGCTTGCAGGTGCCATGCCACCTCGAGTCCGATTGGACCGGCACCGATAATGAGAACCTCATGTGGGGGCATGGGCGTAGACTACTCGTTCTGAGTTGCCGATCCGGATGATGTGAACCGATGATGATCCGTCTGTTTTCAATGCTGGCCATGCTGCCGTCGATGGCAGTTGGCGACCCCATGCTTGCGCCCGACCTCACTCCAAGTGACACGGCCGTCATTCTGGAAGTGCTCGCGCCCGATGCGACTCAACAACCAATCGTGCGGGATCTCCTGCACGCGTACGCCGCGGCGCAGTTGCAGGACGAGCGGGTGACGGCCGAGGCATTGGACGAGCTCGCCAGAACGGACCTGCACGCAGCGTGGATTCCGCGTGACTTTGCCGAACAGCATCGGGCGTGGACCTCAGTGCGAGCTGCATCCGCGGAGGCGCGGAATCCGACCGAGGCGCGAGCGATCGTGGCGTCCAATGAGGCATGGGCTCGCGATGAACTTCGGTCCCTCCTCAAGTCACTTCCTGTGGCGGACGCGTCGGCGCGGACGATCCTGCTTGATGCCTGGTCTCAGCGTCGACAGGACCGTCTCGATGGCCTGGCAGCGGACATCCAGGTGGTGCTTGACGCTGAGTCAGCGACGCGTTGGCCGCTGGTGACGCAGGCGATCCGCCGGCAGCGTCCTCGATTCAGCGCGGTGCTCGACGGTGAGCATCTGGATCTTGCGCGGGTTCTTCGGGACGCAGTAGGAGACGACGTATGTGCCGAGCCGGAGATCGATGTGCTTCTGGACTCATACGCTGCAGACTGGTCGGAGGCCGCGCTGGCTCGTGATCGTGGAATGATGCATCTCGAGCCACGGCGGCGGGATGCCCAGGAGCGTGGAGACCATCTCACGATGGTGCGGCTGATCACCGAGGAGTCGCAGATTCGGCAGGCACTGGTCGATGTGAACTGGCGGTGGTACGAGGCGTTCACGGCGGCGCTGGCGCCTGAGTTGATCAACACCTTTCAGCGGGCTGTCAATCGGGCGTGGTATCCCGACATCTTTGAGTCGTCTCAGCCCGATCGAATGGTGGCCTGGTGGCTTTCGCAGGACGATCTTCCGGATGATCAAAGGAGGGCGCTGGTGGCCTCTCGCGTGAGGTTTGGAGGTCCGCGCCTGCAGGCCGCGGCGGCGGAACGTGAGGCCAGGCGGCGGTCGTCATCCAGGCGATTGACGGCCAAGGCCGAACAGCGAGCGATGGCCGAGGTATTTGGCCCAACTGCGCTTTTTCGACTGAGTGATGATGAGGCCGATCAGGCGCTGAACAACGCTGCGACCAGAGCGCGGCAGCGACGCGAGCTGGACATGGCATGGTCCCGGCATCTCCACGAACTGATGGGGGCCCAGGCGTGGGCTGCTGTTCCGGACCACATTCGAAAGTCATCCCGCTCTGTTCGACGCGGGCAACTCGGGGAGGACGGAAAGCCGCTGCGCTTTGGTCCTGTGCCGACGGAGGCAACGCCATGAGACTGTTTGTGATCGTTCTGCCCCTGATGCTGGCGAGTCATTCGTTGTACGGCCAGACCACCGTGCCCGGGTACATTCCACAGCGCATGTCCCAAGTGGAGGTGGGTGGTTCCGACCTCAAAACCATGGTCAGGGAACTGCACCTTGACGGGGAGACCGCTGCCGCGGCACACAGGCTGCTGACCGACTACGAGACGGCGGTTTCCACCCGAGGATCGGAAGTCCGTGGCGCCGTTGCGGCCATCGCCCCACCGAAAGCGCAGCATCCGGCGTCGATTGAGGAGATGCGATCGCAGATGATGGACGAGATTCGGGAGCAACTCGAATCCCGCCGTCTTTCCGGAGAGTTCAACGATGATCCATCCCGCCTGCGGCAGCTCTGGCAGGAGCGCATGGATGAAGTGGACCGGGAGCTCGCGGAACTCAAGGCCGATACTGCGACATCTGCTGGTGTCGGTGAGGCCTTCCTCGCCCAGGCGAAGGCACTGGATGCGTGGATTGCCTGGCGTGAAGAGATGACGGCGCAGCTTCGCGCCCAACTCACTGCATTGCTCGGAGACGACAGGCAGCCGGAGATTGACAGGTGGTGGCGCGATGTGCTGCTGGCATCGCGTCTGCGACGCGGGCGTCTCTCTGGCGAGCGCTACGATCCCTATCAGGGGATTTCAGTCGAGTCGAACGAGTCGCTGGCGGCGTCCCGGGAACGGTGGCGGGGTGAGATGTCGGACCTGGCAGCGTCCCGGGAACAGGCACTGCTCGCAGTGCCCGGGGCGGCTGCGACGGCGATCTCCAGCGGACATGCAGGCGCCTGGGTGCGTGCGATGGATGACGTGATGGCATGGCGTGTGGCCATGCAGCGCAGGGCGGTTGAAGAGATCGGACAGGTGGCGACGCTCCTGCCGGAAGGGGATCGGTCGGCATGGCTGCGGGCGGCTCGCCGGGCCGCGCTTCCAGGCGTCTGGCGTCCCGACAGGGCTGACCGGGCGCTGGCGGCGGCGCTGGAAGCGGTGCCGCTGGCCGGTGATCAGCGGATCATTGTGGAGGCACTGCGGCGCGATCATGCAACGCTCCTGGAGGAGGTGTCGCGATTGCGGCAGGACGCTGCCCTGGCCGAAGAGGGACGGATGCTGTTGGCTCAGGATCAGGCTCGCGCCGCCATGTACTTCCCGGATCTGGACCGCACCCGCCCTCTGACTCCAGACATTGATGCGGGCCGAGCGGCGCTCCGGTCGCTCTCGAGGGACACGCTGGAGCGGCTTCGGTCCGTGCTGGATGACTCACAGTGGGCGGCCATTCCCGGCACCGCTTCGAGGCCCGCTCGGAGCGACTGAGGTCCCTGCCTGGCGGCTTCCCAGCTGGCCGCAGGCAGCCATCACCGTGCGGCCGGTCGTCAGGCGCCGGTTGACCGCCAGCCCTGCGGCTGCCACCGCGGAGAGGAACTGCTCGACCGCTGGCTCGCTCGGCGCTGGCCACGGGGAATCGACCTTGGGGTTGTAGGGAATGACGTTGATGCGGCTCGGGAGGTCGCCGACC
>CAYQJN010000010.1:0-30357 GCA_964417845.1 uncultured Isosphaeraceae bacterium
AGGCTCGTGATCTGCTGGCCATCCGCGCGGAGGCTGGCGCAACGACGCTGACGTATCACACCATGCTTCCCGACCTTGGATTGGCGGCGGTCCGACAGGTGCTGACCAGGATCGGGGCCGGGTCAGTGGATGTCGATGGAAGATCCCTCGACGTGACCAAGTGGCGCGTGCAGACGGAAGGCCTGCCGGTCACCATGGAGAGCTGGTATTCGACCGACTGGATTCCCGTCCGTACGGTGATGAATGCCCCGTTCGGACAGTTGGAGTCGATGCTCTCGACGCGGTCCGAAGCGATGAGCACCAGTGAGGGACCTCCTCCGGAGCTCTTTGCATCCCTGTTCGTAAAACCTCTTGGCGATCTGGGATCACAACGGGAGCCCAGCCGCGCGTTCTACCGGCTTCGCACCCGTGACGGCGAGCCCCTGGTACTGCCATCGTGCGGGGCGCAGACGCTTGCAGGGGTCAGTGATGCGGGCCTGTTGCTGATGGTGGAGCGATCGGGGGGACTCCCCCCGCGGGTGGCCCGCGGCGATGTCCCGGTCGACCCGGCCTGCCTCACGCGGTCCGCCATGATCGATGCGGAGGATGAGGCGGTGGTGGCATTGGCTGAAGCGGCGGTGGATCGACTCCCGGAGGATGCCTCGGATGCAACTCGCGCCGAGGCGGCGCGGGCTCATGTCCACCGGTGGATTACCCGAAAGGGACTGACCACTGCTTTTGCGTCTGCTTCAGAAACCGCACGCGACCGGCAGGGAGATTGCTCCGAACATGGCGTGCTGCTGGCTGCAGTCCTGCGGTCCCTGGGGATTCCTGCGCGCGTTGCCACGGGTCTGGTCTGGATCGATGGCGCGAAGGCGTTCGGATGGCACATGTGGACGCAGGCATTCATCGATGGCGTCTGGGTTGATCTTGATGCCACCTTGCCGGTTCCATTCACGGTTGGACACGTGCTGGTGGCAACGTCGCCGCTACAGGACGGAGACGGTCAGCGTCAACTCATGGCGCTGCTCGGATTGCTTGGCAACATCGAGATTGAAATCGTACGCGTCGATCCATGACGGCCATTCCGCCACGCCCCGAGGACGGCCACAAGGGGACGTTCGGCGCCGCGGCTGTCGTGGGTGGCTGTGATGACGCCGGCGACATGATGATCGGGGCTCCGGCGCTCGCGGCGCGGTCATCGCTTCGAAGTGGATGTGGCCGCGCGGTGATCATGGCGCCCCGCAGCGTGCTCCCAGCAGTGCTGGCCTGCTGTCCCTCGGCGACCGGACGGATCGCGCCTGGATCACCGGACGAGGTCGACGGATGGATGGGCGGGCTCGCGTCGCAGACGCAGGCGATCGCCATCGGGCCAGGACTCGGACGAGGCGTCATCGCCCACGCGATCGTCGGCTGGGCCTCCACGCATGCCGGGCCGCTGGTGCTGGACGCCGACGCACTTCACCTGCTGGCGGTTCATCGCCCAGAGAAACTGTGTGCTTTGGCAGTGCTGACTCCGCATCCGGGTGAGTTTGCGGTCCTGGCGACTGCGTATGGCGTGGCGGTTCCGGCAGATGATGACGGGAGCCGAATCGAGTCGGCATCGCAGCTGGCCTCGCACCTTGGATGCACCATCGTGCTCAAAGGGCACCGCACGGTGGTGGCCGGCTCGGCCGTCTGGATTTGTGAGCGTGGTGGTGTGGAACTGGCGATTCCCGGGAGTGGCGATGTGCTCACCGGCCTGCTGGTCGGCATCCTGGCGCAGCAGGCCGCCGCAGCGGATCTGTCTGTGGAGATAGCGGCTCGGTGCGCGGTGGATGTGCACGCAGCGGCGGGCCGCCAGCTGGCAGAGAGACACAGCACACGGGGGCTTCTGGCCTGTGAATTGGCCGATGCCATCCCAGCCGCGATCGACGCGGTAGACTGACACCGTGGGCACCGAGGTTCAACCAGGTCAGTCACTCAGCGGCGAGCGGTTTTTGCTGATCAACCCCCAGGTCGGGACGAGCCGTGGTGGAGCGCCGTACCTGAGGTGCCTGCTTCGGAATGCCGCGTGTCAGGTGGCCGGACGCTGCTGGTCATTCGACGCCTCGCGACTTCGCATCCTTGAGCGGGCGGCGGTCGTGGAAGTGGATGGAGAGGTGGTCGACTGGCAGGGGTCGCCCCAGGTCAACATCGAGCAGATTGCGGCGGTCGACGTGGAGCCCCGCGAGATCGTTGCGCTTATGCCGCGCAGCACCTACGACACAGCCGACATGTTCTCGGAGGTTCGATCCATGTTGCGGGGCATGGCCTGTGCCGAGTGCCGCGTGCTGGCGGAGGCCTTTCTGGATGATGCGCCGCTCATGGACCGATTCTGTGAGGCGCCCGCAGGAGTCCGCAAACACCACGCATGGATCGGTGGGTTGCTTGAACACACCCGGTCGGTGATGCGGCTGGCCAGTGCCGTGCTCCACACGTACGAGGGCTCATCGGTGCAGGTGCGGGGTGACGAAGTACTCCTGGCCGCCTTCCTGCATGATCTTGGGAAGACCATGGAGCTCGATTGGACTCGCGGATTCTCCTACACCGAAGAAGGTGAGATGGTCGGTCACATCGTGCGGGGGGCCATGTTGATCGAGGAGAAGGCCGCGGAACTGGAGATGTCGGGAGGGCCGAGTATCGATCCATCGCGCCTGCGCCGGCTTCAACACATGGTGCTCAGTCACCACGAGCGGCGGGAGTACGGCGCGGCCAAGGAGCCACTGACGCCAGAAGCGCATGTGCTCTGTCTGGTTGATCGGATTGATGCCACGCTGCACCTCGTTGATTGAGCCTCGAGCATTCGGGCTACACTGAGCGGTCCCATGCTCAATTCGCAACGCATCCTGTTGGGAATCCCGGTCTTCAACGAGGCTCAGTATGTTGAGGGGGTTCTTGCCGAAGTGCGTCAGTATGCGTCGGACATTCTTGTCATCGACGACGGGTCGACCGACGAGACACCGTCCATGCTTGCTCGCCAACCGGTGGAGGTCATTCGGCACGCCACGAATCGCGGCTATGGCCGCTCGATGCAGGACATGCTGCGATGGGCCCAGTTCGACGGCTACGACTGGCTCATCACGATGGACTGTGATCTGCAGCATGAGCCTGCTGCCATCCCACAGTTCCTCGAGGCCATTGACCGGGGGCAGTCCGATGTGATTTCCGGGAGCAGGTACCTCCGGCCGCACGAAGGGGATGATTCACCGCCGCCGGATCGACGCAACATCAACCGGCACATGACGCGTCTTGTCAATGCCGAGCTCGGGCTTGGCATCACGGACGCGTTTTGCGGATTCAAGGCCTATCGAACGGCGGGCTGCGCCGGACTCACGCTCGGTGTGGATGGATACGACTTCCCCATGGAGTTCTGGGTGGAGGCATGGCGGGCAGGGCTGCAGGTGGAGGAGCTCCCGGTGCGACTGGTCTACAACGATCCAACGCGGACGTTCGGTGGCGCACTGGACGAAGTGGATTCTCGGCGGAGGATCTATGAGGCGACGTTGCAGCGGGCGCTGAAGCGGGCGCGATGTGCTGATGCAGCCTGCCGCCGTTGAGATCGACGCGGTCTGGGGCGGGGCCCCGATGGACGCCAGGTCAGACGCCGAGGCGGTGAGGTCGCGGTCCATGCTTGGAATCCCGACCGACGTCCCGATCGTCATGACCGGGCACCAGCCCCACGTTCCTCACCCGGGCGTGCTGGCGAAGTACTTCATGGCCGCCGCGATCGCGCGGCGGGAAGGGGCGGTGCTGGTCAATCTGGTGGTTGATACGCAGCCCGGGCCGTATGCCACCATCGACGTGCCTCTCGGCGATCCGCCTCTTGGAGTGCGTGCGGAGGCATGGAGCCCGATTGATGAGGACGCCGTGGCACCAGCGATTGGGCGTCCGGGTGCCGCCATTTCGCTCTCCGTGCCCGGCGATGCATCGCCGTCGGTTCGCCGCGGTCTCTCCGAGATTCACGCCGCGTGGGCCGCCGCGCCCGGTGACACGGCTGGGGCGCAGGCTGGGAACGCGATTGCGACGCTGCTGCGCCCGTGGCTTCCGCCCATGGTGCAGGTCGCTGCGTCTGATCTTCTTCGCACTCCGGTCGGCTGCAGGATGATCAATCGCATGCAGGAGTCGCCGGAGAGGTGCGGGGCGGCCTACAACACAGCCGCCGCGCAGCACCCTGGCGTCGTTCGACCGCTTGGGCCTGGAGAACTCCCCGTCTGGGTGGCCGGGGAAACGCCGCGCCCTGCCACGCCGGAGGATCTGAGCCAGGCGCTGTGGCCCCGAGCGCTCATGACCACGGCGGTCGCGAGGCTGGGATTGGCGGACCTCTTTGTGCATGGCACCGGCGGGTGGGCCTACGACCAGGTGATGGTGTCCTGGGTTGCAGCGTGGCTTGGAGAGACTTGTCTGCCTGCGGCGATGGTGACGGCGGACCTCAGACTACGCGGCTGCACGCCTGGTGAAGTGGAAGCGGCTGCGACCGCGGCGCGGCGGAGGCGGCACGATCCGGGCGAGGCGTCGAATGGCGGAGGACTGTCTCCCATCAAGCAGTCATGGCTCAATCGCATCGCGGCGGCGACGTCGGAGGCAGCGCGGCGGGAGGCATTCGCAGGCATGCACGCCTGGATGAAGTCCGCAGCGTCTGGGGACGTGAACGCGGCCAAGTTGGAGGCCCGGACGGCGACCGCGCTGCGACGAGACTGGGCGTTTCCGCTCTATGAGCGAGCATCGATCGAAGCGCTGCGGGCATCGATCGATCGCTGGGTCACCGAAGCCGCAGCCCTGCCTCCTGCCACCTGCGGGTGACGGTCTCCTGATCGGACTGTTCGATGACCACCCCACCGGGGCGGCGGGCGCTCGACCATTGGCCATTCGAGTCGAAGCGAAGGGCCGTCGGGAGTCCTTCGACGCCAGCCCACGTCCAGCACGTATCCGATCCCTCCCAGCGGTCATGCCGAATGGTCATGCGGGGCGTCGCCGTGGAGTCATCCCAGACGAACCACGCGGCCCGTGCGGGGGGCTGTCCGCCAATCAAGTCCCAGATCGCCCAACGCAGGCCTCGGGGGAGCCATGGATCGCCGGGGACCGTCGTCGTCGTGGCGCGGGCGCCATGATCTCCGCCCTGACGCACCACCAGCAGTTGTCCTGCTGGGGTGCCAACAGAGGGTGGCACCCGAACACCGACTTCCTCGGTGGTTGTTCTGACATCTCCCTCCCGTTGCGTGGCGGAATCCAGCCACACCTCGGACTTCAAGTCCCAACTGACCCAGCAGGTCTGCACCCGATCGGTGTAGGTGCCAGCCTCTGCGTCATTGACGAAACGCAGGTGGGTCGTCGCGAGCAGACCTTCCTGATCTTGGGGCGCCCCTGCGCCCACCGGGGTGCCCACGTCGGAGCTCCGCGCGACCTCGTAGGCCAGCGTGCCGTACCCGAGTTCGGTGGGCGGCGTGGTGGTCGGGTCGTAGATTCGGAGGACCTCCTGTCGCCTCGAGAGAGACCGTAATCGCTCTTCGGACAAGAGGTTGAGTGCCTCCTTGCCCCTCGCCAGATCGGCTTGAAGGCCCGTTTCAGGGCGATCGCTGTCAAGCAGCCGCGTGGTGGCCATGGAGGCCTCCAGTGCCGTGATGATCGACGGAGGCGCGTCGGTCGTCGTGACGGCACTGACCACCAGACACCGGCCCAAAGCCTGAGGGGCCGCCATCCATCCGAGCAGAGCCGTGCGATCACCCGCTGGCCGCTCTACCCATGCCACGGCCGCTGGCCGGCCCTGGAGTGAGAGCACGATGGGATCGAACGGCTCCGGGACGAGATCTGCTGGCAGGCGGGCTTCCAGAACTTCCCGCAGGCAGGACTCGGGGGTCGCGCCAGCCGCTGTGATGGACTCCAGCAGCAGGCTCCATGACGGCGGAACCTCTTCACCGGCAGTGGCTTGTCTGATCAGAAAGGCCGATCCCCCCTGGCCGGGGCGGCGAATGACCTCGCCGCCGGTGGGCAGGTCGATGGCCACTCCGAGGGCATCGCTGTGAAGGTGCAGGCTCGGGTCAGTACCGAGGGCGGTGACGACGCTCAACAGATGAAGCAGCATGGGACCAACTCCAGAGTGGGGGGCGTCAGGTGGCCGGAATCCTCGAATCGCCGCTGCCGCCACCTTGACAGGGGGTTGGGGGAGCCTATCATCGTCGTTTCGCGCCTGGTCGGTGGACCAGTCGTTTCGTGTTGGAATCGTTGAACGAGGATTGCAGAGGAGCCCTGACAGGGTTCCGATGGTGAGCCGGCTATGAAGATCCGCATCCGAATGGAAGCGTACGACCATCAGGCGCTCGATGCGTCTGCACGCGAGATTGTCGATCACGCCAAGCGCACAGGCGCTCGAGTGAGTGGTCCGGTCCCGCTGCCGACCAGGCGTGAGGTCTACACCGTCAATCGCTCGACGTTCGTCAACAAGAAGTCGCGCGAGCAGTTCGAGATTCGAACGCACAAGCGCATCATTGATATCTCGGAACCGAGCGCCAACACGATTGATGCGCTCAACCGGCTGGTCGTTCCCGCCGGCGTCTTTGTGAAGATCAAGGCCTGAGCGGAACGGAAGCAGCGTCATGAATCCCGCACTCATTGGAACGAAGGTCGGAATGACCCGCTGGTTTACGGAAGACGGCGTGAATGTGCCAGTCACCGTGATCCAGGCCGGGCCCTGTGTTGTGACGCAGGTCAAGACCGTTGAATCAGACGGCTACGACGCTGTGCAGATTGGCTTCGGTGAAGTCAAGCCGCGTCGAAGCACCATGCCGCTCATCGGCCACGATCATCGTGCCGGCACCGGTCCGCTCGGAACCCATCGCGAGATTCGCGGTGAGTCTGGTGTGGAACTCGGCGATCGCCTCGATGTCACGAACTTCGAAGATGTGAAGTTTGTGGACGTCTGTGGAACGAGCAAGGGCAAGGGATTTCAAGGCGGCATGAAGCGTCACAACTTCCGCGGCCTTGAGGCCTCCCACGGCGTGAAACGGAGGCACCGCTCTCCCGGATCGATCAACGGCCATGCGACCAATCTCGGTACAGGCCCGAAGATCAAGAAGGGCAAGCGTATGGCGGGCCACATGGGCCACGTCAGTGTCACCAACCGCTCGCTCGAGATCATCTCGATCGATGTGGAACAGAACCTCATCATGGTGAAGGGCTCCGTGCCCGGGCCGGTCGGAGCGACCGTGCTCGTGCGTCAGGCCGTTCGCCTCAACAAACAGAAAGCGAGGGTGGCGAAGGCTGGCTGATGCCAGTCTGTTGCACCGCTGATTACAGCGGCGCTCGACAACCCGAACATTGGAACGCCGAGTCGCAGTTCTACCTCCCACCCCCGAAGGCCTCTCATCGGGAACCACGGGTGGGACCACCTGAAAGGGTGGTTCGAAGCATGGCGAGGAGAGTCAGGCGCAAACGGTCCTCAGGACCACAGGTGTAGAGACGATGATTGATCTTCCCGTACTCAACAAATCGGGCAAGCAGGTTGACACCCTTGCCATCGACGAATCAGCCCTCGGAAACGAGGTGCGCCCCGACCTGCTGAAGCAGGCATACGTCATGTACCACGCGAATCGGCGTCAGGGTTCCGCCCGGACGAAGAGCCGCGGCATGGTCGAGGGCTCCACACGAAAGTTGTACCGCCAGAAGGGCACCGGTAACGCCCGGGTCGGCAATGCTCGCACGGTCGTCCGTAAGGGCGGTGGTGTGGCCTTCGCTAAGACCAAGACGACCGAGACGTTCAAGAAGCGGATGCCCAAGGCGATGCGTCGTCTGGCGAATCGCAACGCGTTTCTGGCCAAGCTGGTGGACGGCGAAGTGAAGTGCATTGATGCACTGGACTTTGACGCCCCGCGAACAAAGGACATGAAGGCCGTTCTCGAGTCCTGCGGTGTGAACCGTACGTGCCTGGTCGCTCTTGGCGACGAAGATCGCAACGCCGCACTGTCCGCCCGCAACATTGCGGACGTGGACATCATTCGGATTGATCAGCTCAACGCCTTCGAACTGCTCAACCACCGTTATCTGCTCGTGGACCGTGCCTCGCTCGAGGCCTGGCTCGCTGCCGAATCGAAGAACGACAAGGAGGCCGCGTGATGCGCAGCACCGATGTCATCCGACGACCCATCGTGACTGAGAAGTCAACTTGGGAAGCGTCTGAGCACAATCGATACGCATTCGAGATCGATCGAACTGCCTCGAAGCCCGATGTCCGGGCCGCGGTACAGGATCTGTACGGCGTTCGGGTCCTTGACGTGGCGATCCAGAATCGCAAGGGCCAGATGCGTCGAAACAAGTTCGGCCACTGGAAGACCAAGGACATCAAGCGGGCCATCGTCAAGATTCATCCGGAGGATCGCATCGAGCTCATCTGAGGCTCGTCAGGACAGAACCATGCCGATTCGCAAATACAAGCCGACGACGCCGGGACGACGGAATGCTTCCGTCAATCTGCACGCGGAAGTCACGAAGAAGACGCCCGAGAAGTCGCTCCTGCGCCCACTGAACAAGAAGGGTGGCAGGAACAACCAGGGCAAGATCACGGTGCAGGGGCGTGGCGGCGGCCACAAGCGTCGATACCGATTGATCGATTTCAAACGCACCAAAGATGACATGCAAGCCACGGTGGTCGGCATCGAGTACGACCCCAATCGCTCCTGTCACATCGCATTGGTGGAGTATGCAGATGGTGAGCGCCGGTACATTCTGGCCCCGGTCGGACTGACTGCAGGTGACACGGTGCTCAGCAGCGGCAGCCATATCGAACCGAATCCCGGTTGCTGCATGCCCATCGAGTTCATTCCGACCGGACTGACCCTGCATGCGGTCGAGTTCGAGCCGGGCAAAGGGGCGCGGATCTGCCGCTCGGCCGGTGTCGGTGCCCGACTGACGAATAAGGAAGGTCAATGGGCCACCCTGGTGTTGCCTTCCGGCGAACTGCGCCAGGTGTCCATTCACTGCCGGGCCACTATCGGTCAGGTCGGCAACACGGACCACCAGCTGGTGAAGCTTGGAAAGGCTGGTCGCAATCGCTGGCTCGGGCGACGTCCGAAGGTTCGCGGAATGGCGATGAGCCACCACGAGCACCCGCTCGGAGGTGGTGAGGGACGCAGCAAGGGCGGTCGTGAGCCGGCCAGCGCGTCGGGAACGAAATCAAAGGGTGGACGCACGCGCCAGCGAGGCAAGGCGTCTAACGCTCGGATCCTGCGGCGTCGTAAGAGTCGTCGCTATGGCCAGTTGAAGCTCTGACGGAGGTATCGAGATGGGACGCTCACTCAAGAAGGGCCCGTTTGTCAACGAGAAGCTCTATATGAAGGTCATGGCTCAGACCGAGGCCGGCACCAAGCGGCCGATTCGGACCTGGGCCCGGGCTTGCACGATCGTGCCCGAGTTCGTCGGCCACACGTTTCAGGTGCACAACGGACGTCACTTCAACGACGTCTTTGTGACCGAGGACATGGTGGGCCACAAGCTCGGAGAGTTCTCGATCACCCGGCAGTTCCGTGGCCATACGAATAAGAAGGAGGGCCTGAAGTCCGGCCGCTGAGCCGCTGACGAGGCATTCCACCATGCAGCATCAAGCCAGTCATCGCTTCGCCAGAATCGCGCCTCGCAAGGCGCGTCTCGTGGCCGACCTGATCCGCGGCATGCGGGTCGATGTGGCCATGAACGAACTGGAGTTCTCGAAGAAGCGTGCCGCCTGGTATCTCAAGGCGGTACTCAAGAGCGCCATCGCCAATGCGGAGGAGCGGGACGCGGATGTCTCGAGTCTCTTCATCTGCGAATCGCGCGTGGACGAGGGACCCACCATCAAGCGGTTCCAACCCAAGGACCGCGGCCGCGCTCATCCGATTCGAAAGCGGACGAGTCACCTGCACATCGTCTTGGACGAGAGGAACTGATCGATGGGACAGAAGGTTCACCCATTCGGATTCCGAGTCGGCATCACCGAGGCGCACAAGTCTCGCTGGTACGCCCCGAAGGCGCTCTTTGCGGAGTTGCTGGTCGAGGATCACAAGATCCGCGAGTTCGTGGATAAGCGACTCAACCGCACGCCGCCATTCGCCGCAGTGTCGGACATCTATCTCGAGCGCACGCGTGAGGAATTGACGGTCATCGTCAAGACCGCCCGCCCGGGACTGGTGATTGGTCCCAAGGGCGCCGAGATCGACAAGTTGACCAGTGACCTGCAGGTCATGACGGGCCGGAAGGTCTCGGTCAAGACGGTCGAGATCAGAAGCCCCGACACGGATGCGACCCTGGTCGCCGAAGCGATTGCCGAGCAGATGAAGAAGCGGGCCAACTTCCGCCGCTTGCTCAAGCAGCGGTGTGAGTCAGCCATGCAGGCTGGGGCCAAGGGTGTCCGCATTCAGGTGTCGGGCCGTCTTGGTGGAGCTGAGATGAGTCGGAAGTTTGTCACCCGTGAGGGATCGATTCCGCTCTCCACACTGCAGGCCAATGTGGACTACGCAAGCGTTACGAGTTTTACGACCTATGGCGCCATCGGCGTGAAGGTCTGGATCTACAAGGGCATGTTCACCGACGGCGAAGAGGATCAAACCGAATCGAAGGCCGCTGGTGCTCGCGCCCGTGCACGAGGTCGCCGCTGAGCCCGGCTCAGTAGTGAGGAGAACGTCCGATGCCACGGATGCCCAAACGAGTCAAGTTCCGCAAGCAGATGCGCGGAAAGCTGCAGGCCAAAGCAGGCCGCGGCAATTACGTCGCCTTTGGCAACTATGGCCTCCAGGCCCTCGAGCCGCACTGGATCAGTGCACGGCAGATCGAGGCCGGTCGTATCGCGGCGCAGCACTTCCTGCGCCGTGAGGGCAAGGTCACCATTCGCATCTTCCCGGACAAGCCGATTTCCAAGAAGCCGCTCGAAACCCGGATGGGTAAAGGCAAGGCTGATGTTGATTACTGGGCTGCGCGAGTACGTGCGGGCACCATCATGTTCGAGATTTCGGGTGTTCCCGAGGACATGGCCCGGCAGGCAATGGCTCGTGTTGCTCGAAAGATGCCGATCCGATGCCGATTCGTCGGCAAGAGGCTCTCGGTCTGAGTTGCTGGAGGCGATGAACAAATGACACCGCACGAAGTCAGAAAACTTGGAGAAGACGAGATCGACATCGAGGTCGCGAGCCTCCGTCGACATCTCTTCGACGTTCGTTGCCAGCAGGTGACGGAGAAGATTCAGGACACCGCAAAGTTCGGAAAGATCAAGCGGGATATCGCCCGACTGCTGACCGAAAAGCGCGCCCGGCAGACCGCCGCGGCTGGAGGTGAGTGAACGTGAGCCATCTCAAGGACATCAAGGTTGCTGACTCCGCCCCGCGTCGTACGGGTGTGGTGTCTGCTTCCAAACGTGATAAGACCTGGCGTGTCTCCATTGACTATCTGACACTGCATCCCAAGTACTGCAAGTACGTCCGCCAGCGGACGGTCTTGCACGTGCATGACGAAGAGAACGTGGCCAAGGTTGGTGATCGGGTTGAGATCGCCGAGTGTCGCCCGATCTCAAAGACCAAGTCGTGGGTCCTGCTTCGCGTTGTAGAGCAGGCTCCCTCGGCCCACAGAATCACCCCAAACAAACACCACCGTCGGCCGAGGTATTCACCGGAATCAAGGACCAGATCGAAGATTCAGAAAGAATCCAGAATCGAAGTGGCCGACAAGAGTGGCGCCAAGGTCGTCAGTGTCATCGGCGTGCTTGGCGGCAGCACGGCTCGAGGCCGTCATGCCCGGCGAACTGCGGGCATTGGCGACCAGGTGGTCTGCTCGGTGAAGAAGTCGCTGCCGAACTCGGCGGTCAAGCAGGGCGACATCGTCCGTGCGGTGATCGTCCGGACCAAGTATCCGACTCGCCGCAAAGACGGTTCGTATGTGCGGTTCGACTCGAACGCGTGCGTGCTCATCAAGGAAGGCAACCCCGCCGGTACGCGGATCTTCGGCGCGGTGGCCCGTGAATTGCGAGAGCGCAACTACATGAAGATCGTGTCGCTCGCATCGGAGGTGATCTGACTATGGCCAGGCACGTACGAAAGGGTGATTCGGTCATCGTGACCGCGGGCAATGACCGCGGCACGGTCGGCGAGGTGCTTCGGGTGATTCCGGACGAGGATCGGGTGGTCGTACAGGGCGTGAATATCCGCGTCCGTCACCTCAAGCCAACCCAGCAGAATCCCAAGGGCGGTCTTCTCCGTAAGGAGATGCCGATCCATATCAGCAACGTGAGTCCCGTCGTGGACGGGCGAGCCAGCCGCGTTCGATTCGAGCGGCGGGATGACGGAAGCAAGGTTCGGGTCGCCGTCCGCGGCGACAAGGAACTGTCAGTGCTTCGGGGGCCGAAGCAGGGCTGAGGCCCCGCAGGGAGTAAGACGACATGGTTGCCGAAACCAAGACAATGCCGAGACTTCAGCAGCAATACCGCGAGGTCGTCGTGCCGAAGGTTCAAGAGGAATTCTCGTTGAAGAACGCGAACCAGCTGCCACGCATGAGCAAGGTGCTCGTGAACTCCGGCGTGGGGCGATTCCTCGAGAACCAGAAGCTCAAGCCTGAGATCCGAGACACCGTCATCGAGACGTTGACGACGATCACTGGCCAGAAGCCGATCATGGTGATGGCGAAACGATCCGTCGCCAACTTCAAGGTACGGGAGGGAGCCCCATCTGCCTTTGTCGTGACGCTTCGTCGTGACCGGATGTGGCACTTCATCGATCGACTGATGAATCTCGCAATGCCCCGGATCAAGGACTTTCGGGGTGTGAAGGAGACGGCCTTTGACAAGGCTGGCAACTACTCCATGGGTTTGACTGAACAGGCAGTCTGGCCCGAGATCAATATGGCACGTGTGAGCTTCACGCACGGTATGAACATCAACATCTGCTTCGAGCAGTCCAATCCCGAGATGAGTCGATTCATCCTCGGTGAGCTTGGAATGCCCTTCGCACGGAAGGACGACTGACCCATGGCCAGCAAGCGCGTATTCGCCAAGATGCAACAGGAGCCGAAGTTCTCCACCCGCAAACGCAACCGGTGTCTGCTCACCGGTCGCAGCCGCGGCGTGTATCGGAAGTTCGGAGTCAGCCGGATCATGCTTCGCCAGCTCGCGCTGGAAGGCAAGATTCCCGGAATGCGGAAGGCCAGTTGGTGAGGAGCGGGGCGAAGCCCCTGGAGTGAATCAATGTCGCAACAAGATCTGACAGCCGACATGCTGACGCGAATCAGAAACGCGGTCCGTAACCACGCGGCCGACGTCATCTGTCTCGATAATCGCCTCAATCGCGGTGTGGCCCAAGTCCTTCAGGACGAGGGGTACATCGAAGGTTGGGATACCGAGCAAGTCGGGGCGCGAACGCATCTGCGTCTTTGTTTGAAGTATGGCCCGCGAGGCGAAGACATCATCCGCGAGATCCATCGCGTGTCGAAGCCCGGTTGCAGGGTGTACGCCGGAGTCTCGGACATTCCGCGACCCATGCAGGGTCTCGGGACGGCCATCGTGTCGACCAGTTCGGGTGTGATGAGTGATCGGCGGGCTCGCGCCGAGCGGGTTGGTGGCGAAGTCGTCGCCATCGTCAACTGAGGTAGAGAACGATGTCTCGTATTGGTAAGAAGCCGATTGAAGTTCCTGGTGGTGTGAAGGTCGACGTCAAGCCGGCGTCCCGCAGCATCGGCGTGAGCGGCCCGAAGGGTTCGCTGGAGTACGTCTGGCACGGCGACGTGGAAGTCTCCTTCGACGAAGGGTCCTCCGCCATCGTCTGCGGTGTGCGTGGGGGGCGGGAGTCCGATCGCGGTGCCCGGGCACAGTGGGGCACCACACGCAGCCGCATCCAGAACATGGTGACGGGCGTTGCTCAGGGATACAGCAAGGTGCTCAACATTGTCGGTGTTGGATGGAACGCCAAGCCGATGGGCAAGTCGTTGCAATTGAATGTCGGGTACTGCCACCCTGTGGACCTGACGCCCCCCAGCGATGTTGAGTTCGCCGTGGATGGCGGAACCAAGATCACCGTGTCTGGCCCTGACAAGCACGCGGTGGGCCAGTTCGCGGCCAACATCCGGGACCAGCGTCGCCCAGAGCCCTACAACGGCAAGGGAATCATCTACGAAGGCGAAGTCATCACCCGTAAGCAGGGCAAGGTCTTCGGCGCCTGATCGCGCGGAGGAGAGTAGACGTCATGAAGCGAATCAAACATCGATCAGAGCGACGCACTCGTCGGAAGAAGGGCATCCGCGCAGGCTTGTTCGGCATGCCCGGCCGCCCGCGTTTGACGGTATTCCGAAGTGCCAAGCACATGTATGCCCAGGTCATCGACGACCTCAAGGGCGAGACGCTGGTATCTGCCTCCACCATGGAGAAGGATGCCAGTGGCACTGGTGGAGATAAGTCCGCTGCAGCAGATGTCGGCAAGCGGCTCGCTGAGCGAGCCAAGGCCGCTGGCGTCGAGCAGGTGGTCTTCGATCGAAACGGTTTCAAGTATCACGGTCGGGTGAAGAGCCTGGCTGATGGGGCCCGCGAGGGCGGGTTGAAGTTCTGAGCCGGTTGTCCGGCAGGCAGGTAGAAGTCAATGGCTGAATTTCTCGAAGCATCAGGTGGGATTGAATCGACGACCGTCGGTGTCTTCCGTACCGCAGCGACGGTCAAGGGTGGCCGCCGCTTCAGCTTCTCGTCGCTGGTCGTCGTAGGCGATCGCAATGGACGTGTTGGAGCCGGTTACGGAAAGGCGAATCAGGTGCCGCCCGCGATTGAGAAGGCGCAGAAGATTGCCAAGCGCAACATGCGTCCTTACCCAATGCAGGGCCGCACGATTCCCCATGAAGTCGAAGGTCGCTTCGGCGCATGCCGAGTGCGTCTGGTTCCGGCGTCGCCCGGTACTGGCGTCATCGCCGGTGCCAGTGTTCGCGCTGTGCTTGAGATGTTCGGTCTTCAGGATTGTTTGACCAAGTCATACGGGTCGAACAACTCAAAGAACCTCGTGAAGGCGGTGATCGACGGCCTCTCCAAGCTTCAGAGCAAGGAAGACGTCGAACGACTTCGCGGTGTCAGTGTCGGCACGACCGACGTCGAAGAGATGGTGGCCCGTGGCTCGACCTTCATGGCGACCAAGGCGCCCGCATCCGAGGATGACACCTCAGATGACGCTGCGGCGACTGAGGAGGTTGCCACCGCCGATGACGCCGAATCCAAGGAATCCACCGCCGAGTGACGCGCTGCGTCCTCAGGAGATCGATCACCATGATGATTCACGAAATCACGTCGAAAGCCGGACGCTACAAGCGTCGGAAGCGCATCGGTCGCGGCCCCGGAAGCGGGCTCGGAAAGACCTCAGGCCGCGGGCACAAGGGTGCAGGATCTCGGTCCGGTAGCCGCCGCCGCGCCTACTTCGAGGGTGGCCAGATGACCTGGGCTCGACGAATGCCCAAGCGTGGGTTCACCAATGCGAACTTCCGCACGGTCTACCACGTCGTCAACCTCAAGTCGATCTCCGATCGCTTTGGTGATGGCGAGACTGTGAATGCGGAGACGCTGAAGGCCAAGGGGCTGATTCGCGACACCAAACTCCCCCTGAAGATTCTGGGAGAGGGCGACGTCGGCGTGAAGCTCGATGTCACGGCCAACAAGTTGTCGAAGTCCGCCGAGGCGAAGATCAAGGCCGCCGGTGGAACCGTGACCGTGGTCGAGCTCACGAAGTGGACGCGAAGTGACGCCAAGCCGAAGGCTGCGGCGGTCAAGGATGAGCCGGCTGCGGATGCCGGAGCGGATGGAACCGAGGACTGATCTCATCGGACGCGGCGCGTCCAAGGAAAGTTGATCCGGCATGCTGAACGCCGTTCTCAACATCTTCAGGATTCCCGAGCTACGCAATCGCGTGCTGTTCACACTCGCGATGATTGCGATCTATCGCATCGGGTTCTGGATCCCTCTTGTCGGAGTGGATCAGACGCAGTTGGAGGAACTGGCCCGCCAATCGGCCTCCGAGGCGACTGGATTCGGCAAGTTGCTTGAGTATGTGTCGGTCTTCTCCGGAGGATCGTTCAAGCAGTCGACGATCTTCGGGCTGGGCATCATGCCGTATATCACGGCATCGATCATCTTCCAGTTGTTGCAATCAGCGGTCCCGCGTTTGCAGGAGCTGAAGAAGGAAGGCGCGAGCGGCCAGCAGAAGATCACCGAGTGGACGCGATACGCAACGATTGCCATGTGCCTCATTCAGGGCTTCATGTGGATGAAGTTCCTTCAGGGCCAGGGGCTTGTTCAGCCTCAATTCCGAACGCAGACGGGCATGCTGGTGTTCTACTTCAGCGGTCTGACGGCACTGACTGCCGGCAGTGTCTTCCTGATGTGGCTCGGTGAGCAGATCGACAAGTACGGCATCGGCAACGGTGTGTCGCTCATTCTGACGGCGGGCATCGTTTCACAGATGCCCATGGCGATCGGCTGGCTGGCCAACAACGTCGACTTCTCGTTGCAGAGCGGCGAGGGCAGCGTTGGAGTGCTGGGGATTCTCTTCCTGATCGTCGCGTTCGTAATCGTGGTGGCAGGCTCGATCCTGATCACGGTGGCGCAGCGCCGCATTCCCATTCAGCAGGCCCGGCACACGCGAGGCCGGCGGACCTACGGCGGGCAGAAGCACTATCTGCCGCTTCGGGTGAATCACGCTGGCGTGATGCCGATCATCTTCGCCTCGTCGCTGCTGATCTTCCCTTCGTCATTCCTTGGCTATCTGGCCACGAGCGTTTCCCAGGATTCGCCGGCATGGTGGCAAAGCATCGTGTACTTCATGAACCGCAACTTCCAGTTCGGTGAGTACCCGTACATCGTCTGCGAGATCATTCTGATCTACTTCTTCAGCTACTTCTGGACCACCGTGGTGTTCAGCCCGGATGACATGGCTCAGCAGTTGAGAGAGAATGGCAGTTTTATTCCGGGACTGCGGCCGGGCCCGAGAACCGCCGAGTATCTCGAAACGGTGGTGGAGCGGATCACGTATGTGGGCGCAGGATTCCTGGCGATCATCGCCGTCATCCCATCAATGGTCGCGAGGTACATGGACATTCCGTTCTTTGTATCCAGCTTCCTGGGAGGCACCGGCCTGCTCATTGTGGTGAGTGTCGGGCTCGATCTGATCCAACGGATCGAGGCCAACTTGCTTATGCGGAATTACACCGGATTCATCACGGGCGCTGACGCGTCCAGGAGGGGAGGCGCTTCGTCGCCTTCCCGTTCATAGGAGGTCCTGAGGGACGCGGTTCATGGCAAAAGAGGAAAAGATCGTCCTCGACGCCGTCGTCACAGAGGCGCTGCCTGACACTCGGTTCATGGTTGAACTGGAGAATGGGCAGAAGATCCTCGCGTACATCAGCGGACGAATGCGGAAGTTCTATATCCGCATCCTGCCCGGCGACACCGTCAAGGTCGAAATCAGCCCCTATGACATGACCAAGGGGCGCATCGTCTACCGCCAGTAGGGATCGATTGGAAAGCACCATGAAAGTCAAGAGCAGCATCAAGAGACGAACCAAGGACTGCCAGATCGTGATCCGTAAGGGTCGCCGGTACGTCATCAACAAGAAGAACCCCAGGCTGAAGCAGCGCCAGGGTTGAGCGGCGGTTTCCCGCCCACGGAGCGAACACATGCCACGTATTGCAGGCGTTGACATTCCCGAGAAGAAGAAGATCCGCTACGCGCTTCGGTACATTCACGGTATCGGCCCGCGATTTGCGGATGACATCCTCGAGCAGTCTGGTATCGATCCCGATAAACGGGCGAGCGAACTGACTGAAGCGGAAGTCGTTCAGATCGCAGGTCTGATCGACGAGAGCTACATCGTTGAGGGTGCGCTTCGCCGTCAGGTGGCTCAGAACATTCAGCGGCTCAGGGACATTCGCAGTTATCGCGGGGACCGACACCGTCGCGGCCTTCCCGTCCGAGGCCAGCGGACCAAGTGCAATGCACGCACTCGGAAGGGTAAGAAGCGAACCGTGGCCGGTAAGAAGGGCGTCAAGGCCTGAGTGTGACGTCGGGTCGGTGACCCGATGCACGCCTGGAGAGATCAATCATGGCGAAGAAGAAAGTCAGAAAGAACATTGGCAAGGCGATCGTCCACGTGACGGCCTCCTTCAACAACACCATCATCACGTTCACCGATCTCAGCGGAGAGACGCTCTGCTGGGACTCGGCAGGCACGGTGGGCTTCAAGGGCGCGCGAAAGGCGACGCCCTTTGCGGCCACTCGAGCGGCGGAGCGATCAGCTTCCAAGGCGAAGCGGATGGGTGTTCGGGAGGTTGAAGTTCGCGTCAAGGGTCCAGGTGGAGGCCGAGAGTCGGCCATCACAGGTCTTGATCACGCGGGCCTCATTGTGACGGCCGTTGAAGATCACACGCCGATCCCGCACAACGGTTGTCGGCCTCGCAAGCAGCGTCGCTGCTGAGTTTCAGCCCTTGAGGGGCTATCCGCATCGGGCGCAGAAGGTGCTCGCCTCACCGCAGCAGGAGGCGTTCAGCCGAGAACCCCGGCGCATTTCCATCTGGAATCTTGCTGCATTTGGAGTGTGTCATGCACGTACGTTGGAGAGGATTGGAACTGCCCGCGAAGGTGGATGTCGATGCGTCATCGCGGAGTGACTCGTTCGCTCGCTTCACCATTGAGCCCCTCGAGCGCGGCTTTGGAACGACGCTCGGGAACAGCCTTCGCCGAATTCTGCTGAGCAGCATCGAAGGTGCTGCGATCACGTCGGTGTCCATTGCCGGGGTTGAGCATGAGTTCACGACCATCCCAGGCATGAAGGAAGACGTGACGGACCTGCTGTTGAATCTCAAGGGCATGGTCGTGGCCATGGATGGCGATGCCGACTCGTCAAAGACGATGACGCTGCGGGCCACCGGGCCTGGTGCCGTGACGGCGGACCTGATCGAGGCGGACCCCGCGATTCGCATCCTGAATGCGGGCTATCAGATCGCGACGCTGACCGATTCCACAAGTCTTGAGATTGAAATGACGGTTGAGCGGGGGCGTGGATACTCACCGGCGACCGAGCGGCATCTTCGCAGCGCCGAAGACCAGGTCATTGGCGAGATTCAAGTCGATGCCATCTACAGCCCGGTCCTGCGAGTTCGATTTCGGGTCGAGGACACGCGCGTCGGCCAGAAGACCAACTTTGACCGGCTCATGCTTGATCTCTGGACCGATGGGACCGTGACGCCCGAGATGGCGTTGACCGAGGCGGCGAAGATCCTTCGCAAGCACCTCAATCCGTTCGTCCAGGTCGAAGAGCCCGGTGAGCTGCGTGTCTCAGACGAGGCTGCGGCGGCGGCCTCGGTCGACGATGAGTTGATTGGAAAGCTCAACATGTCGGTCACGGAGCTCGACCTGACGGTGCGTTCGAGCAACTGCCTGGAGTCGGCTGCCATTGGCACCGTCTCCGAGTTGGTCACGCGCAGCGAGGCCGAGTTGCTCGCGCTGCGGAGCTTTGGAAAGACATCGCTTCGAGAGATCGTCAAGAAGCTTGAAGAAATGGGACTGGCGCTTGGCATGCGTCTCCCTGAGGGTTACCAAACGCCGGAAGCGGCGTACAACGGCTGAGGCCGAAGGATGGTCGTTCCCCCGGAGAGCCGGGCGACGACCAGGAGATGAGTCATGCGTAATCGCATTCAAGGCAAACAACTCAGTCGAGACAGCGAACACCGCCGCGCGATGCTTCGAAATCTTGCGGCCGGGCTCTTTGAGCACGGGCAGATTGAGACCACCATGCCCAAGGCGAAGGCTGTGCAGCCATTTGTCGAAAAGATCATCACGATGGCAAAGCAGGGCGGGTTGCACGCCCGGCGCCAGGTTGAGTCGAAACTGACGGATCGTCGGATTCATGCCTGGGTGGCTGATCCAAACGTTCCGGAATCTCGCAAGGACAATCCCTACTTCGACCTGCCTGACGCGGACTCAATCGAGTTCAACAGGTACGGCGAGTTGCGGAAGTCGCCACGATTGATCCAGCACGTGATGACGGCGGTTGCAGATCGCTTTCGGGATCGTGATGGCGGGTACACCCGAATCGTCCGGACAGGGCGGCACCGGCTTGGTGACGGCGGCGACATTGTTGTGCTGCAACTGGTTGGGGTCGAGGAAGGTCCTCAGATCGGCGGTGGAACATCGACCCGTCGCCGTATCGCGGATCGCCGCACCGCGTTTGCGGCGTCCCTTCGAAAGGACGACCTGGTGGAGGAGGCTCCGGAGGCAGAAGTGGTCCAGGCGCCTGATCAGGAGGCAGAAGAGGCGATCAGCGAAGAGGTAGATGCCACTTCGGAGGCCGATGCTCCGGAAGCAGAAGCCAGTGACACCGAGGCTGAAGGCGATCAAGACAACCGGCCCGCCGGGTTAGCGGCTTCGCGGGTCGATTGCCCCTCAGCCCCCCCCCCAGCGGCCTCCAGCGCGATGCGGGGAGGGCTTTCGTATGACGCCCGTGGGATCCGCGTAGCTTTGCGGTAGCGTCACGGAATCGTGGGTTCCGCAGCGCGATGGCTCACGCACGGACCCTTCTCTCGTATCCTCTCCGCACCATGCTTGCCGACTTCGACACCATTGAGGCTGAAGCCCTGCAGGGGCTCATGGATGCTGATGAAGCCGGGGTGGAGGCATGGCGGATCGAGTGGCTGGGATCCAAGGGGCGACTCAAGGGTCTGATGGGGCGCATGAGGGACGTGGATCCTTCCGAGCGTCCGGCATTCGGTCAGCGGATGAATGCATTGAAGAAGGCGCTGGAGTCGGCGTTCGAGGATCGGAAGTCGGCCGGAACATCATCCGGTCCGCCGATGGACGTCACCGAGCCGGGATTGCCAACCGGCCTGGGACGACGCCACATCATCAGCCGGACGATCTCTGAGATTCTGGAGGTCTTTGCCCGGATGGGGTTTGAGCCCGCCACAGGCCCTGAGGTAGAGGATGAGTGGCACAACTTCACGGCACTCAATGTGCCGGAGGCCCATCCGGCCCGTGCGCCCATCGACAACTTTTATCTGGAGTCGGGCGGCATGCTTCGCTCCCAGACTTCAACAGTGCAGATTCGCGTACTTGAATGCCAGCCACCGCCAGTTCGGATCGTGGCGGCCGGACGGGTCTATCGGCCGGATACCCATGACGCAACCCATTACAGCATGTTCCATCAGGTCGAAGGGCTGTACGTAGACCGCCAGGTCACGATGGTTGATCTCAAGAGCACCCTGCTGGGCTTTGCGCACGCCTATTTCGGCAAAGAGGCCGAGGTTCGCATGCGGCCAAGCTTCTTCCCCTTCACCGAGCCGTCCGCGGAAGTCGACATGAAGATGCGGATCAAGGATCGATGGCAGTGGGTGGAACTTGGTGGCTGTGGCATGGTCGATCCCAACGTACTCAGTGCGGTCGATCTGGATCCGGAAGAGTGGACGGGCTTCGCTTTCGGTCTCGGCGTTGAACGCATCGCCATGCGGCGCTACGGCATCGCGGACATCCGATGGTTGTTCGAGAACGATGCGCGGTTTCTTCGGCAATTCTGACCGGGGGTGGAGGAACGGGGTATGAGTGAGGGCGTTTCATCTTTTGATGGCATGAACCAGATGTCTGCACCGGAGGGGTTTGGCAGCCACCAGTCTGATCGACCCGTCGCAACATGGATCGGCGTCATCTCCATTGTGCTTGGCATCCTTGGCCTCCTGTGCTGGGGAGGTCAGGCCGCTATGGTGCTGGCAGGGATGGGGGTGGCCGAGTTGCCGGAGGGAATGCCCGAGCAGAGTCCCGCCCATGAAGCCTTCTCTGCAGCGGGCTATATCGCTGGCGTGGTGCTTGCTGTCTGGTTGCTCGCCGCCGGAATCGGAGTGACGACGTGCGCATCCTGGGCTCGACGATGCCTTCGGGGCTGGGCCTGGACTCGCATTCTGGTGGCGATCCTGGGGCTGATCGGGGCCTTTGTCTGGATAGACGAGCTGGTGGCGGCCAATGCATTTGCACTTGATCAGGAGATCGCAAAGGCTGCAGAAGAAGGTGCGGACGTTGGCAACACGCCCCTCCTGACCGAAGATGCGCTTGAGTCGATCACCATGCTGTTCATCGTTGTTCAGACCTCCGCGGTTCTGATCTGGCCTGTGATGACCCTGTTTATCTCGCGGCGCCGCGGAGGGATGTGATCTGTGAAACAGTTTCTCGACGAGCTTCGGTGGCGCGGACTGCTCCATCAGACGACCGCCGATGACACACTGCCGACCTATCTCTCGGGCGAGATGCGCACGGGATACTGTGGGTGGGATCCGACCGCAGACAGCCTGACGATCGGAAACCTTGTTCCAATCATGCTGCTTGGACACTGGCAACGATGCGGCCACCGTCCGGTCGTCCTGTGTGGCGGCGGCACCGGTCTGATTGGCGACCCGTCCGGCAAGGACGCGGAGCGATCACTGCAGACGCGAGATCAGGTTGAGGCGAATATCGCCTCACAGAAGCGCATCTTCTCAAAGGTGATTGACTTCAACGCAGGGAAGGCCAATGACGCACTTCTGGTCAACAATGCGGATTGGCTCTGTGATCTTCGATACATCGAAGTACTTCGAGACATCGGAAAGCACTTCTCAGTCAATGCAATGATCCAGAAGGACTCGGTAAGAGACCGGCTCGAGAATCGAGAGCAGGGCATCTCATACACCGAATTCTCCTACATGCTTCTCCAGGCCTACGACTTCCTCCACCTCAGACGAGCGATCGACTGCACCGTCCAGATTGCGGGATCTGATCAGTACGGAAACATCGTGTGCGGCATCGACTTGATTCGGCGGGACATGCAGGGGGAACCGGACGCAGCCGCGCGCGGGTTCGGCATCACCGCACCACTGGTCACGAAGGCGGACGGCTCCAAGTTCGGGAAGAGCGAAGCAGGTGCCGTATGGCTGACAGCCGATCGCACGAGCCCATGGGCATTCCACCAGTTCTGGCTCAATACGGCGGACGCCGATGTCGGGCGATACCTGCGCTTCTTCACCTTCCTTGAGCGGGATGAGATTGAGGGCCTGGAGGCGAGTCACGCAGCGGCGCCCTCGGAGCGGTCGGCCCAACGGAGACTTGCCGCGGAAGTGACGAGCATGCTGCATGGCGAGGCGGAGCTCGCCCGGGCCGAGGCCGCAGGGAATGCGCTGTTCGGTGGGGACATCCGTTCGCTTGATGCCGAGATGCTCGAGGCGGTCTTCGCGGATGTGCCGAGTTCTTCATACTCCAGAGATCGCCTGTCTCCGGGCATTCCATTGATCGATCTGGTTGCTGATTCGTCTCTGGCCAAATCCAAACGGGAGGCCCGGGAGTTCCTTGGAAGCGGCAGCATTGCCATCAATGGTGTCAAAATCGCTGGCGATGTGGCGATGGACCGACGTGTCACGGGCGAGGACCTTCTGCACGGGCACACACTTCTGCTCAAGCGAGGGAAGAAGGCCTGGCACTGCATCCGGTGGTCGTGACTGCCGCTACGGCGATTCAACGCGTGTGATGGACAACGGAACGTCCGGATGCACGTTGCCATCGAGCGACCCGGTGACAGGAGCGGCCTCGCCATCTGCGTGCAGAATGGCGAAGAATGACACCGGCTTGGATTCGATGCCGCGTTCCTTGTCGTTGGTGGAGAGGTGGATGAGTGCGACCACTTGAGCTCGGCCGTCGCTCACGGCGCGAATGTCCTCAGGAGCAGCTTCTATGGACACACCCGAGAGAATCGGATTTAGGAGCTTCACCTGATAGGCCCCGAAGTCCTGAGGCGATGAGACGACCTGAATCCTGACTCGTTCGACCACCGCTTGTTGTTGTCGTGCAAGCAACTTGAATGAGATGGCGGCCGTCGGAGGACTGATCGTGACGAGCTGTGCCAGATCACCGTCGCCCTGCAATCGCAGCGCACCTTCGACGGTATGAAGGACGCCGGGCTCAAGTCGTGCGATGTCTCGAGCATCGACGACGGCATCCACGACCAGGGCTTCAGGGAGTTCATGCAGCACGGTGCGAGGGACCGTGACCGTGGCTTCCTTCGGGGAGACGGACACTTCCTGAACCGTGGAGGCATCTCCGATGTCGGCTCGTGTGACGGCGGTTCGAGTGACAAACTCTTCAATGTCCACGGCCACACTGGGAGGATCGACCGTGACGATGGTCGCGCCAATGTCTCGAATGGAGTTGATTTCCTGGATCCGCTCGGCCAGTCGTGAAATCTCATGCCTTCCGGGCTCGGCGGGAAGCGGAAACTCAAGCGGTGAAGCGGTCAGGAGCGAACGCGTCTCACGCACTGCGATGGCCGGGCCTTCAATCGTGAGCGTGACCGGCACTTCGGCGGGGACGACCTGAAACCGATCGCCAGTGGAGTCGCTCGCCACGGTCATGGTGAGTCGTCCGGAGAGGGTGTCGGTCTGCCGGGTCTTGGCTGCCGCAAGCAACCAGATGAGGACGGTGACGACGGTCACCAGAATGATGGTTCCCACCTCTCTTGGCCACTTCATGGTCCGACTTCCTCAGCCGCTTCCTTGAGCTCATCCGTGACGTCATACAAGTGACGGCGGAGCGTCTCGGCCACATGTTCTATGGCAATCGGGCTCTCGAGCTGGCCGCCATCGGCAATGCTCACGATGCCGGTCTCCTCGCTGACGACCACCACCAGACAGTCAGACTCCGCGGAGAGCCCGACCGCCGCGCGATGCCTTGATCCATACTTCGCTGGAAGTGTTCCTTCTTCGGCCAGAGGGAATTGGACGCCTGCAGCGAGGACGCGTCCGCCACGGATGACAACGCCAAGGTCATGCAGTGGACTGTTCGGCCAGAAGATGGACTCGAGCAATGCCGCATTGAGGCGAGCGTCCAGCGGCTGGCCGCCCTCAATGAGGCTCCCCAGTCTGATGTTCCGTTCAATGGCGATGATGCCACCAAACCGACTTCGACTGAGAAACGTGACCGCGTCCGCGATGGCCGAGATCCGGGCGTCATCGGCATCCTGTCGCGGTGGTCTCAGGAGCCTCGCCTGGCCGAGTCGCATGGTGGCCTGCCGCAGCTCGGGTTGAAAGATCACGATCAGCAGGATCGCCACGATCCCGACGAAGTAGTTGACGATGAAGTTGAGGCGTGCAAACCGCTCTGTGCCCAGACCGAGCAGTTGAAGCAGAACGAAGGCGGCCAGAAGCACCGCAAAGCCCTTGACGATGCCGGCACCCCGGGTGCCACGGAGGAACTTCACTGTGCCGTAGACGACCGCCCAGATGACCGCCAACTCGATCAGCATCTCCAGAACGTCGATACTCAAGAGGCCGGTGGGCACGCGGTGTCATCCTGCAATCAAAGGGGCTCAATGCCAGCGGCGAGTATACTTGCGGGACTTCCTGACGCGACGGACGATACCCATGGCAGGCGTGGACAGTAGATATCAGGTGGCTCGATCGACGGGCCGGTGCGCTGCCACAGATGTGGAACTGGGCACAGGAACCGCTTGCGTGGCAGCGCTCTGCGACGATCCGGAGACCGGAGACTTCATCCGAAAGGACTATTCGGTGGAAGCGTGGGAGGGTGGAGCACGCCCCGACCGGCTCTTCAGTTTCTGGCGCACGACCGTACCGGAATCCGGGGCCACCAAACGCGTATTCGTCGACGACGAGGTGCTGCTCGATCTCATCGAGTCACTTTCCGGTGAAGAGTCGCCCAAGCGGAAGGCCTTCAGATTCGTCGTGGCGCTGGTGCTGCTGCGTAAACGGCTCGTCCGGTTTGAGCGGCGTGACGAAACGGATGAGGGTGTTCGGTGGCACCTCAAGGGCCGCGGGGAAGACGGTCCCACGTGGATCGTTGAGGATCCCGGTATCGCTGATGACGACATCGTCGACCTCCATGAACAACTAGGCGAAGTGCTTCAGGGAGACCTCTGACGTGCGCGGATCCGGGAGCGTGCTGGGGGTCGCCATCCTGAGCGTTCTTGGCGGATGCGCCTCCAGCAGTGGACCTCGTGTGGCCTCGGGCGATGTGCTGACGCGATGGAATGCCGGCGTGCCGATGACTTGCGGTCTCCGGGCCAGAGGACAGATGCAACTGGAGTGGACTGACGAGCACGGGAGTCATCGCGAACAGGGCGACCTTCACATGCTGCTGGAGGGCGATCAGCAGGCATCTGTTCGAATTGAGAAGTTCGGGGACGTCATGTTGTGGGCGGGGTGGACGCCTCAGGAGACGTGGCTCTTCGATCTCACGGGAGACACCAGTGTGCTGCAGGTTGTGCCCGCCACGGATCGGGCGGCGCTTGTTTTTCCGCCACCAGCCATCTTGCGGTACTTGCTGGCGGTCGACCCCCTTCCGGCCTCATCAACCGTGGAATCGCGCGACGATCATCTCCTGATCGCGGTCGATGTGACGTGCGGCACCATGGAGATCGAGGTGGAACCGGAGCCCCTGCGTCCAATTCGAATTCGGGTCCTCGATGAGGCGGGGAGCGTGTGGGAGAGTACGCCCCGCTGGACGACCGGTTCGACGCCCATCACGCGGGCGCCTGCCGCGCGACCGCTGGCGACCACATTTGATCTGGTGGGGCCGGAGGAGGGGCTTTTGAAACTGTCTCTGAGGAGTGTCGTGGCGCTGACGCCAGCGGACATGGAGGCCGAGATCACTCCGTGGTTTGATCGGGAGCGAATCGCGGTGCACCTCCAGCCGGATCGCATCGAGTGATCGCCGCGCTGGCGCTGGCCCTGTCCGTCGGATCGACACCGGCTGTAGCCGGCGGAGATGCGATCTGGTTTCTGATGTCGTCCGAGGATGAGGCGGCGCATGTGCTGTGCCTGCAACGGCCGGACCCGGACGCGCTGTCCTACCGTGTTGCCCGCCGCCTCACGGAAGATCCACAGGCGATCGCAACGCATGGAGCATCGTTGTGGCTGGCCCCTGCCGGCCGGGTGCCCTCGCTGCTGGTGGTGTCGGCGTCGTGGGATGCATCGCTCGGGCACTGGCTGCTGCAGCCCAAGGGCGGGTTCACGAGGCTCCCCAGCCCGCCGCTCGAGGGTCGTGTGGTGGAGGTCGTCCCATTGGCCAAGGGCCCCCTGGTGCTGGCCGAGCGTGAGGGCGAGGTGGCGGCTGCGCGGCTCGAACAGGGCCAATGGAGCCACGTTGCGTCGCCACCATGGCCCGTGGAGCAGGCAGTCGTGGCGGCTGCGGCCTCTCCGAAAGGCGCCGCCGTGCTTACGTCCGACCGCCTCGCTGTGGGGAGGCTCTGGATGTGGGATGCGCAGGCAGACCTCTGGTCTCCGATCGTCGACATTTCGGGCACAGGAGTCCCCGTCGATCTGGTGTCAGCGCCTGAAGGCCTTCTGGTGGGGTTGCAGATGGACATGGAAGGCCGCTCCATTGTGCTTCTGCAGGATGGTCAACTCCGCCCGTGGATGACGGTGCAGGATGTCGACGCGAAGGCCCGACTGGTGTGCGCCGGTGGCGACGTCTTCTTGTTCCGCTTCAAGAATCGCAAGCCTGAACTTCGATCGCTGAATCTGGCGGGAGGCCAAAGCGGCTCATGGGAGCCAATGATCGCCGTCTGGCCGATGTCCAACACGCTTCTGGTGAACCTGCTGCTGGTGGCATTGGTCGTCACGACGGTGCTCCTGTTTGGCGCGATGCAACCTGTCAATGACCTCGCCATCCCGTCGGGTTGGGCCCTGGCGTCGCTGGGGCAGCGAACGGCGGCGTGTGCGATTGACCTCCTTCCAGGCCTGGTGGTCGGCTGGTGTACGACGGGTCTGTCCTTCCCGAGTCTGACGGCGTGGTGCGGCATGCCTTCGATTCAGTTTCTCCCCATGATGATGACGATCGGCGGTGTGACGGCGTTGTGGGGTCTTTGCTGGGAGCCGTGGGGGGGCAGGACACCTGGCAAATGGATCATGCGTATCACGGTCATGCCGCTCGATGGGCGGGCCCTGCGGTGGCATCATGTCCTCAGGCGCAATCTGGTGAAAGGGGTGCTTCTGGTGGTCCCGCCGCTCCTTGCCTGGTCGTTTCTGACGCCCTGGATTCTGGGCCTGGACAATCTCGCTGGGCGAACCATGGTCTGCCGCCGAGCCTGAGCGCAAAACCTGCTCAACCTTCGTGCGATGGACGTCCGATATGACGTCCGGAGGACGAACGGACTCGTCCCGAGCGGAGTCAGTCATGGTCGACGAATCGCCCACCCAGGGCCGCGTGGTATGTGTTGGTGCGTTAGGGGGACCGTGTCCCACGGACGTCGACGAAGTGGCAACGGTGGACACTGCGGGAAATGTCGTCGCGCGTGGCGGCGTGGGGGTAGTCATCCTCCTCCCGGGACCAAGCCCGGAGGATCTCAGCAGACTGAAGGCTGATCTCAAAGACCACGATCCGCTGGTGAGCATTGCAGTGATGGAGAATCCATCTCCGTCCGCCGACCAGATTCGCCGAGCAGTCGAATGGGGACGGCTTCGCCGGTCCGTTCGGATGGACGAGCGCATTCGCCGTCTTGGCGGGGCTGTGGCGGGTGAGTTCGCGTGCAGACCGCGCGATGAACTCGTCGGTGGCGGCGAAGCCATGGCGGGGTTTCGGAATCGGCTGCGACAAGTGGCCGAACATGACGTGGCGACACTCATCCACGGTCCCTGCGGCACGCCGCTCGAGGCGGCCGCTCGGTGGCTTCACGTCTCGAGTCCCCGGCGAGATGCGCCGTATGTCCCGGTGGATTGCCGGGAGGGCACGGAGTCTCAACTGCTGCTACGCATCTTCGGCCATGTTCGAAACGCGTTTCCCGGTGCGACCAATCCTGCTGCGGCAGCCGTGGGATTGGCCAGTGGTGGGACGCTGGTGCTCGACGGCATCGACCATGCCTCTCGCAAGGTGCAGCGCCGCATTGTGGAGCTCCTGCGGGATGGCGCCTGGCGACCAGTCGGTGCCGCGCAGGCGAGTGTGAGCAGCGCGCGGGTGGTGGTGACGCTTCGACAGGCGCCGCTTCAGGCACTGGTGGGTGGGTCGCTGGAGCGGACGCTCATGGATGAACTCTCCGGACACATTGTCCGTATGCCGACGGTGGCGGATCGGGGCGAGGACATTCCCGATCTGGTGCGCCATCATGTGACACAGGCGTCCATTCGTCTGGGGCGTCCGCGCCCTGAAATTGATTCAGACACGCTCGCGACCCTTTGCGCGGCGAGGTGGATCGGGCACGATCGCGAACTGGAACTCGTTTGCGAGCGCATGGTGCTGCATGCGTCAGGCGGTCGGATCACGCCCGAGGCAGTGTCGTCCTGGGTCGAGCCGCAGCGACCGGCGGCCCAATCGGATGGTCTGGTCTGCGAGGGAGGCAGGACGCTTGAGCAGATTGAGCGGACAGTCATTCTGGCGACGCTCCGACACAACAACGGGCACCGCAGACGAAGCGCCGCGGCCCTTGGCATCGGTGTTCGCACGCTCGGGCTGAAGCTCAGGAGATGGAAGGACGCTGCCATCGTCCCGGAGACGATTTGACGGCGTCAGTCCTCCGAAGGTGAACTGGCCTCGGGCCTTCGCATCATCGCCCGCTGAATCATCAGGTGCAGCGTCTGGCAGATCAGATCAACATCGCGCAAAGTGATTGATGTATGAATCGGCAGTGAGATGGCGCGACCGGCCATCGACGCGGCCACCGGACAGGGGTCACCGGATGCATCTGAGAGCGTGGGAAGGTGGGAAGGACCGGGGGCCGCCTGAATGTCATGCCGCTGCATGCCGCGGACAATCTCGTCGCGGTCTTCCTCCGAAAACGTTTCGTCGAGGCGGACTACGTAGCGAGCCCAGTTTGCGACCGCGTCGGGTGTGCTGGCCGGGAGGAGCAGTTCGGGAATGCGGGAGAGGCGAATCGTGTACTGCTCGGCTGCGTCGGTGCATTGCTCAATGATGGTGTCGAGGCGGCGCAATTGGAGTGAAGCAATGGCAGCCGTGATCTCGGACATTGGATCAGCCCGGAACACGGCGTCGCTCCGAATGAAGTCGCCACCACGACATGCGTTGGCGAGGTGTTCATCGTCAGTCACAATGGCGGCGCCTTCTCCCCCGGAGACGATGCTGCGCCTGGACAGGTCGACGACGCCTGCCCATCCCAGGGATCCGACCGGCGCTCCAGCGCATCGCCCGCCGAGTCTGGTGCCTGCCAGCTCGATCAGTGGGACCTCGTGACGTCCGCACGCAGCAACGATCCCAGGCAGTCCAGTGCCCCATCCGTCTCCGTGGGCGGCGAGGACGCACGCCGTTGACTCACCAATCATCACATCGACCACTTCAGCGGTGGGTACGAGGGTGCCGGGATCGCACTCTGCAAATCGTGGTCTCAGTCCCGCGGCTCGAGCGGCGCGAATGGTGGCTG
>CAYQJN010000011.1:0-29057 GCA_964417845.1 uncultured Isosphaeraceae bacterium
GGCGCCCTGGTGGGACGTGGCTGGCGGGCTGGCGCACCTTTTGGGGGGGGATGGGTAGGGTGTGGTGGAGACGCTCTCCCTCGCCTCGGCGCAGGGCGTGCGCCGAGGGTTCTGGAAGCGTGTGCTGGCCTCCATGGACGTGGCCGATGGCCACCTGGATGCGGCCATGCAGCGGCTGGCATCGGTGCCGCCAGGTGATCACGATCAACTGCCGGCCCTGCGTCAATTGGCGTCCATCGCAACCGGCATGACCACGCCGACAGACGCGGCGTTTGCCGCGGTGACGTCCGGTCGGGCCGCCGCCATGGCGGCAGCGTCTCAGCAGCAGGACGCGCTGCGGTCGTCATTGGCTGAACCAGTCGCGGCCTCGCTGGCCGCGGCCCTGGCCTGGTGGCACCTCACGGGACCGGAGGCGGCTGGCACCGAAGATCCACTGGCAGACCCGGCATTGACATGGCTCTCCCCGGAGCACCGTGGGCTGCTTGAGCTCCAGATGTTGGTGGTCCGTGGGGAGGCTGCGGCCGTCCGTGATCGCTGCGCCCGTGACGAGCCGCTGCTTCGGCGGTTGCTGGCTCGGGCTGCGCCGCCGGCCCGCGCACCCTTGTCCGATCCGGCGCTTTCTGCGGCGCTGCAGGCGATCCGGACCATGACCCAGTGGCCCGGTCCGGAGGGTGATTCGGAAACCCAGTTGGCCACAGCGCACGCCCTCCGGTGGATGGGGCACTGTGAGACGGCGCTCCAGTGGTACGCCAGCGTGCTGGATCACGAACCAGAGTGGCAATCGGCCGCGCTCGGTCGCGCCGAGTGTCTTCGGCAGTCCGAAGATCGGGCTCATCTCGAAGCTGCCGCGCGGACGTATCGCGCGCTGGCGGCGGTCCCGCGGGATGAAGACCCCACGCTGTGGCGACACGCCAACCGGTGCCTGTTAGAAGTGCTTACCTCTGCCGGGGTGCCGCCTGAGCGGATCGAGGCCCAGCGGGCCCGACTTCGCGCGATCGATCCCGAGCTCTAGGAGCCGATCAGAAGCGGCGTGGGTGGAACCAACCAGAAGTGGGTGTACCGGTGAGGCACCACTGGCAGCACTCCATCCTCAGTCGAGCATGCGGAGTTCGTTTCGCCGGTGGGCGGCGCGCTCGTAATCCGCCTGCGCGACCGCATCTCGCAGACGCGACTCCAGTTCTGTGCGTTGAGAGCCCGGAAGCCGCGGCGTGAGCAACTCCATCATCCCGGTCAGGAGTGTCCACTCGATGGTGTATGGCCGATCATCTTCCGGAGTGATCTGCGCCAGGTCCCCGAGCCCACCTTCCAGCGCGAGTCGTGCCAGATCCTGACGTTCGGCCTCCATCGCGGCACTGGCTGCCGCTCGTGCTCGCAGCGTGACGGCCGAGCGAAGGAGCGGGATGGCATGTTCGTCTTCGTACTGACGCAGGAGGCGGGCGGCCTGCACCATGTGGTCTCCATCTCTGGCAGCCTGGGCGTGGCGGCCCACCAGCATGAGCGCCTGGGCTCTGCTGTGGAACTGCGCGATCTCGGACCGCAGGCTTGCCAGATCGTCGGGAGCGGGTGCCGCCGTCGCGTCCTGAAACGCCTCGAGGCACGTGCCGTATTCGTCAAATCTCCTGCCGTCGGGCCGCCCCTCAAGCTCCATCTGGAGGATGCCCAGATCGAGCCGAACCTGCAGGACGAGGCGGCCATCGGCGGTTTCGACCTCCCGGACGGCGATCTGCTCCGGATCGAAGGGCCAGCGTCGCAGCAGGTCGGTGAGGTCGTCGGGCATGGGGTGCTCCGGGGCGGGGTCATATGGCCACCGTGGGTTCGGGTTGTGCGGGCCGTGCGGGAAGGGGGCCCGGGATCTGGTGGGCTTCTGCTTGACAACCCATTCTCGCGGTCAAGGACCACGATCGGTGGTTCGATTGTAGGGCTGGGGCCGGATCTCACGGATTACTGAGAACCGGCACACACTGCTATCGGACGGAGATAGGGGGTGTGTGACCTGTCGGCGAGCTTTCGGCTCGCTGAGGATGCGACCGGGTGCCTGGAGGCACCACAAGCCACGCCCATGTGGGGGTGGCGGGGACCCGGCCAGTTGGGAATGTGCGCCATGGCTCGCTACGGCTCAGATCGAAACCTTGAAACCTACCTGCGGGACATCAATCAGGTCCCTCTGCTGACTGCTGAGCAGGAGAAGGAACTCGGTTGGCGGATCATCAATGACAATGACCCGTCGGCAAAGGATCACATGATCCGGGCCAATCTCCGACTGGTGGTGGCCATCAGCAAGAATTACACCAAGCGAGGCCTTCCGATCGGGGATCTCATCGAGGAAGGCAACATCGGTCTCATTCGAGCAGTTGAGGGATTCGATCCCGCTCAGGGAGCGCGGTTCTCCACCTATGCGTCCTGGTGGATCAAGCAATCAATCAAGCGGACGCTCATCAATGCTCGCCAGCCCATCCACATTCCTGCCTACATGATCGAACTGATCGGCCGATGGCGACGCACGGCCCGTTCCTTTGAGGATGAGCATCGCCGCCAGCCCAGCGTCGAAGAGATGGCCGAACTGATGGACTTGCCGCGACGAAAGGCCGAGATCGTGCTGCAGGCCATGCAGGCGCATCGCTCTACGTCCCATGCGCCCACCATGGAGGATGGCGAAGCGCTGGATTTCGCGAGCGTCATCCCGGATGGCCGGCACGAGCATCCGGAGCAATTGATCGGGCGGCTTGAAGACATCGAAGCGGTGTTGGCGATCATCGACACGCTTGAGGATCGTGGGGCCCGAGTGGTACGGCTTCGATACGGATTGGAGGGTCAGGCACCCCTCACCCTCAAGCAGATCGGCCGCGTCATCGGCCTGACGCGCGAGCGCGTGCGGCAGATCGAGATGGACACGCTTCGTCGCATCCAACACAAGCTCAAGCAGCGGCGCGTCGCCTGAAGCATGGCCGCAGCCTTCTAGCGATCGGCGAGGAAAGGGGTCTTGCAGGTGGTCGCTGCGACCGTGGACCGTTCCAGATCGACATCAACTGAGGTTCCGGGCGCTACGGCGCTCCGGTCGATGATGGCCATCGCGATGGACTGCTCGAGCGTTGGGCTGAAGCAGCCGCTCGTGACCTGTCCGATTTGCTGGCCATCCTGCATGACCGGCATGCCCTGACGAGCGGCGCGCCTCCCTTCCAGGATCAACCCGGTCAGGAGCTGTTGAGGACCATCCCCCGCAGCGATGGCCTCCATCGCATCCTGGCCAATGAATCGCGGCGTATCGTCGTTGGCACCTTTGTCGAGTTTGACCGCAAATCGGAGCCCTGCGGTCAAGGGATCGATGTCTTCGGTGATCTCGTGCCCGTACAACGCCATGCCCGCCTCAAGGCGGAGGGAGTCCCGGGCACCGAGTCCGCACGGGCGGACGGTCGTGTCACCGGCGTCCACGTTTCCTAGCAGCATCTTGACCATCTGCCCGGCAACCATCTTGGGGAGAATGACCTCGACGCCGTCCTCGCCGGTGTATCCGGTGCGAGACACCATGAACTTGGCGATCAGAATCGACTTCTCGGCGAAGCGGTATCGCTTGAGGGCGGGAATCTCCTTGGAGAATTGCCCGATGAGCTCCATCACCTTTGGGCCCTGGACAGCCACCATGGCCGTGGACTGGGTCTCGTCCTTGAGCTTGAAGACGTTTTCGCCCTTGATTTCGCCAAAGTGATCCAGGAGCTTCTCGCGATTGGCTGCGTTGCACACCATGAGGTACTCGCTCTCGCCGATGCAGTAGACGAGGACGTCGTCGCGGCATCCACCCTGTTCATTGCACACCAGCGAGTATCGAACCTGTCCCGGCTTCATGCCGCCGATCTGCCGTGTGCAGGCGCGATCAAGAAAGCGGCAGGCATCACGCCCGGAGAATCGAAGCCGTCCCATGTGGGAGACATCGAACATGCCTCCACTCCGGCGGACCTGATGGTGCTCTTCGATGATCGACCCGTAATGGAGGGGCATCTCCCAGCCGGTGTAGTCCACCAACTTGGCGCCGTGGTCGATGTGAAACGCGTGAAACGGTGTCTTCTGAAGCGTCATGAGTTCGGTCATTCCGGAATCGTAGCCGGATCACTCCTTGCTCAGGGCTCGCTCCAACTTCTTCACCCGCCGAAAGAGATCTGCCAGATTGGTTCCTGCCAGTGCATTGCGTTTGGCGGCGTCTGCTGGAATGGCCGGGGCACCACCAATCAGTGTGCCGGAGGGAATGTCGCTGACGATTCCGGATTGAGCCAGGGCCTGGACGCAGTCGCCGACCTCCAGATGGCCCGCCACGCCGACCTGACCACCGAGGACGACGTGATGCCCCATGGTGACCGAGCCTGCGACGCCGACCAGCGAGACGAGCAGGCAGTGCGGTCCGATCGTGGTCCCGTGACCGATGGAGATGAGGTCAGCGAACTTCGTGCCCTGACCGATGCGGGTTTCACCCATCGCCGCACGCTCGATGGCGCAATTGCCACCGATCTCCACATCGTCCTCGAGAACCACGACGCCGTGCTGGGGAATCTTGTGGTGCTCGCCCCCATGCGTGGCGTATCCGAATCCGTCGTTCCCGATGACGGTGCCCGCGTGCAGGGTCACGCGGTTGCCCAGGATGCAGTGCTCATGGACGACCGCATTGGGATACAGAATGCAGTCGTCGCCGAGTGTGGCATCCGGGCCGATCCAGACACCCGGGTAGAGGACACATCGGTCGCCAACGGTGGCCCCTTCTTCAATCACGACGAAGGGATGGACCCGGGCTCCTTCGCCAACATGCGCCGTCTCGTGGACGCAAGCCCGCTCGCTGATGCCCTGATCGTCTGCCCCCATCGGCTCGGGGTGCTGCTTGGCACCCTGTAGCGCGATGACGGCGTTTCGAAACGCGAAGTACGGATCGTCGCTCACGAGGTGAGGCAGACCCTCCGGGCAGGCGATGTCAGGGGCGACCAGCACCGCTCCGGCCTGCGTCGAGGTGAGGAAGTCGCGGTATCTGGGGTTGGCCAGAAACGTCAATTCGCCGGACTGGGCGTCCTCAATGCCGGCGCAGCGGGTGATCACGGCGTCGCCGGGGCCGCGGAGTTCCGCCCCGAGCACTGAGGCGAGTTCTTCGAGTGTCATGCCCATCAGCGTCCGGCTCCCAATCCCGGCGGTCCATGCGCGAGAGGGTACCTCCCGGGGGCGCGATTCGCCCGTACCCGAACCCCAGGACGACCTCAGGGAGTCCACCTCGGTATCCTCACGGCCCCGAATGGCCCGGATCCCATCCATCTTGGCGGGGCTGCTGCTCCTGCTGACATTCGCCGCTGGCCTGCCGGCGGCGGTGCCTGAAGCCGATGGGCTGCTCGATCGCCCGATCGGCGCGATCTCGGTGAAGGGGCTCGATCGTGTGCCGGAGCAGAAGGTGCTCAACAACATCCGGTCCCGCGTCGGAGAGCCCTACGACCCCGAGACCGCGCAGGGAGACATCTCCCGCCTGACGCGGCTGGGGGATTTCAAGAGCATCGATATCGTCGGCGAGATTCGGCCGGATGGGACCGTGTCGCTCACATATGTGTTCGAGGAGCAGAGACTGCTCGCCAACGTCTCAGTGGTAGGAAACCGCGTCATTGCGGACGGGGCGCTGCTCGGCCCCACGGGACTGCACCGCGGATCGGCTCGGGATGGATTCCTCATTCAGCGCGGCGTTCGGGAGATGACGGAAAAGTATCGCTCCAAGGGCTACTACCTGGCGGAGGTCTCCATCGACGAAGTCGAGCTCGAAGAGAACGACGTGCTCATCTTCGAGGTCATCGAAGGTCCAAGGGTTCGCGTTCGTTCCATCGTGTTCGACGGCGCCACATCGTTTCAGGCCAAGCAACTTGCCGCCGAGATTGAGACGACGACCTGGTTCCCGTTCTTCCGTCGCGGCGAAGTGGATCAGGAACAGCTCGACTCTGATGTCGCGACGCTGCACCGGTTCTACCACGATCGGGGTTGGATCGACGTACGGGTTGATCGCGAGATCGAGATCAGCCCCAGTCAGCGGGAGGCCAAGGTGGGTTTACTGAATGAGGAAGGCCGGCAATACACCGTTGACGAGATCACGGCCTCGGCCGTGGGCGACTCGCCCCTGGAGGTCTTCTCCGCCACGCAATTGGCGGCCATCATGAATATCAAGGTGGGGGATGTGTTCCGGCAGGATCTCGTAGAGCGGACACGCGAATCGATCGAAGATGCGTATGGCGTTATGGGATACCTGGATGCTCGCGTGCAGATCGTTCCCATTCGCAGAGGATCCTCCACGGAACTGGTGCTTATTGTGGAGATTGACGAGGGCGCGGTTGCGGATGTCGGCCTTGTTCGAATCACGGGAAACACCTTGACGAAGGACAAAGTCATTCGCAAGGAAGTCGGGTTCCTGCCCGGTCGCCGCTTTGATGCTCGAGAGATTGAAGCGACCAAGGAACGCATCATGGCGGGGGGGCTGTTCGCGGAGGCGAACGTGACCGTCCAACAGCCCGATCCATCGGACCCCGAAGTGCGGGATGTCCTCATCGAGGTCAAGGAGAAGAACACCGGCTCGATCAACTTCGGCGTGGGCTTCGGATCGGATTCCGGCGTGCTGGGCAACATCTCGCTCACTCAGAACAACTTTGATCTCTTCGACGTCCCCGAGACGTTCGGCGAGTACATCAACGGCAGGTCGTTCCGCGGAGCCGGCCAGCGATTTGCCATGAACTTCCAGCCGGGCACCGAGATTTTCCAGTACGACATTTCACTGACCGAGCCTCGCATTTTCGGCACTCCATATGCGGTTGGCGGTGCCGCGGGGTACTTCAGGCGAATCTACGACACCTACACCGAAGAGCGAGTGTCGGCGGGGGGAACACTGAGCCGCCGCCTTGGCGACGTGTGGTATGGATCGCTTCGACTGGACGCCGCTCGTGTGGAGTTGACGGATCTGGATGCTGACGAGCCGGTGGACATCATTGACGACGCCGGGCCTGAGAATCTCATGAGCGTTGGACTGGTGCTCACGCGTACGACGATCGATCGGCTCAGCAGGCCCACACGCGGCAGCCGCATGCAGTGGAACATCGCCAACTGGGGGCTGCTCGGAGGCGATCGAAACTTCAATCGCGTGTCGATGGACTACACGACGTATCTGGCGCTCGATCGCGACTTCCTGGGACGCGTCACAACCCTGCGGCTGGATGGTCAGGTTGGGCAGATCTTTGGTGGGTCAGCGCCGACCTATGAGCGGTTCTATCTGGGGGGCCGGTCGTTCCGGGGATTCCAGTTCAGGACCGTTTCACCGAAGGGGTATGACACGGCGGGCAATCTGACGGACACCCCGGTGGGTGGTACGTTCATGGTGTTCCTCGGGGCGCAGTATCAGCAACCGCTCGTTGGCGAATTGCTTGATGGCGTCGTGTTTGTCGACTCGGGCACGGTGAATGACGACCCGGGCTTCGACCTGTACCGATTGTCGGTCGGACTCGGGCTGCGGGTGTATATTCCCCAACTTGGACCGACGCCGCTGGCGTTCGATTTCGGCTTCCCGATGATCAAGCAGGAAGGCGACGAGACTCAATTGTTCAGTTTCTCCGCGGACCTTCCGTTCTAGATGAAACTGGACGGAGACAGGAGCGAGTTCATGCGGACCAGGACCCCTTTGACGTTTCCAGTTGCTGGCATTCTGACCGTGCTGTTCATGGCGTTGGTCGCGATTCCCGGCGCCTCGGCGCAACGATCATCCAGCGGGCCGGTGGCCGTGGTCGATCTGGCGGGCGTCATGAGCGGCCTGGCTGAGCGGGCTGACGCGGAGGCCCAACTCCGTGCCAAGGAAGAGCAGTACCTCACGGAAGTGCAGCAGAAGGAAGCAGATGTTCGGGCGCTGGAGGCAGCATTCGCGGGTCTGTCGGATCCCGCAGAGCGAATCGCCGCCGAAGAGCGGTTGGATGCGGCCACGGTCCAGTTCATGGCCTGGAACGAACTCTGGAAGCGCCAGATGGATCTGGAGCAGGCGCTGCTGTTGGAGAAGTTGTACAAGGACGTCATGGCCGCGATCGCCGAAATGGCGCAGGCGGATGGAATCGATCTTGTGCTGATCCACGACGGTCTTTCAGACATCCAGGCGGAGTTCTCGCCGAATGCGCCGCCCCTGGCGACGCAGATTCGAAATCAGATTGCGGTTCGACGTGTCGCGTATGCCGCGCCGCAGATCGACCGCACGCACGACGTCATTATTCGGATGAACAACGCCTACGGCGCCACCGACAGGTGAGGCGAGGAGGATCGAACCCATGCACCGTCACATGATTCGCACCGCGGTCGTACTCGCCGCTCTGGCAACCACCCTGTTTGCACTGAACGCTGCGGCCTCACGGGCGGCGCTGTTACCGACGGTCGTTGGCACCGTTGACCTTCCCGCGGTGCTGGAGAAGCTCGACGAAATGGCCGCCGAGGTGGAGCGATCCCGCAAGGCTGGCGAGGCATTTCAAGTTGAGCTGGCCAAGAGGAACTCGGAACTCGAGGCGCTCGAAGCGGACCTCGATGACTTTGTTCCAGGAACGGACCAGTATCAGGAAGCCGAAAAGGCGATGACTCGAGCGTCGATCGATTTGCGTGCCTTCATGGGGTTGGCTGATCTCAAGGAGGCTCGAACCAAGCGGCGGAGCATCCTGCGGATCTATCGGCACATCAAAGAGTCACTGAGTGGGCTGGCCGATCAGGAAGGATTCGATCTGGTACTGATGGACGATTCTGCAGTGCCGATTCCCGAAGAGAGTCCCGATGTGCTCAACGACATTTCCGGGCGCCGCGTTCTATACGCCCGCCCCACGATCGATGTGACCAGTCAGTTGATCGAATACATGAACGCGCAGTGGCAGGCCGCCAAGGGCTCGTGAGGGAGTCGGAGGACTTCCTGTGCTGACAGCAGCGGACATCGCATCGCGACTTGACGGCACCCTCATCGGCACCGGTGAGCATGTGGTAGCGGGATTTGCAGGTCTGGAAGAGGCCACCGCGGCTGATCTGGTGTTCATTGCCAGTGGCCGGTGGGCATCCAAGTGGAGCGAGAGTCGGGCTCGCGTGGCCCTGGTATCGCGAGGTGTCGATGTTCCGGACCACGACGAGACAACGCGGACGCTGATTGTCGTGGACGACGCCGAAGTGGCACTCTCGAGCCTGCTCGAGTCGGTCGCCGCAGAGCTTCGTCCGCTTCCGGATCCCGGCGTGGCGGCGGATGCCTGTGTCAGTGATTCGGCTCGGATCGGAGAGGGCGTGCATGTGGGTGCCACTGCCGTGATCGGGGAAGGCGCCGAGGTCAGTGACGGCGCCATCATTGAGTCGGGTGCGATCGTGGAGACGGGGGGTCGCGTGGGCAGCCAGGCTCGCATCTGCGCTCGGGCGGTCATTGCCGCCGGGTGTTCGATCGGGGCTAGGACGATCGTTCATCAGGGGGCTGTCATCGGCGGCGAGGGATTCGGGCTTCGCCCTGACCCGGCCACAGGCCTGCCACGTCGCGTGCCTCACCTTGGGAGCGTGGAGGTCGGGGACGATGTGGAGATTGGCGTGAATTCCTGTGTGGACCGTGGGAAGTTCGGGCCAACGCGTATCGGTGATGGCTCCAAGATCGACAATCTCGTGCAGATTGCCCACAACGTGCAGATTGGCCGCGGCGTGATCATCGCCGGTCAGGCTGGCATCGCCGGATCGGTGGTCATTGAGGATGGCGCTGTTCTGGGTGCTCAGGTCGGCGTGGCCGAGCATGTCCGGATCGGTGCCGGGGCCCGGATCGCGGCAACCAGCGGTGTAATGCGGGATGTGCCTCCTGGAGAGGATTATGCGGGGACGCCCGCACGGCCCTCCCGGCAGACTTTGCGGGAGGTGGCGGCCCTCCGTAGACTGCCCGACTTGGTGGCGTCTATGCCGCGTCGGGAATCGTCCTGACGGACGCAGGGGACGCACCTCGAACGATGGCCGAAGAGTCTCGGAAACCCGATTCAGAGCAGGCAGCCCCTGACATCGCATTGCCGGTGGATCCCCAGCACACGCTTGGTGGTGACGCAACGGTGGCGGGTCGCGGCTTGATGCATGGTGCGGACGTGACGCTCACCATGAAGCCTGCTCCGGCGGATCACGGCATCGTGTTCGTCCGCACAGACCTTGATCCCCCGGTCTTGATACCAGCCCGCGTGGAGTACGCCATCGATCGTGATCGAAGGACCGCGGTGCAGCGAGGCGATGCGGTCATCGAGACCATTGAGCATTGCATGTCAGCGCTACGCGGCAGTGGGATCGACAACGCCCTCCTCGAGATCGATGGTCCGGAGGTTCCGTTGGGAGACGGGAGCGCATCGGAGTTCATTGAGGCGATCGACGCTGTTGGTGTGGAGGCACAGCAGTCCTCTCGCCACCTGCTTCGCATCACGGACCCGATCATTCTCAGGGACGACGGTGCGATGCTGGCCGCCTTTCCTTCAGCAGGCGATGAGTTCCGGGTGATGTACGAGTTGGACTATGAGGGCAATGCCGATCGGATTCCGAGGCAGTCGTTCTCCTTTACGCTCGCGGGCGAGGAGTACGCCAGCGAAGTCTCCCGTTCGCGAACCTTCAGTCTTGTCGAGGAAGCCGCAGCGCTTCAGGAGCAGGGCCTCTGCACACATCTCTCTCCATCGGACGTGTTGGTCGTTGGTGACGAGGGGCCGATTGACAATGAATGGCGATTCGACAACGAGCCGGTTCGGCACAAGGTGCTGGATCTGATTGGTGATCTGATGCTGGTTGGAGGTCCGGTCAGCGGGCACTTCGTGGCCACTCGGTCGGGGCACGCACTGAACCGCCGGATGTGCCGGGCGATTCAGGAGCAGATCGAGCAACGGGCTCGTGAGGAGCAGATCGGCGAGGGGCGGACGATGGATATCCGCGCCATTCAGAAGATCATGCCACACCGGTATCCCATGTTGCTCGTTGACCGCGTTGTGGAGGTTGAGGGAAACGAACGGGCGATCGGCGTGAAGAACGTCACGATCAATGAGCCGTTTTTCACGGGGCACTATCCGGGTACCCCGATCATGCCAGGCGTTCTGATCGTTGAGGCGATGGCGCAGCTGGGAGGGCTCCTCCTGAGCCAGACGCTGGAGCACACGGGGAAGATTGCGGTGCTGTTGAGTCTGGACCGAGTGAAGTTGCGCCACCCCGTGACACCCGGTGATCAACTGGTCCTGGAGGCGGAGACCGTTCGTGCGAGCACACGCACGGCGTCTATTCGGTGCCGTGCGCATGTCGGCTCGCGTGAAGTCGCTGAGGCTCAGATCCGATTCATGATGGTGGATGCCGATCAGGCGCAACGATGAGGAGCACTTCGGCAAGGTGATGCAGACATGACAACTATTCATCCCACTGCCATCATCGACCCCTCGGCCCGCATCGCCGACGATGTATCCATCGGCGCCTATTCGATCGTTGGCCCTGAAGTCACGATCGGATCAGGCTGCTGGCTGGACCACCATGTCCTCGTCAAGGAACGGACGACGCTGGGCGCCGACAACCATCTGCACGCCGGTTGTGTCGTGGGTGGAGACCCTCAAGATCGCAAGTTTTCGGGCGAGCCGACTCAGTGCGTGATCGGGGGCGGGAATGAGATCCGGGAGCATGTCACGATTCACCGAGGAACCGGAAACGGCGGCGGCGTGACCACGGTCGGTTCCAACAACCTGCTGATGGTCGGATCTCATGTCGCTCATGACTGTGTGATCGGGGACAACACCGTGGTCGCCAATCAGGTGATGCTGGCCGGACACGTCAAAGTCGAGGACGGCGCATCCATTGGCGGTGGCGTGGGCGTGCATCACTTTGCCACCATTGGCACGCTCTCGTTCGTCGGCGGCCTGGCGCGGGTCTCGCGTGACGTGCCGCCATTCATGATCGTTGAGGGGCATCCCGCAGAAGTTCGGGCGGTCAATGCCATCGGGATGCTTCGCAACGGGTATGAACAGTCCGATGTGGATGCCATGAAGGAGGCTTATCGAGCCCTCTTCCGTGGCGGCGCTTCACTTGACGGCGTGGCAACGTTGCGTTCGACGTATGCCGACGTCGCGGCAATCCTGAAGATCTGTCTTGCAGTTGAAGCGGCGTCGTCCGGTGTTCATGGTCGGGCACTTGAAGGCCAGCGGCGAGATGACAAGTGGAAATCGCCGGCATCGGAGCCGGCCACACGATCCTGATCGTCTGGTGACGACCGGTCGAATGACCACGGGATCTCACTGGATTGCAACGCGATGAAGTGATCAGCCGAGATCATCTTCATCGTCGGTGGTTGCATGGCTGTCCTGGTCTTCTTCATCATCGTCGTCGAATGAGATTGAGCCGGTCTCGTCTTCGTCCTCCTCGTCGAAGAACTCAGAGGTGCCGTCGAAGTAGCCTTGGTCCCCTCGTCCTCGATCGGTTCGGCGTTCATCTGGAAGAGTGCGAGAACGCCGCCTCGCGTAAGTGAAGCGATGATGGGGTTCCACGAGATGGTGAGACTGGACATGGTGCGGCGCCGTCGTTGTGGATGGTGCAGCAGGTCTGAGGTGTCCTGAGCGCATCCGCGCCAGTGATGAGTCCTCGCCACCTCCCGGGTCCGGGGGGCGGCGCCGCGCGGATTCTACAGAGCCTCGGGACAATCTCAAGGGGCCCCTGCATGTGATGGGAGCGGAGGGCGCTCACCGAACCGACCGGGCAGGCAGTGGTGTGCCGGCTCGAAGTGCCGCTACTCGGGCATGGGGCCAGCGGCCCCGGCGATCGTCGTATGTCCACCGAAGGAGGCGGTGGGGCGATACCCCCACTCCGCCAGCGTCTCCGCGAAGGTGCTGGTGTCGAGAAAGTGCAGCGACCCGCCCACGCGAAGCGTCTGCCCCGGGCGGGCGCCGGGAGGGAGCACCACGGGCAGCTCTGCGATCCGGTCGAATCCTGGTGAAAGCACCAGCCCGGCCGCATGGCGACCGTTCCAGGTGGTTCCATTCTGGGCCGTCACGATGTAGGTGAATTCAACGAGTTGAATTGATCGGTCGTTGGGATTGGTGACCTTCACGGGCACGACCCCGGCGGCCGCAGCCGCGGTGCGCTGCTCGATCCTCGCGTCTCCGGCAATCCCGACCCGCGGGGGGCCCGCACATGAGGCCAGCAGAATCGATCCAAGCGGTATCAGCACTCTCAGCAGCATGGGGGCACGATAGCAGGTCCATTCGGGGATCCAGTTGGTCCAGAGCGCATGGTCGGACCTCTCCCCGCGCGTCCTCGTGGAATCGTGGCATGGCAACTCATTGAGCCGGAAGGAATCCCCGATGCGATCACAGCGTCGCCTGCTCTGGGAGATCTCTGATGCAACTGGACGACATCCTTCGCCTTGCCGCCTCCATGGGGGCCAGTGACATCCACCTGGTGCCGGGTCATGTTCCGATGGTGCGGATTGACACGGTCATACAGGGTCTGGAAGGCACTCCACTCACGATTGAGCAGATGGGTGCCTTTGTGCAATCGATCTCCACAGAAGCGCAGCGATCCCGGCTCCAGGAGGCCAAAGACCTCGACCTCTCGTATGCCGTGGAAGGCCTCGGGCGATACCGAGTCAATGTGCACCGCCAACGCACGGGTCTGGCCATGGCGCTTCGGGCCATCCGTGAGTCGGTGCCCGCGCTTGAATCGCTCAATCTCCCTCCGGTCATTCAGCAGTTCGCCCGTCTCCCGCGTGGGCTGGTGCTTGTCACCGGAGATACCGGATCGGGCAAGTCCACCACGCTGGCGTCCATCATTCAGGCCATCAACCAGCGCGATCGAAAGCACATCATCACGCTGGAGGATCCGATTGAGTACACGTTTGAGTCCCGGCAGTGCCTCATCGAACAGCGAGAACTCGGAGACGATCTCCCAAACTTCGCTTCAGGCCTCAAACACGCGCTTCGACAGGATCCGGACATCATTCTGGTCGGTGAAATGCGGGATCTGGAAACGACGGCGCTTGCGATGAGCGCTGCTGAGACGGGGCACCTGGTGCTCTCCACCCTTCACACCGTCAACGCCAGCCAGACGGTCGAGCGCATCATCGACATGTATCCGGCCAATCAGCAGAATCAAATTCGCTCCATGCTCGGCGACACCTTGCAGGCAGTGGTCTCCCAGATGCTCTTCGCCCGGGCGGATGGTGATGGCATGGTTCCTGCCGTTGAGATCCTCCTGTGCACTTCGGCAGTACGCAACCTCATTCGGGAAAACCGCACGTTCGAGATTCCCAATGTGATCGAGACGAGCAGGGGCATCGGCATGACGACGCTCGATGCATCGATCACCGAGCTCTACTTCAACGGATTGATCTCGCGGGAGGATGCGGTTGCCAACGCGCGGTATCCGGATGCGATGGAGCAGGCGATCGCCGCCTGACTGACTATATGCCCAACTACCAATGGGAAGTACGAACCAATGGGGGGGACACGAGGTCAGGGGTGATGGCGGCCGAATCGGCCGGCGCGGCGGCGATGTCACTTCGCCGGCAGGGGCACCACGTGCTGAAGCTGTCCGCTGCTGGCGGTGGGGCCATCGACTGGAAACGCATCGGTGAGATTCTCAACGCCGGATCGGGCCCGACCCAGAAGGAGGTTCTCGACTTCACCGTGCAATTGGCGGTGATGATCAGGGCCGGAATCAATCTGCGACTGGCACTGGACGGAATTGCGGATCAGACGAAGAACGCCAGGTTTCGGCGCATCATTCAGTCGATTCGCGCTGATGTGGAGGGTGGCAAGTCATTCTCTGAGGCCATCGGAAAGCACCCGAAACTCTTCAATCCGCTCTATGTCAACATGGTGCGAGCTTCGGAGATGTCCGGGTCGTTTGCGAGAATGCTCGATCGAATCGCCGCGTTCATGACGCAGCAGATCGAAACCCGCAAGATGGTCGTCGGCGCAAGTATCTATCCCGGGATCATTGCGGTGATGGCAATCAGCGTGACGGTCTTCCTCCTGACGTTCGTGCTGCCGCGGTTTGCAGGTGTGTTCGAGGGGAAGGAGAGCGTGCTGCCGACGCCGACGAAGCTGCTGATGGGCCTGTCGGAGTGGATGGTGCTGAACTGGCAACTGCTTGTCGGTGCTGCTGCGGCGGGTGTTGTCGGCATCATCTTCTCGCTTCGAACGGCGCCCGGCAAGATCTTCTTCGATCGCCTGAAGCTCACCGTGCCGCTCTTTCGTCGGATGTTCCGCGCGCTGTATGTCAGTCGATCGCTGCAGACGATGGGCGAACTGCTCAACGCAGGTGTGCCGGTGCTCGATGCGCTCGGGGTCACCGGTGAGATCTCCGGGAACCAGGTGTATCGAAGCCTCTGGAAGCGCGTTCAGGGGTCGGTGCGTGAGGGAGACAAGATTCACACCGAACTGGAGCAGTCAAACCTCCTGCCTGGATCCGTCGTGCAGATGGTGGCCGCTGGCGAAGAATCGGGTCGGCTCGGTGAGGTCCTTGAAGAGGTCGCTGAGTTCTACCAGCGGGTGCTGCGTGACGCGATCAAGGCGATGACCAGCATGATCGAACCGCTGCTGATTGTGGCCATGGGTTCGCTCGTCGGCTTCATCGCGATGGCCATCATCCTGCCGATCTTCAAGATGAGCTCGCTGGTGTCAGGATGATGGCGACCAGGCGCACAGATCGATTGGGGCGGCGCGGATTCACGCTGGTGGAAACTGCGCTGGCGATTGTGATTGTGGCCACCGGGATGCTGGCGATGTTGGCCGCTCAGGAGGCGTTCATCGGTCAGAACCAGTGGGGTGATCGAGCATCGCAGGCGGCGCGCCTGGCCTCGGAGATTCGGGAGCGAAGCATGGTGCTGTCACTGGACGATCCTGTGACGGCTGCGGCGACGTGGGGCCCTGAGGAAGCGAATGTCACGGACTGGGACGACATGGACGACTTCGACGGGCTGGATGTCAGCGGATACGACGGTGACGGCCCGGTGGACGCGTCTGGCACCGTGATTCCTGAGATGGAGGGCTGGCGGCAGGTTGTGCAGGTGCAGTCGGTTGATGCCACCAACTTCAGCCAGTCTGTGGCGAATGGATCCTCGGACGCCGTGCGGGTCACGGTTGATGTGTACTGGCAGGACTCGGCGGCGGACGCTGGCGATCTGATCACGAGCCTGACATGGGTGCATGTGCGGTGATGTGTCACCAGACATCCCGACCACTCAGGCGCGGCGTGTCGTCGGTGCTCGCCATGATCTTCGTGGCCCTGGTCGCGTCGCTCACGGCCGTCATGGCCATTGTGGCGGAGGGCAATGTTCGGAGCGCCGAGTCGTCAGTGCGCGTGTCACGCAGCCTGAGCGCGGCGGAGAGCGGACTTCGGGCCGCCATCTGGAGGTTACGGCGGGAGGCTGTGCGGTATGTCGTGGAAGCGGGTGATCTGGACGATGGGTTCGGATCGCGCCTGTGGCTCGGAACATGGGTCGGCGCTGATGGCACCGTCGACGTGGCGGATCCGGACGGGTACACACCGCCAGTGGCAAGTGGAGCCGGGCTCATGCACGCGGTCTACGACGCCTTTCTCTGGCACGATCAGCACCCCGATGTCCTTGTGGATGGTGTTCCGGTGGTCGGATCGATGGACGAGGTCGCTGGCACCGTGTCATCGCCTGGAATCCCCTTGTCCGGCGAAGCCGATGCGCCGTGGTTTCAGGTGCGGTATGAGATGCTGGCTGATGGATCGGGCGTGCGGGTGACGAGCCGCGGAGTTGATAGTGATGTGCACCGCGTCATCCAGATGGACTACGCCCTTGACAAGCGCATTGAGTATGCACTGTTGGGGCAGAGCCGCATCATGATCGGGAAGAACGTGTTGGTGGACGGTCCGATCGGTGCCTTGTACGGCACGGAGGTGGGCGAACTTGATCCCGACAATGGTGATCCCCTGGTCCTTCGAAGTGACTTCTACGATCTGGATGGAGCCGTACTCGACCCGCTGCTTGACATCCTGCACAGCCTGATCGAGTCCGACGACGTTGACGGCGATGGGCGCCTGCGGCCGGGGCATGCCGAAGAAGGGGCGGCGCTGGCCTTGCATCCAGAGTTGGAGGACCACGACGGAGACCAGTACGTCGACGACTTTGACCTCTTTCTGGGCATCTTCGACACTGATGGCGACACGATGGTCGCATTCGACATCGCACTGGCGACGGCGGCGGGATGGAGTGGCCTGACCGACGAATTCGACATTGATGTCGATCTGGCCACCATGCTTGATACGGCGACGCCCGATCGCAATCGCGATGGTGTGGTTGATGCACTCGATACCGCAATGGGCTATCAGGATGGACTGTTGGATGCCCGCGACCGGTATGCCAAGGTTCGAGGCGCTTTGAACTTCGCAGTTGACGCTGAGTCCTGGGAAACAGCCCGCGACGCGTCGTGGCAGTCCCGCGCCGCCGGGGTGGTGAGGCCGGGATCGGGCGGAAGCCCCGCCTCCTTCGGTGTCGGTGAGCCATTCCTCCTCTCGCTGACCAATGACATGTTTATGAACTCGACGACGTGGTACGAGGATCAGGTTGATGGCGGGGCCTCCTTCGCATCTCAGATCGCTGCCAACGGTGGTTGGGGTGGCGAAACGACCGATCCAGAGCCGGTCCCCTACGGATCGGATGGGGCCTACGACCTCTTCGATCGACCGGTGTACCGCGACATGGTGTTCACCGACGTCAGGATTCCGATGGGCACCAATGCGCTCTTTGTGAACTGCCAGTTCAATGGCGTGGCCTGGGTGGAAACAACTGAGAACTGTGAAGACATCAACTGGAACTACGCCGGTTCTCGTGAACTTGGCCCCGGTGATGTGCCACAACTTCGGTTCCCTGACATCACGGCGAGCGCTGGTGGCGTGGACTACGAGGACACGTCCATTGCTTCAAACAACCTCAGGTTTGAGGATTGCACGTTCCTGGGCACACTTGGCGGAGATCGACCGCTCGGATACACGCACTGGCGGAACAAAGTGCAGTTGACTGGCGACACACGATTCTTCGTGGATCCATATGACGACGATCTGCTCACCCAGCCCGATGGCGCCACGCTGCAGGCGACCCTTCTGGCCATGCCTCAGGCGACGCTTGATGAACTGGAGCGCACCAGCATGCTTCTGCCAGGGTGGTCGGTGGACGTTGGCAACTTCGACAGTGATACGTCCACCAGAGTGACGCTGACCGGCACCATCGTGACGGGGTTGATCGACATTCGCGGCTCGGCGGATGTGCACGGCACGGTCCTGACCACGTTCCGCCCGGTTGAAGGTGAAGGACCGCTTCACTATGGAGGCACGCCCGACGCGTTCAACACGACCATCGGGTACTTCGGAAGTGATGACGGCGATATGGAAGGTGTCGACGTCGAGGACCCCGGCTTCGGTGGATTCGGAAGCGTGACGCTTCGGTATGACCCCGATGCCAGACTCCCGGATGGCATTCCCTGGCCGCTGACGGCAACCGCAAAGGCAACGACGTGGTACGAAGGAGGTGCGTGGTGAGACGATCACCGACCGGATTCTCGCTCGTCGAAGTACTGGTCGCGCTGGCGATCAGTGTGGTGCTGTTGCTTGCCACCATGATGGCCCTTCGAGCCAGTTTCGAGAGTTACCGCCGCACCGCGGAGCAGGTCTCCAGCAATGTGTCGGGCCGGCTCGTCGTGGAGCGGGTGCAGATGATGGTGCGGGGCGGTGTCGACTTCGGCCCGCTGCCCCCCTCGCCGACGGACGATCTGATTGCCTCTGATGAGCTGTCCATGCAGTCCGCAGACGGCGTCTGGACCACCATCCGGTGGGATCAGGACACAAGCACGCTGCGCTGGGAGCAGGGTGAGGACAGTTGGACACTCATGTCGGGCGTGACTCAGGACCTCGGGGCCGCCGATCCGATCAGCCCATTTCGATTGAAGTTTCGGGACGGGCGGTGGCTGACACACGCCACCATTGATCTGGTCGTGGACGGTGATGGCGTGTCCAGCACCGACCTTGACCTCGAAGACGTCCCGGAGCGTCGGTTTGTGGGATCGGCTCTTCCCCGCCGTGTGGCGTGGGGCGAGTGATCGCATCTTGACGGCCCCGGTGGGTGCGGTACCCTTCGCGCCCCATGTACGCCCTGCGCATTCAGCGGACCTTCTCGGCTGCCCACGCGATCACGATTGATGGTCAGCCAGAGACGCTGCACGGCCATGACTGGCGTGTGCGCGTGATCGTCGAGGGGCCTGACCTGGACCGGGACGGGCTCCTGTGCGACTTTCACGACCTTGAGCGGTGGCTCGATGCGGTGATCAGTCCCTGGCGGGACCAGACGCTCAATGACACGCCGCCGTTTGACGAGATCAATCCGACGGCTGAGCAGATCGCCGCGAGCATCGCCGCATCACTCGAACCTCATCTCCCTCACAGCGTGAAGAAACTCACTGTGGCGATAACGGAGTCTCCCGGATGCGAAGCGTCGATGTCCAAGGAACTGAAACGATGACCCGTGCTCCGCTGATGCTCGGAGTCTCGGGTGCGCGTGGTATCGTCGGCGAGACCATGACGAAAGACGTCGTGCGGCGATTCGCGGCGTGCTGGGGCCGACGCCTGGCCGCCGGCGCCGACACGCGTCCCACGGTGTGTCTGGGGCGAGACAGCCGTCCGTCAGGCGCCGAGTTCGCCACGGCCGCTGCGCAGGGCCTGACGGAGTCCGGTTGTGACGTGCTCGACCTCGGCGTGGTTGCAACGCCCACGGTCGGCGTGATGATCGGCGTGGTCGGCGCTGCTGGCGGCGTCGTTCTGACGGCCTCGCACAACCCATCGCAGTGGAACGGACTCAAACTCCTAGATGCGTTCGGGACCGCGCCGCCACCGGAGATGGCCGAGGACATCATTGCCGACTTCAAGTCGACCGACGCGATTGCTCCGGCGGACGATTCCGGGGAAGTCACGGAGGATGAACGAGCGACCGACACCCATCTCGCCCGTGTGCTGGGGATGCTGGATCCGATGCCCGTACGCAGCCGCGCATTTGCGGTGGTGCTGGACTCGGTCAATGGAGCCGGCGCGGTGGGCGGGCGGCGGCTATTGGAGCACCTCGGGTGTGAATTGACGCATCTGGGCGGCACTCCGGACGGGCAGTTCTGGCACACGCCGGAGCCGGTGGCGGAGAACCTGACCGGATTGGCTGAGGCCGTTCGATCGGCCGGGGCAGACGTCGGCTTTGCGCAGGATCCCGATGCTGACCGACTGGCCATCGTCGATGAGCAGGGTCGCTACATCGGCGAGGAGTACACGCTTGTGTTGGCCGCGTGGCGAATCTGGCTGGACCAGCCCGGCGCTTCCGTGGTCGCCAACCTGTCGACGAGCCGCATGATCGACGACATGGCGGCCCGATTCGGCGGTCGGGTGCGCCGGACTGCTGTCGGTGAAGCCAATGTGGCGGCGGGCATGCGGGCGTGCGAGGCGGCGATTGGCGGAGAGGGCAACGGCGGCGTGATTCTGCCAACGATCACCTGGGTCCGCGACAGCCTCTCGGGAATGGCCCTGGTGCTCGACCTGATGCGCCGCACCGGCAAGACGCTTTCGGCGCTGGTCGACGACATTCCCGCGTATGTCATCCTCAAGGAGAAACTTCCGCTGGCGTCGCGATCGGATCTGGCCCCGGCGCTGGATCGGCTGCAAGCCGGCTTTCAGGATGCCCGCATCGATGACTGTGACGGTGTGCGTATCGACCTGGACGAGGGCTGGGCCCATCTGCGGCCAAGCAATACCGAGCCCATCGCGCGGATCATTGTGGAAGCGAAGGACGAGGAGACGGCCCGATCACTGATTGAACGGGTCCGCGTCGCCTCAGGGCTTGTCGACTGAGGCGCCGTCGCTCAAGGCCGGTGCTTTCCAGGATTCCTGGACGGTGACCGTGAAGGGCTCGGTACGGCAATCGATGTGGCAGGCGAAGTAGCCGCCAACATGGGACGCAACCAGCGGCCAGATGAATTCCCGGTCGGTCTTTGGCTGGGGAAGATGGTCGATGGCCGCTCGATCGAGCCACTCGAGGGTGCCTTCGTCCATTTCATAGGCCACGATTTCGTCGTGGCCGATGGGTCTGGTGACCTCGAAAAGAAACAACAGCCAATGGCATTCACCTTCGTAGGCTGTTTCCGACACCATGCCCATGAGTCGGACTTCGTCGTAACTCAGTCTGACCCCCGTCTCCTCTTCGGTCTCCCGAATCGCGCAGCAGTGGGGGCTCTCGCCCGTGGCCGGCTCTAGCTTGCCGCCGGGAGGTGAATACATGCCGCTGTTGGGCGGCTTGCACCGATGCAGCATGAGCAAGCGTCCCTCGGCATCCCGGAGGTAGCAGAGGACGGCGATGCGGTAAGGCAACGAGCCGTTCGTCAGATCGGTACTCATGAGGTGGCCTGCTCAATCAGTTGGACCATGTCGCGGACGGCGGTCCGCATCCCGACCAGCACCGCTCGGGAGACGATGGCGTGGCCGATGTGAAGTTCGCACAAGCCCTCGAGGGAGGCGATGGGCTGGACGTTGCGGTAATCGAGGGCATGCCCTGCGTTGAACCGCATGCCAGCCTCCTGAATCAGGCGGCCCGCGCGTGCCACTGCCCCCAGCGCCTCGCGGGCCTGCGGGCTGTCGGCCCGCCGGCCGTGATCGTGCCAGGCATGCGCCCACGGACCGGTGTGGACCTCACATACGGCGAATCCGCACGTGGCGGCGGTGGCGATCTGCGTTGGCTCCGGATCGATGAAGGCGCTGGCCGGGATACCGGCTTCGGAGAGTTGTGTGACGATGTCAGTCAGGCGGTCCCGCTGGGCTTCGACGTCCAGACCGCCCTCGGTCGTGATCTCGGCCCGGCCCTCAGGGACCAGCATGGCTGATTGAGGCCGCACCCGGCATGCGATCTCAACCATTTCGTCGGTCGCCGCCATCTCGAAGTTGAATGGCACGCTGACCGTTTCGGCGAGTCGATCCACGTCGGCGTCCTGGACGTGCCGCCGGTCCTCTCGAAGATGGCAGGTGATGCCCATCGCGCCGCCGAGCTGCGCTTCAACCGCGGCCCACACCGGGTCCGGCTCAAATGTGCGCCGGGCCTGTCGGACCGTCGCGACGTGATCGATGTTGACGCTGAGCGCTGCCATGAATCGTGAATGGTACCTCCATCCCGGCACCCGACGGCGAGGTTGTGGGTCTATACTCCGCCCCGAACCGCGAACCCGCATGGACGATTTCCACAAGAGCCTCGAAACCGTGCTGGACGACCTGCTGGCGCAGGGACGCCGAGTGACCGAATTGTCGCTGAAGGCCGTCGAGTCCTACTTCAAGAACGACGCGGTCGTGGCCGCAGGCGTGATTCGTGAAGACGCGACGATCGACCATGTTGACGTGCAGATCGAGCGGGCGTGTGTGTCGCTGATGGCGCATCGACCTGGAAGCGTCCACGATCAGCGGTCCATTCTGACGATTGTCAAGGTCAACAACGAACTCGAGCGTATCGCCGACTGCGCCGTCAACATCGCTGAGGCAACCGAGCAGCGATCAGACACCGAAGTGGCCGACACGCTCCAGATGATGGCGAACAGTGTGGTCGGCATGGTGCGGGACACCGTCGAGGCGCTTCGGCTTGGCGACACGACGCTCGCTCAGCGCGTGCTGGCCTTCGACGACACCGTCGATGCCTTCAAGGATGAACTCGTTGCCAGAGCGCACAACGCGTTGGCTGGCGGCATCGTCTCTGTTGGGGCTGCGATGCAGTTGCTGACCGTGGTACGCGCCGCCGAACGCATGGCAGATCACTGCACCAACATCTGCGAGCAGGTGATCTATCTGGAGACTGGCAAGATCGTGCGACACCTGCCAACCGGGTGGACCGCGCCGACCTTGCCCGAGGACGCCTGACACGGCCATGAGCGATCTCGAGACACTCCGCTCGCAACTACAGCAGGCCGGGCAGTCGCACCTTGTCGAAGCGATCGAGCGATCGGAGACGTTGCGCGCCGCGGTGGCGAGCGTGGACTGGGCCGCCGTGCCGGATCTGATCGCGCGGTACGTCCGTGCCAGGCCAGCACCTCCGTCCGGGGATCTGAGCCCGGTCGAGTGCGTCTGCGCCGATCCCACGATGGCCAGCGGAGGCGTCTCGCTCGTTGATGAAGGAGCGCTCCGCGGGCGGGGGGAGGCCATGCTCCGGGAGGGCCGCGTGGCAGTCTTCACGGTGGCGGGCGGCCAGGGCACGCGGCTTGGGTGGAATGGGCCCAAAGGCACCTTCCCGGCCAGCCCGGTGACCGGCAAACCCCTCTTCCGACTCTTTGCTGAGCAGATTCTCGCCGCGGAGGCGCGGTGGGGGAAACGCGTTCGTTGGTACATCATGACGAGCGCCGCCAACGACGCGCAGACCCGCGGCTTCTTTCTGGACAACCGCTGCTTCGGTCTCGATCGGCGGCAGATCATGATGTTTCCGCAGGGCATGATGCCCGCCTTCGATGCGGCGAGCGGACGCGTGCTGCAGGACTCCGAAAGCACGCTGGCGATGAGTCCCGATGGGCACGGCGGCTCGTATGCGGCGCTGCGAAAGAGCGGCGCGCTCGATCAGATGGAGGGCCGCGGCGCCGAGGCAATCAGTTACCACCAGGTGGACAATCCGCTGGTCAACGTGCTGGATCCGGTGTTCATCGGACTCCATGCCGATGAGACGTTCTCGTCGGGAGAGTTCACCAGCAAGATGGTTCGGAAGTCCGGACCGGATGAGAAGGTCGGCGTGTTCGCCCGGCGCGATGGCCGCGTGGGCGTGGTCGAGTACTCCGACATGACGCCGCAGCAGTGCGGGCAGACCGACGAGGCAGGCCAGCTCTGTTATGCGGCGGGCAATCTGGCGATGCACATGCTCAGTACGGCGTTCGTCCGGCGGGTCGCATCGTCGGGAGATGCCATGTTGCCGTGGCACCGCGCCGAGAAGAAGGTGCCGTACTGGGACGCCGCCACGGAAACGCGGGTGGAGCCCGAGGCGCCCAACGGCATCAAACTGGAACGCTTTGTGTTCGACGCCATGGCCCATGCAGCGAAGCCTGCGATTCTCGAAGTGCGGCGTGAGCGTGAGTTCGCGCCGATCAAGAATGCCAGTGGCGTCGACTCGGCGGCGTCCAGCGCGCAGCTGCAGAGCGATCTCTATGGCGGATGGCTTGAGCAGGCGGGCGTCACCATCCCTCGCCGCGAAGACGGCCACGTCGACGCCGCCATCGAGGTATCACCGCTGACGGCCATGTCCGCTGACGATCTTCACGGTTGTACCCTGCCGACCAAGATCGCCCCGGGCAGCAGCTTTGCCTGCTGAGGCAATTGGTGAGATGAAGGCTCGCGATCCTGATTGCTTCATCGGCGCACATGCTTCGATGGCATGGTCGGTGTCGATGACATGCTCGCGCTGCTCTCGGATTGGGGTGCGTGCCCGGAGTAGGCTGGCTCGCCCACGATGATGACGGCTCCCTTCCTCGGATAGCCTGCTCGGATGGCTGCCCGCGTGATCTCGATCGGCGTGCTCGTACTGCTGCTGGCATCGTGGTGCCTGGCATCGGGTGAGACGTCGGCGGGTCCGGACCTCGTCAAGGATCCGCATTCACTCAAGGGCAAGGTTGAACTCAAGGTCGAGGACTCGCTCTCAGAAGACGGCCCGTGGCTTCTCTTCGGGGTCATCATGCTGGCGGGCGTGGGCATTCCGATCAGCGAAGAGATCCTGATCATCCCGGCAGGCTTTCTGATCGAGCGCGGCGTCCTGCCGCTCTGGTGGACGGTTGCGGCCGCGTGGACCGGCGTGGTGCTGGCGGACCTCATCTGGATGCTGCTGGTGCGACGATTCGCCCACCGGCTGCTGGGCATACGGTTCTTTCGCCGGATGTTTCATCCCAAACGGCTTCTTGAGATCAAGTTCCTGCTCGATAAGTGGGGGGCGTGGGTCGTCGTGATGGGCCGCATCCTGCCGGCCGCCCGAACACCGGTCATCACCGCGGCAGGCCTGGCCCACATGCCGATTCGCAAGTTTATGCTGGGGGAGTGTGCCGGAGCGGCCAAGAGTGTGGGGTGGCAGCTCTTCGTCGGCTGGCTGATCGCTCGGGGACTGGGCGACTCGGTGCATGACCGGCACGTGCGTGATGCAGTGCTGATTGGATGCGGCGTGCTGGTGGCCGTCGTGGTAGCGTGGTGGATCAGGCGACGAAGACAGACACACCGGCGACATCGCCCGAGGGCTCCGATGCGATGGTTGCGGGAGGCATGCAAGCCTCCCGAACTGCGCCAGCGAGCATCGGGATGACCGACTTCATCATGCAGTACATCGACTACCTCCCGTTGGTGGTCCTGCTGCTGCTGCTGGCCAGTGGTTTTGGCATTCCAATCGGCGAGGACATCGTCATCATTCCTGCTGGCGTGATCGTCGGCGAGCAGATGCTCGGGGCGGGTGTCTGGGTGCCGACGCTCGCCTGCGCTGTGGCCGGCGTGGCGACGGCTGACGTGCTGTGGTTCACCTGGTGCAGCCTCTTCGGGACGCGGCTACTTCACAAGCGATTCATCAGACGTTTCCTGCACCCTAAGCGGCTCCTGCAGGCCAAGCACCAGATTGATCATCGTGGTGTCTGGTTCATCGTGGCGGCCCGGTTCATTCCGGGAAGCCGAACGCCCGCGATCACGGTCGCTGGGTTGATGCACCTGCGGTTCTGGAGGTTCGCCGGCGCGACCTGGGCGTGCGTCTGCATCTCGGCGCCCATGCAGTTCGGTGCCGGTGTGCTCGTGGGATACGGCATCGCCTCCCGGGACGCCTTTGGAACAGTCCAGTGGATCATCACGGGCGTCGTGCTGGCCGTCGTCGTCTCCGCCATTGTGATTGTCTTTGCCCGTGCCCGTGGACGTCGTTCCGAGCCGCCGAGGGCTCGAGCGGCGTGGCTGAGGCATTACCGGGGGGCGAGTTGATTCTCGGTTGTGCCTGGGGTCGCCCGCGAGGGCACCTCGGACGGTGATGGGCGCACGGGTCATCGATGTGATGAGGCAGGCAGTATCCTGCGTGCCATGAGAGCAGTCATCACCGGACAAATCGGAATCGACAAGAAGCCATATCTGGAAGCCGTCCGAGAGTTGGCCGGCGAGCGTGGCCAGCGTGTGGAACTCTTCCATGTGGGCAACATGATGTACCAGGAAGCGCCGGACATCCGATCCGGTCGGATCCTCGACTTGCCCCTGAGTCGACTCGCATCTCTTCGCCGCGCGGCGTTCAAGGACATCATTGCCGAAACGACGCCGGTCGTCGATTGCCCGGACATGATCGTCAACACGCACGCGACCTTCAGATGGCGGCACGGGCTGTTCAGCGCCTTCGACTTCGATCAGATGGAGAAGTTGAAGCCTGACATGTTCATCTGTCTGCTCGACAACATCGAGATGGTGCACCATCGCCTGCATGCCGAGCATGACATCGACGCCACGCTGAAGGACTGCATGGTGTGGCGGGAGGAGGAGATTCTCGCGACCGAGCTGCTCGCAAACGCCATGGGGTGTGCCGATCAGTTCTACATCCTGAGCCGAGGTCGACAACAGGACACGCTCGAGACGTGCCTTCGGCTGGTCACCCGCCCGGACATCAAGCGCGTGTATCCGTCCTTTCCGATGAGCCACGTGGTGGACATGCCCGACGTGCTGGCCGAGATCGATCGATTCCGCGCCGCACTGGCGGATCACTTCATCGCCTTCGATCCGGCGGACGTTGACGAGAAACTGCTCCTCGACCGGGCCATCGAAGCGGCGAAGAATGGTGAGGACTGGATTGACGTGACGCCCCATACGTACGGTGGACGTGATGGGCAGGAACTGCGGGTCAAGGTGCGCGAGGTCCTCGACATCGCTGGTGACGTCGATGGTCAGATCTACATGCGAGACTTCAAGTTGATCGATCAGAGCGACATGATCGTCTCGCTCGTTCCAGAACTTCCGGGTGGGATCCCGGGACTGTCCAGTGGTGTGGAGCGTGAACTTCAGCACGCCTGGGAACACACCAAAGAGGTCTATGTCGTCTGGAAGCCGAAGAAGGCACCTTCGCCCTTCATTACGGAGACCGCGACCAAGATTTTCCCTGATGTTGACTCGGCGCTTGAGTACTTCCAGTCGGAGCAGATGTTCGCGCCTGGAAACCTGTTCGGGCACTGATTGGCTTCGCGATGCGGCGCATCAAGCTGACCGTCGCGTACGACGGCACCGACTTCAAGGGCTGGCAGAAACAGCACCCGCCAGGAGAGCCACCTCTTCGAACCGCGCAGGGCGTGCTGGAGGAAGCCGTGCGACGCGTCGTCCGCGAGGAAGTTTCGGTGCACGGCGCCTCCCGAACGGACTCCGGTGTGCACGCGATCGGGCAGGTGGCTGCGTTCGATACGTCATCGGAGATCGACGTGGACCGGCTTCCCGCCGCGATTTCCTCACGGTTGCCGGACGACATTCGTGTCCACGCCGCCGAAGTGGTTCCTGACGCGTTCAACGTCATTGGTGACGTGGAGACCAAGGCATATCGGTACCGCGTGGCGTTTGGCCGGCGTGAGGCGCAGGATCGTCCGTTGTTTGAGCGGCGACATGTCGCGTGGATTCCTTGGCCACAGGATCTGGATGCCATGCGGGCGGCCGCCGCGCTGCTGGTGGGAACGCACGACTTCGCCAGTTTCACGCGACTGAATCACGGTCGCGAATCGACCGTCCGAACGGTGCATGCACTCGATGTGGATCTGACCGGTGATCGGGAACTCTCGATGACGGTCTCTGGAGAGGGCTTTCTCTGGAACATGGTTCGCATCATGGCGGGGACATTGGTGGAAGTGGGCGCACAACGCCGGACGCTGCCACAGGTGCGTGATGCGCTCGAGGCATCAGATCGCGCCGCGGCAGGCGTGACGATGCCACCCGAAGGACTGGCACTCCTCTGGATTCGGTATGGACCGCCCGGATGCGGGCGTCAGCGACAACTTCAGGCCGATCGCGAGGCGGCGAAGGAATTGTGAGGGTGCCCGGCGAAGTGTCGTCGGATTGGGTGCGAGCGATTCGCCAGCGGCTCTCGCGAAATGTGGCGAGGCTCGAGGCCGGTTCACGTGGACCCGAGGCGCTGACCAAGGCGCGATGGCGCCGGCTGGTGCTGGAGGTGCTTCAGCATGCCCAGTCGCGTGACGATGCGGGAAGCATTGCGGTCCTTGGCGTGTGGGCACGGACGGCACCGGTCGTGGATGCGTGGATCGATGCAGTGGGCTCTCACGTGGCAAGTCTGGTGGTGGCCGAGGCAGAAGCGGCGCATGTGATTGAGGGTGTGCAGGGGTTCACGGTGCTGGCCACCGCGATAGATCCATGGCAGCCAGGGCCAGCGGAACGCCTTCTGGCACGGGTGGACGAAGCCCTGACGCTCGCGATGGCGCCCCGCGAGATTCACCGTACGGTTGGCCAGGCGATTGAGCGACTGATCGCGCTGGATGGAGGACTGCTCGCCCGCACTCAGATTGTGAACGCGGTTCGGGACGCAGCCTTGGCGGCGCAGATGGATGTCGGTGATGCACCGCACCCGCTGCGGGGAATCATGGCTCGGCTTGATGAGCGGCTGTGGTCCCAGATCGCACGCCTTCAGGATCAGGTGGCCTGGATGGGGACCGTGGAAGACCCGGTGTTGCATCCGGGGTTTCAAGTGGTGCTGGAGCGGCTGGCGTCCGCGGCGGCGCTCCGCAGGTCATTGGCGGCGTGTGTGTCGCAGCGATGCTGGCAGTCGCTTGGTCCGGAGACACGCACTGACGTGAGCGCCCGCGCCGCGCGGGTGGACCGTGGATTGGATTCGGCGTCGGATCGCCGGTGGTTCGCCGATCTCGCTGCCTGGCATGCCGGTCCAGACGTTCAGAAGGCCGTCATCGATGATGCAGCCTGGCCGAGTACCGATGTGGAGCGACTTCGCTGGCGGCCTGCAGCGCACGGGCCAACGGCGGGCCGTGTGGTCTGGCTGCTGGAAGCGCCGCCGGCCCCCCCCAAACCGCCGGCCC
>CAYQJN010000012.1:0-28433 GCA_964417845.1 uncultured Isosphaeraceae bacterium
CCCGCTGAACCCTCCCTTTGAGCGACTCATACAGAAACGACGCATCGATCACGGGGATATCGTTGAGTCTGCATACTGTGAGACTTCGGGCCCATGCCTCATCAATCACCCCGTGCAGGTCAACCACCACCGCCTGGACGTCCGGTGGCTGCTCCAGATCGGGGCCAAGCGGCACCCAATCGATTGACTTGATTCCTCGCAGCGACCTGACCTGCCCTGCCTCCACCAGCCCGAACCGCAGTTGACCGGCTCGTCGCCGCCGGATCACATAGCCCAGTCCGAGCCACACAGCGGCGCAGATGGCGGAGATCACCATGAATCGCCAGTCCGTCCAAAGCCCCGCCAATGAGAGACAACCCCAGAGCACACCGAACGCCGACGCCACCATGCACACGGCGAGCTTTCGGCTGCGTATGAGCGGAATCCGAGACATGCGCTCGACCAGCCCCGCTGCGACCAGCAGCGCGACAGACACTCCCACCAGCATGCCCAGACTCGATGGCCATTGGTCTCCGATGGCACCCCATCCAGCTGCAGCCCACCCTGCCGCCAAAATGAGCACCGCGCCCACCCCAAGCCACACCGCAGCTTCCCAGGGGCTGGATCGAACATTGGTGTGGTGTATCAGCGCATTCATGGGCGTCGAAGAGCGGCGTACGATATCAGCCAGATGCCACGCCCCCCGCACGTCTCCATCATCATGCCAGCCTGGAACGCCGCCAGTACGATTGCGGAGAGCATCGAATCTGTCCAACAACAGTCTTGCGGCAACTGGGAGCTCCTGATCGTTGACGATGCCTCAAGCGATGCGACTCCGGAGATTGCCGCCTCAGCGGCACAGAGGGACGCTCGCATTCGCCTCCTCGCCCAGCCGACCAACGCGGGCCCCGGCCGAGCCAGGAATCTCGCACTCCGAGAAGCCACTGGCCGGTTTGTGGCCTTTCTCGATGCCGACGACCTCTGGCTCACTGGAAAACTCGAACGACAGATTCAGGAGATGCAGCGGCGCGGTGCCGGAATCCTCGCCAGTGGATATAGACGAATGTCTGCGAATGGGCACCTGATGGGGCGGACCATCTCACCGCCTCAGCGCATCACCATGCGTCACGTTCGGTTCTCCAATCCGATTGGCACACTCACCGCCGTCGTCGATCTGGACCGAACAGGCCCCTTCCGGATGCCCAACTGCTACTACGACGACTTCGCGCTCTGGGTCATGCTGCTACAACGCGGCATTCAGGCCGTAGGGATTCCCGATGACCTCGCTCGATACCGACTGAATCCGAATGGCCTGAGCGCCAACAAGTTTCGATCGGCCCGACACTCATGGCATGTCCTTCGCTCCGCGAATCGGGGCCCCCTCGTGCTGCCTGCGTTTGCGAGGTACATCGCTCGTGGCCTGCGCGACGCCCGTCGCTACCGACCGACCATGCGGGAGTCATCACTTCGCTGATCGAGGGCCATGCCGATCGCATCGTCAAGACTGACCCTATCGAATACATCCAGGCAGCCCCCCTCCGACGCATTAAGAATCCGCCGCCCCTGGCCATCCGCCCACGCCCGTGCGTGCTCGAGCGCCGTGGTCATCATGCCGATGGGTGCCGGACGGACGAGTTCGCCTGAAGATCGATACCGATCGTCAAAGTGATTCCGCTTCTCTCCAGCGCGTATCAGCGACTTGGGATGAGCGCCTGCCTCACCTTCATACAGATGGTCACACCCGAGAAGGAAGATGGGGTCAAGCCCGAAATGGGCGGCAATCTGGAGGTTGGTGTAGGTCACGCTGTACCCGGCATACAGGCCGAGTTCTGCGTCAGCGGAAAAAAGCGGACTGTCGCCCGGGCTCGACACGGGCCGCCCCAGATGCCGCCATGTAATGCGCCTCGCCCCTGTGATCGGTGCCAGTACATCCGGGCCGACGAACACGCGGTCATGGTGCATTTGTGCGTACGGGGCCATCCGACCGGCGATCTGAGGATCGCAGATCGTCACGAATCGCGGGCGGAAGGACGTTCGGTCGTAGGCGAGGTCGATCCGATTCGCAGCCAGCGTGATGAAGTCCGACAACTCATTGAGTCGATCGACCTGAAGGCTTGGTCCGTTGCCAAGAACGAACCCTGCTCGACCCGCGAACCGTCCCCTGGACCCTGCCCAGTACCGCACGCTCCGTGGTTCCAGTACCGGAAAGAATCGGCTCCGAATCGTCCGTGTGATGTACCAACTGGCGCGACGGCCGGTATGTCGAATTCGTTGCTCAGCCGGCATCATAGATTCGCTCGATCAAGCGCATCACAGCCATCGCATCCTCCGATCGACCTTCGCGAATCGGTGTGCTGCACTGCACGGCGTCAAAGAAGTGATCAATCTCCGAGGACCACGAGGTATCGACGTGGAAGGTATGCGCCTCGGGCTCCTCCCATGCCACAGCCCCGGTGGCGAAGCGATTCTTCTCAAGGGTCAGCACTTCATCTCCATAGGAGTTGCTGGACGTCTTGAGGCCGTTGAGTACCACATGCCCCCTGGAGAGGAAGATCTCCAGCGAGAAAAGGTGCCGCCATTGCGTCATCGTTGAATGAAGTGATGCAACCACTCCAGTTCGACTGCATCGAAGATTGGCAAAGACGTTGTCCTCGATGCCCGGGATGTTCCAGAACAGATTGGACACCATGGCCTGGACATCATCGAAGTCACTTCCGAAGTAGAGGAGCAGATCCAGCATGTGAATGCCCTGGTCCAGGAGAATGCCCCCTCCTGCCTTGGAGCGATCTGCCCGCCACCCCTCAAAGAACGACTCATCGACGCTCTTCCCGTATCGCCCCCGCATCCAGAGTACGTCACCGAACTCGCCCGAATCAATCCGAGCCTTGGCGATGCGAATGCTCTCGTGATGACGGTGATTGAATCCGTACATCAGCCGAGCGCCAGTACGTCGCTCGGCTTCCATGACGTCTTCAAGGTCCGAAGCCGTCAGTGCAGGTGGCTTCTCGCAGAAGACATGTTTCCCCGCCTCCATCGCGGCAATCGTGAGTGGCTTGTTCCGAAAGTTCGGCGTACAGATGAACACTGCGTCGACATCGGGGTGCTCAATCACGCCGAAGTCTGACTTCAGCCGCGCCGCACTGGCGGGTGGCTCATGATCAGCCGTATCAAACGTGGCGACCACCTGGCCGCGTCCACTCGATTCGATGGCGGCGGATCGAATGCGTCCCATTTTGCCAAACCCCACAATCCCGCAGCGCACGAGTTTGGCTGCCGGTTGTGGTTCATCGGTCACGACGGCGTCAGGTCGCAGAACGCTCACGTCGATGCCTCTTGGCTGCTCACTTCGTCCACCAGCACCGAAAACTCTTCCGCCAGTCCCGCCAAAAAGGCCTGATTCGTGCTGGCCACATGAGGACTCGCCAGAAAACCATGGGGATGGTGTGCCAGAAGCACCCCCTCGTATGGCTCCTTCCAGAAAACGTCAAAGGCAGCGCTCAGACGCCCAGATTCGACCTCCGCCAGCAGCGCTCGCTCGACCACGATCTTCCCCCGTGCGGTGTTGATCAGGCTCGCCCCGTCACGCATCCTCGCCAGCCACGCCGCATCCACCCAGCCTTCCGTCTCCGGCGTAAGCGGAATGTGCAAGGTCACGCAATCCGCCATTGGCAGCAGCGCCTCCAGCCGTGAGGGATCATCCGACGCTGCGTCATACGAATGAACGTCCACCAGTGAAGTCAGTTTCGCGGCCACCTGAGATCCGATTCGTCCCATGCCAATGACCAGCACGCGTCGGTTTCCCAGAAACGGCCTCGGCTCCTTCATCCACGGATCCAACGTCCCGATGTCTCGATAGAGCATGCGAAGCACGAGGTGCACGGCGAAGTTTGCGGTCTCTTCGTGAATGAACTCAACCGTCTGCTCCGACGGCATGCGGACTTCAATTCCGCGCTCAGCACAGATCTCAAAGGGAATGTTGTCCGTCCCGACGCCACATCGGAAGATGGCGCGGAGGTTGGGCATGTCTGCGATCGGCAGCGACTTGGAACCGATCAACGCAATCTCCGCTTGTGCTGGCGTTGCGTCAGTCTGCACACGCCCGAGGAATCCATCGAGCGTGGCGGTGTTGGTCCAGATTGGAACGTGATTGGTCATCGAACGGGGCATCGTATCACCCCCGTTGTTTACACACGGATCCAGGCGGGCCCCTGAGGCCCGTCCCAAAGGAGGCCGATCAGTCGGCGATTCTCATGTTCTGTGACTCCGTCATCGCCCACTCGTGGTGATCCAGGAATCGATCGAGCCATGCGTGCAGGAGCACCTGATGGACGCACTCCACCATTCCGTACGCCGATCCATCGACGTAGAAGTTGAGGTCGCCGGCCGATCGGGCGGGATTGTCAGCGGACAGGCCCGTGAACGTGATCACACCGATATCCAGATCACGGGCCACGTCAATGGCATTGATGACGTTGGCCGAGCGCCCGCTGCTCGAGATGACCACCAGTAGATCGCCCGGCCTGCCGTGCCAGCGGATCGGCTGATCGAAGACATGTTGATAGCCGAGGTCATTCGCCAACGCCGTGAGCCCTGCGGCATCATTGAATGCCTGCGCACGCACACGTCCATTTTTGGAGAAGTCGAGCGCCATGTGGCTTGCCATGGCGGCACTGGCCCCATTGCCCGAAAAGATGATGGTCCGATCTCGCTGCTGTACCTGCCGTGTCAGCGAAAGAAGACGCTCAAATCCATCGTTCTGAGGGATTGAGTCTCCGCCCCCATCCGTCACGTCCACAGACCCGAGCAGTTCATGCAGGCGGGCGCGATAGCGGTCAAGGAAGGACATCGTCGGCGAAATCTCCAGCGTCAGCGGCCCCGCGTCCTGCGGGGCCTGAGGAGACGCAGGATACTCTCAATTGACGGATACAGGCCCTTCGAATTCGATGAATCAGGTGGTGGATTCTCAATCCACTTCCACGATCGGGAGCAGCGCCTCGGCCATGGCAAGGTCCTCCTGGGTCTTGATGACGTGAGCTGCCATGGGACCCAGTGGGTGGAATCTGACCCGGCCTGCCCACGTGGCGCACGCACCTGCCCGGCGTGCGCCCAGAAAGGACTGGCGCCTCCACGCCGTGAGGCTCCATGAGATTCGATCAACCGGCTCCAGATCCTGAGAGTTGGTCTTCTCGTCAAACGTGAAATTCAATGGTCGTCCGTCCATCGCACACTCAATCTGAATGCGCTGACTGGAGAGCAGGACGTCCATCCCCTCATCCAGAGCAGCGACAAATGACTGCACTTCGCGCACCAGGACCAGCGGCGCAATGCTGTGCACCTGCACCAGCCATTTGCAGTGATGTTCCTGCAAAAACTCCTCGACAAAGTCCTCACTGGTCGCATCGTGCCCACCCAGAGCCGCCGGCCTCTGGTGAAATCCAGCACCCTCCGCCTCCGCGATCGGGCCAAAGTCCGGGTGTTCCGAGTTCACCCAGATCTCATCAAAGCATGCTGCGGACTGGCACCTGCGAATCGCGCGCGCGATGAGTGACACACCTCGCAACTCGCGGAGGTTCTTCCGCGCCAGCCGCTGGCTGCCCATCCGCGCGGGAATCATGGCGATGATGCTCACGAAGCGTGCCCATCACACTCTGACGCAGCGCTCGAGTCGCAGGCGCCCGTCACCTGTCCTGCGGAGTCGTTCCCGGACCGCGCCTCGGATCTCCGCTCCCGGCGGATATGGTGGTGCACATCGTGACACCACGCTGCGAGATGGTCGAATCGATTGTCCGGATCGGCCGGTTCGCCCCCCCCAAGATGCCTCGAGTGCCTGCTGTCAAGTCCGGCACCTTCGCAGCGGGCGAGAAACTCGCTCCAGTTCTCCACCGTTCTGGCGTAGTCCCGCTTCGAGTCCTGTCTCTTGACCTGCGTCTGAACGGCCCCCTCTGGATGTGAGAGGCGGACCCGATCTTCGGTTGCGGCTGACACCTGATCTACGACCAGCCCCAACCTCGTCGCATCAGACTCTACAGCCATCATTGACTCATAGGACAGCCTGGGAACAACCTTCTCCGATGCCTCTGCGACGGCCGACTGGAACCGGGTCGTCCCGTGCAGAAAGCGGAGGAATTCCAGAAACTCGAGCTGCACGGTCACGTCCGTCGTATCAACCGCAACGTACCGACGAACGGCCCGCCCCTTGATCATCGAAACAAAGGCTTCGATCGGATCTCGGTGCAGGATTACCGCACAGACATCGGGGCGCGAAAGCACCTTGCCGACAAGATCCTGGTCCGCCAGATGCCCGGCGAACACCTTGAACGAGACGAGCGCCTCCCCTGCGGCCCTTGCAATCAGGTCCAGCATGCCATCGGGGTGTGACCTGGCAAACCGGATGAACCGCGAATCCCGAAACAACTCGTGAGGAGTCGCATGAGACGCAGCCTCACGCATGAGCGAATGGAGGGGCTTGATGCCATCCGCCGCTTCAAGAATGTCCACGACGTGGGCACACTGCCCGTTGTACGCATGCACACCCTCAGGCTGAAAGATCTCTCTCAGGCTCCAGACGCGATCGAGTCCCGCCATGAGGTCACTGACGTAGTTTGATCCACTCCTCGGCATGCCGAGCCAGCAGATAAACCGCACTCCTGGCTGATCCGGTGTCCGTGGGGCCATGGTGCTGATGATACCCCCCCGATTCTCGCGATCCGGGCGGTGAAAGATATACTCGTGCGTCTCGGAGCACTTCATGGAAGGGCACGTCCCAGGACCTCGGTTCCGGCGGGGCAACTCGGAGTTCGAACCCGCCACGCCCACCGGTGCCACTCCCCCAACGACGCGTCTGCAGTGACTCACACCACCAACCAACACGAGCTGACCAATTCCGCAGCGGGCGCGGTCAGACACCCGCTTGAGACGCTTTCGGACGTCCTGGGGGGTGCTGTCAGGGGCAGGTTTCTGGCCTGGATGCTGTTCCGCCGAACACTTGCGTCGGAGTTTCGCGAGTCACTCTTCGGATGCCTCTGGAATTTCGCGGACCCGATCATCATTGCGCTGGCGTTTCTGCTCCTGCGACACGGCGGCCTGATCGATCCGGAGTCGCTCCCGATCCCTTTCGGCGCGTATGTCATGTACGGCATGCTGATCCTTCAGCTCTTCATTGAGTCGCTCGTGCAGTCGGTCACCATTCTGCGCAGATCGAAAGCGCTGGTATCGAACACGTCGATCCCGGCCGAGGCCCTGATCATGGCAGACCTCCTCAGGCTCGGCTTCGACATCACCTGCCAGATTCCGGTCCTCCTGATCGCGTCCATGGCCACTGGTGCCTTCGATGCGCCCGGGTTCCTCCTGTACATCGCCCTCTGCCCAACGATCGTCGCGCTGGGCTACGGCCTGGGTCTGATGGCTGCCACTCTGAACATGGTGGTCCGGGATCTTGAGATGTTCATCCGCAACCTCTCCAGGCCGCTGATCTTCCTGTGTCCCACGTTCTATCGTGCCCCCTCGTCGGACTCGTTCCTCGGCTGGCTGGACGCGTGGAACCCCATCGCGATTCTCATGAACAACCTTCGGCTGCTGGCGACGCTGGGGCGCTGGGACAGCCCGATCCGGTTCGCGGTCACTGCCGCAGGAGCCGTCGTGCTGCTGCTTGCTTCCGCCTTTGTTTTCCACGTCACCATGCGTCTGGTGGTGGAACGCACATGAGGTCGCACCCCGCCATCCAGGCTTTCAACCTCACCAAGCGGTTCTCCAAGCAGCCGATGGCCCACCGGAGCGTTGTCATAGGCGACATTGCCCGGTCAATGCTCGGACTCGCGCCGCGCAGCACCAGCCGGACCGACGAGTTTCTCGCCGTGGACGACCTGACGTTCGACGTGGCGCCAGGCGAAGCACTGGCGCTGATCGGCAGAAACGGCTGCGGGAAGACGACGACACTGCGAATGGTCGCCGGACTTATCACGCCCACCAGTGGAAAGGCGACGACACGCGGCCGCGTCCAATCGCTCATCGCATTGGGAACAGGCTTTGATGCCACATTGACAGGCCGCGAAAACATCACCGTGGGTGCCGCCGCTCACGGCTTCTCGGCCAGAGAAACCAAGGCCATCCAAAGGGAAGTCATCGAGTTCGCCGAATTGGATGACTTCATCGATGCGCCCTTCGGAACCTACAGCAGTGGCATGAAGGCCAGGCTCGGGTTCTCTCTCGCCGTGCACATGAGGCCGGACATTCTGCTGATCGACGAGATTCTCGGCGTTGGCGACTTTGCATTCCAGAATCGGTGCTTCGCTCGCATGAACCAACTTCAGAAGCGAGGCGTCACCATCCTGCTCGTATCCCATGCCCACAATCGCATCCTTCAGATGTGCGACCGCGCAATCTGGCTCCACAAGGGCCGCGCCATGCATGTCGGGCCTTCCGACGAATCGGTGAAGCACTATCTCGCCTCACTCGAGCAGCATGATCAGCAGCAGATCCCGGAAGCCCGGCGGCCCGGCGATATCGAGCCGGACCCACGCACCACCGCCTCGCTGACAGCGGACCTGTATGGAGGCAGGCTGTCCAACCACCCAAGGGTCGCGCACGCTCATGGCACCATCGGCAACCTGTCGGCGCCCGGTCTGCCGCTCACCGTCCACTGCCGGGCGAAGGTCGAGGCCGTGATCGAACTGGCCGACCCGGTCCCGAACCTCAGTGTCAATATTCCCATCTATCGCAAGTCGGACGGACTGCATCTCACGAAACTGACGACGCAGCAATCTTCCGTTCTGGAGGCGGTGCCGTGTCACTGCTTCTCGCTCCAGTTTGAGATCAGCGATCTCAATCTTGCGGATGGCGAGTACGTCGCCTTCCTCGCCGTCTTCGATGGACACGCGTTCATCTACCGGGACCTCCTCGCCGAGTTCCAAGTGCTCAAGGGCGATCGGATCTACTTCCCAAACAACGTGCTTGATCTATCGGCAGACGTACGGGTCGAATCAGTTACACCGCAGGTCCCACCAGAATCACGCGAGGTTCCGACATGACAAGTTCCAGTTCAAATGCTCCGGCCATTCGACTGCATGAGTTGTTACGCGCCCTCGATCTGAAGAACATCTCAGACGTGCGAATCCCCATTGAGTCTCCGATCGGCCGGCGGATCGCCGAGGATCTCCTGGCAGATGGCCCACGCCGCATCGCACGACTGCCCGAGGATCTGAGGTCAAGGTTCGACGGCGCATGGATGCAGCATTGGTGCAGCCGCCAGAGTTGGGCCAACGCTTCGGCGACACTTCCCGACTTGGCACATGAAGTAGCCAGGGATCGGGCCAACCGAAGCCTGCGGTGCGAACCACTGACGTGGGTCGTGTCTTTTCCCCGCATGGGAAGCAACCACCTGATGGCGCTGCTCTCGGACATCTCCAGCCTCCCCTACAGATCCATCTACGGACTGGGCGGTATCGGCGAGGAAGGCGACATGGTGGCCGTTCGGTCACACGCGCTTGATGATGGACACCTCAGCGAAGAAGTCCGACTCCTCACGGGCCGCGCGCTCAGTACCGATGCACCCATCCTCGTTCTCATCCGCGACCCCCGGGATACGGCCATATCGTTCTACGAGTACACCCGCGCCGTGCTCCAGGTGGACATTCCGCAGGAAGACTTCCTCACGCGCGTCGATTACTTCCTCGCCAGTGCCACCAGCATTCCGGGCCTGCGACGGTTCTCACTGGAGCCATTCTCAGTCCTGGACGCATTGCAGAGATACCTGGCGTCATGGACACACCCCCCTTCCGAGGCCAGCATCGAGCACATTCGATTCGAGGAACTGATCACCGACGCCACTGGCACACTGCAGCGGATCTGCACTGTGCTCGATGTCCCATGGACAGCGCCAAGCGATGCCACTGTGTCCACCCCACGGAGTCGCCACGACTCAATGGATCGGCCGAGGGGAGTGCCCCAGGGGTGGCGCCGCGTCGCCGACCGATACAAGGTCCTCATCGAACAAGTCGAAGATGCACTGGGCAATCAGATCACTTCATTGGGATACGACCAGCATCCAGGTGATGAGGAGCACACCGGGGAATGAAGGTACTCATCACCAATCTAGCCCCGGCCAATGATCGCGAGAAGGCGTTCTTCTGCGAACTCGGGCAGGCCTTTCGACGGCACGGTTGGATCCCCGTTCTCTGGACTACGGTACCCATCGAGCACTTTCCGGGAGACGTCATCGACTTCGCCTGGGACCTCGGCGCTGCCCTGGACGATGTCGACCTGGACCCATCCGACATCGATCGCGGCATTCGGAACATCGATGTTCCGCTCTGGACATCACGGCTCTCAGTACTGATCAAGCAGACCTGGGATTCGAGCCAGGCTGAGCATGTGTGCGAACAGCTTGCCGGATACTCGAGCAGACTGCTGGATCGCATCTCACCTGACCTCATGCTGGCATGGAATCCCGGATGTCCTCACGTCGGCGTCGCAGCAGACCTGTGCAGGCACCGCGACATCCCGATCGCCCTGATCGAGCGGGCGATGTTCCCGGAAACCTGGTTCATCAACCAGGGCGCACTCCTCGGCGGCGATCCGGCCTCGGGTCAGTCGCTCACCGAACTGGGATGCACGAACAGCGATCTGAGCCATTTCCGAGACGTTGGTCGGCGCTTCGTCGAATCGGGTGCCTTCGCGGGACCGGTCAAGTACACGCAACACGATGCACGGTCGCAACTGGACGACATCGCACTTGACGGCCCATCACACTCCGGGCCGAACGTGGTGTTCTTCCCGCCGGACGACGGCACCGTCGGGTTCGTGCCTGATGACCATGACGACCGACGACAGACCATCCCCCACTATCACTCAAGCCTTGATGCAGCGCGGCACCTGGCGCTCCAGGTCGATGGTCCGGTCGTGTTCAAGCCGCATCCTTCGTTCCCGATCGATCCGGACGATCATGACCTCCCATCCAATCTGCATGTCATCGATTGTGACTATCGCATCCTGATCGACTGGGCAGATGTCGTGACAGGGACTGGAAGTGGCCTGGAATTCACGGCGCTCATCCTGAACAAACCGGTCGTCACTGTCGCGCATGAGTTGCTTGCGGGAAAGGGCGTCGCGGTTGACGCATCGCCTGATGATCTCGGCCACGCCGTGCGTTCGGCCCTGGAGCAGGATCCCGGCGAGCGCGAGCAACGCCTCCACGAGTTCATCGGCTGGCTCCTGTGCCGCCATCTCACCACGCTGGACCCGATGGGTGAGGGATGGCAAACACCACTGAAAGCAGTCAAGCAACTGCTCGCCACGCTTGACCTTCCACTCCTGACGCGGCACGCCAACCACGTCGCCGAATGGAAAGGCCAGACAGGCTCGGCATCGCTGGAGGAAGATCTGGCCACGCGGCGATGGAGTACGGCGCTCGTCGATGTAGATCACACGCTCCTCCTCGGAAACAGCACAGAGATTTTCCTCAATCAGGCGTTTCCACGGTCCGGCGCCTGGGCGCTCGATCGGATTGCCTCGTGGCTGTATGGCCGCCCCCTGGCAAGGCCCCTCACCAGCCGAATCGAACGAGACCACTTCCGGCTGCTCGCAGTGACGATGGTGATGCCGTGGACCCTATGGTTTTGGAAGCGCCGAGGATGGCACATCGGAAGACACCTCCTGAATCATCATCTGGTCGGTCTCATCAACCAGACCCCACGCCAGGTGATCGCTGTGAGTCATGGCTTCAAGGCCATCATCCAGCCGATGCTGCGCGGCGCCGGGATCGACTGGCGACTCGTGGCCAGCTCACTCAATCCCGCCCGACAGACGGTGCGAGCACGAGGCAAACTGGCGGCGATCCATCGAGAGATACCCGACACCGATCTGGCCGCCAGCATCGGCATCTCTGACAGCATGGAGGATGCGCCCTTCCTGGCCGGATGCCAGCGGGGACATCTCAGACAGTGGCCCGACCGGTGGACGCCACGCCAGGCCTACTTCCCGATGCGGTTCACCGCGCAGGGGAAGTACAACCTGAGCGGTCTGGTCTGGCAGGTTGTTGCCACCGACATTCCGATCGTCCTGCTTGCGTTCGCCTCCTCGGTATCGCAGGCACTCGGAGTGATCGCCCTCTTCATCGCGATGCACGCCCTCTATGAATTGGGCTACTACGACAATGAGTACGGTCGATCCTCCGAGAAGAATCGCAAGCAGCACTCGAATCACACACGGTTCAAGCGGTACCGCATTCGGTCCGGAGCGATGATCGTGGCCGTTCCATGCACCGCCCTGGGAATCTGGCTCGCGGGAAGTCCCCTGGGCGTCTCAGCCCTGCTCTGGGGCAGCGCCATGGTGGCCATGCTCGCCACCTTTGCGGTCTACAACAGACGATCTCCGCGTGAACGGATGTTCCTCTATCCGGTTCTCCAGACCCTCAAGTATGGTGCCTTCGCAGCCGTCTTCCCCCTGCCGCTGGTAGGCAGCATCGTGATCATGGCGCAGGTCATTGTGCAGTCTGCCCATTACTGGACTTACCGCCTTGGGGGTAAGGAACAGGACCTTCCGCAAACAGGCCTGCGGTGGCTGCTGGTCGCCATCGGGGTCGTGCTTGCCGCCGCCCTTTCGACCACCCGCGCCTTGCTGCTCGATGAATGGATCCGACTGGTCATCGTCGCCGCCGCGCTGCCGCTCACCTTCAAGACGCTGCCGCGGCTCCTGCCGCGCCGCCGCATCAGCACAATCACACACAAAGCCGTATCCGTAGCAAGGCGGGCAGGGCGGAAACTGCACCTCTCAGTCCAGCGCGTGCTTCGAATGCTGTCAAGGCCGGAGGCTTCGTACTATCCGGCGTTTCACAACAGTGACGAACTAACAGATCACTACCACAGGGCAGCCTGGTATCTCCCGCATGTTGACGGGGTGCTCCATGAGGTGCATCTACCGACCGCATCGGACATCGAGGTGGGCCCACGCCCCGCCCACATGACCGATGAATCTCTTGGCACGGACCACATCACTGTCCAACGATCTGGCCTGAGGACCTGGCTTCGCCTGGCTCGATCCCGGGCCATCCTCTCATGGGCTGGCCCCGTGCCCGCGTGGATCACAGTGCTTGGATGGCTCGGCAGAGTCGTTGTGAGAGTTGAGCTGGGCACACCCAGAACGCACGAGTGGGGCAACTATGCCGGCGTCATGTGGCGTCTTCGATCTGACCGCCAAAGGGCCGACATCACTGCGTGCCACAAGCAGCACCTCACAACCGCCGTCACTGCGGCGCGAGCGGAGCTGGCGTTCGACCGAGTGGTGGTCGCCTGCACTGGGCCATCCGTGGGTGAACTGGATCTCTGGCAGCTTGAGAAGTGCATCGGCATCGTGTGCAACACGATGGTTGGCAACGACGCGGCACTTCGCGCCACCTCGGCGCGGTTTGTCACGGCAGGAGACTGCGTCAGCCATCTCGGGGTCTCCCGGTATGCGTCCACCTGGCGTCAACAACTGCATCGCGCGATTCAGACCTACGATCTGACGCTCGTGACAACGGCGCAGTTCGGCCAGCTGCTTCTTGATCAGCGGCCCGATCTGAAGCCGCATGTCATTCTCATCCCGCAGGGTAAAACCAGCGAACGACCTCCGCTGGATCTCACGGTGGACTTCCGCCTGCCAACCCTGGACAGCACCCTGAACATGCACATGCTGCCTCTGGCTGCGACGCTGGCCAACGAGATTCTGCTCACTGGCGTCGATGGCAAGTCCCCCGTAACCGACGACAACGAGGATTTCTGGGCCCACGACACGCAGTCCCAACTTGCGCCCCAACTCATCGAGACCGGCCATCGATGCCACGCAGGATTCGCCCGGCACCGTTCCAACACCACGGCTCCACGCTACGCGAAGTCGGTCGAGACCTCTATACGCGCGCTGACCCAACATGGGGCACGGATCCTCTCATTGACGCCGTCGTGGACCCGCGCCATCCAGTCTGTGGCCGTCGGACCGACCGGCCCTTGGCGCCGCTCGCCAGATGGCCTGAAGCCGATGGCCCCCAAGCGCACCGCCAACATCGGCACCAGCACATGGACCGGTTCCAAGGGTCGGCGCGCGACCGAACAGCCCATCTGCATACCTCCTCGATCACAGTCGATCGGTTTTGTGCCATGCTCCATTGCACCTGGAGAGTGGGGCGTTCTGTATGTCACGTTGCACGCTGATCGATCGGCTCGCGTGCGGATCGAGTGCGCCCGGCACGGGAACTCCCCACCCGATGCGGCAAGGACTCGAGTAGACCTGAGCACGGAGCCGGTGACGGTGGAGATTCCGGTCCGGTTCGACCATGCGCACGATCTGATTCGCGCCAAGGTGCAGAACCTCTCGAGTGCCGCCATCAATGTGACCCTGATCGATGTCCGTTTCATGGTGTTTGATGATCCCCCCCATCAAGAGGTGAGATCGCATCACATCGTGTCACTCAAGAGGGGGGCGGGGCGCGACTCGAACTGCCTGATGCCTGCGCCGCTGGTCCTCTCGCCCGGAGAACGCCATGAATTCCGCTGCCTGTCCGAATCGGGGTGGCATGCAAGCGTCACCTTGACCACAGCCATTCAGGCCCTTACAGACGCCCAGCTCAGAATCGGCCTGCGGGGCAGACTGAGGGGCGAGGCCACCCAGCTGCTGCATCTGGAGGCCCACAAGACGGCACGTGCCGATCTTTCACTCGATGGAATGCTCGGTGGCGTCTTCTTCCTCGAGAATGCCTCGACGCATCCGACGACGATACGCGTTCTGCCAACGACGGTGTGCACGCATGAAAGAGACGAGCCGTCGCGGATCGAGACGCCACTGCGAATCTCGGAAGGACGCTCATGAGCATCGACAGTCTCACTCACTCGATCCCCCGAAGCGCAGACCCTCGACGGATTGCCATCTTTTCAGCCGTCCCGGCGGAAGGCTGGTCCGGAGGTCGGTATCACGCATGGATGCTGGCCCACTGCGCTTCGCTCGCTGGCCACGAGGTCCACATTGTCGCCAACAACCACCCGGTCTTCGAGCCGGAGTTCAGGCGGTGGCCGGGAACCCAGCAACCGGTTCTTCACTCCACCACCAGTTATCGCGACAACCTCCCTGACGGCGATTTCGATCTGACATTCCTGGTGCCGCACCGCAACACCGGGCCAGGCCTTTACGCCGCGGCCCGCTCCTTCGCGAGCGAGCGAGCTGCCCGGCGCGCCATGATCAACTTCGAGTCAGGGAACTGGTTCAACGCGGTGTCTCCAACCAAGCGCCCCCTCCGAGAATGGAACCTGTGGATTGAGTTCACCGATCGCCATTGCACCGTGCTCTCTTCAGCCCATGAATCAGATCGATGGGCGCGCGACTTCTACACCAAGTACCCAGCCACCACCCGATTTGATATCTGGCACCCGGCGATCAACGAGCCCGAGAGCAGGCAGCACACACTACGGCCGACGCGCCCCACCCTGGCCGTCATCACGCGGTTTGATGACGCCCACAAGGGCGCCAACGAACTGGCTTCGCTCCTTCCACCAACCATGACCGGGTGGGCACTGGCCATCATTGTGGGGAAGGCGCCTCCGGCAGGCATTCTGAAGAGAATCGAAGCAGCCGCGGCAGCGGTCGGAATGACCGTCCGCCTGCACATTCAGGCCACTGACGCCGAGAAGTTTGCCGTGCTCCGAGCCGCCGACGCGCTGCTCTTTCCAAGCCGGTTTGAGGGCTTTGGCTATCCCCCGGTGGAGGCCGCATTCGTCGGCACTCCCGCCGTCGCCTACGACCTTCCGGTTCTGAGGGAAATGCTCGGCGACGCTGCCCTGTATGCACCATCAGGTGACACGACGGCTCTGCGAGCCGCACTCTCCCGGGTGGCAACGGGCACATGGACTCCCTCCCAGGAATCCACCTCACAGATTCAGGATCGCATGGCGCTGCCCGCAAGGGTCGCCGCAATCGATGACGTCATCCAATCCGCCGTGGCTGGACCGGAGTTGCAGGGCCCCCGACTGCCCCGTCGCCTCGGATGGCCCGGCCTGCGGCTCCCATGGAAACGAAGCCCGATCCGAATCTCTGAGGTGACGCAATCGCCCGACGGTCTTCACATTCGCGGCTGGATACGGTCACGACAACAGGTCGATCATCTGGCTGCCATCGCGGAGGACGGGACGACCGCTCCCGTCACCTACTGGGTCGACCGCCATGATGTCCTCGCTGACTGGCCGGACAACTTCAGTATGGAGTGCGGATTCAATCTGGTGATTCCACATCGACCTGAAACCCGATGGACGCTGCAACTCACGCTCGATGACGGACACACGCGGTGCGCCAAGCTTCCCCGCCCAGGTCCCCGCATCAAACGCGATTCGCGAACACGGCTCCGTGCAGGCATCTCGGAGGCGCTCTACGACGCTTCCAGTCACACAACACATATCCGAGGCTGGTGCTTTGCCAATGGCCATTCAGTGGCAGAAGTCACATTGACAACTGATGCGGGTGGTGTGAGCTCATCACCGGTCAATCTCAATCGTCAGGACGTCCACGCTAAGTACCGGGACTGCCATCAGCCGAACTGCGGCTTCATGGCGACCGTCCCTACCGATCGAGCTCCAGCCACACTCCACCTTCAACCACATTCAGACAGCGGTGCGCTACCCACCACCTCATTTGAACTGAGCCCTGGAATCTTCGAGGACGTTCGGGAGACCTGGACGCCGGGGAATGACCCTGCGATTCGATCCCACAGATTCAATAGTGGGATGCCCTTGACCTCGCCTACTGTAGCTGTCGTTTCTCACATTCCGGCCCTCCCCGCAGTTCAGGGAAACCGGGTTGTCATGGTGCAACTGCTGCAACGTATTCGAGACCTCGGAATGCGCCCGGTGCTCATCATGACGCACCCACCCGGCGACCCCCCGCACGTCGAGGCCTATGCCGACATCGTTGATGAACTCCATGTCATTTTCAGCCACCGTCTACAACACATCGGCCGCCCTCAGGTGTGCCCGGCGGACCGCGGCCACCCACTGGTAGAACATATGTTGGCGTACCTGACCCGGACAACTGACCTTCACGCCGCCATTGCCAATTATGCGCACATGGCCAGCTCTCTGAGGAGTCTCCCCTCCGGGGTTCGAAAGCTGGTCGTCACGCACGACGTCCTCCACCGCCTGCAGCACCTCGGCATACCCCTGCCAGCGTTCCGTCGATGTTCAGAGGCAGAGGAAGCGACCCTGCTGAAGTATGCCGACACGATCGTCGCCATCAATGACGTCGAACGAGCGATGCTCGCCAACCTCGTTCCCGAGCGGGAGGTCATCGAATGCAGCCTGGCATGTGATGGGATCACACCGTGCCCACCAGAGAGCAACGACTCCAATGAAGGCGGCACGGTGCTCTTCGTCGGCTCAGGGAACCCCCTGAACGTCAATGGACTGGAGGCTTTCATCCGGGAGGGATGGCCACTCGTGAAGCAACACCTCCCGAACGCCACCCTAAAGGTGGCAGGATCAGTGTCGGAGGCCCTGAGCGATGAAGCGACGTCGACCGTTGGCGTGATGTGTCTTGGGGTGGTCGATGACCTCCGAAGCGCATACGAGTCAGCCGACGTCGTGATCAACTGCACCACGCTGGGAACAGGCCTGAAGATCAAGTGCCTTGAGGCCATGGCCTACGGGCGAGCACTCGTCACGACGTCGAACGGCGCGGAAGGCATTCGAGGCGTTCCGGGCTCGGACTACCTGGTTGTCGATGGCTGGACGTCGTTTGCCAACGAGGTCACGAGCGTTCTGCAAAGTCCTTCGACCCGGCAGAGCCTCGCCGCGAGCGGCCGAGCACTCATTGAACGTGAGTACACCATGGACTCCGTCTTTTCTGAACTCGATCGAGCTCTGAGCATTGGCCAGATGCAAAGCGAGAACGCGCTTGCTGAGTAGATCAGGGTGACCGGAGTACCGGCTGCGCCTTGAGCTCGCTTCCGCCAGTAGAAGCCACATCCAACATCCAGTCCGACACGGTGACTTCCACGGACTGAGGCCCCATGTTTCTGAGAAGCGATCGAACACCAGCCTGTTCATGCGACAGTGTGTGCGTGGCACTGATCCGTCCCGGCAGACCGCGCGTTCGCTTCCAGGGACTGGCCTCGGCTGGCCCCCCGCCGTGACGTCCGCACTCAAGACCGATGTCTCCTTCGCCGGACACGTGGCACGAGGTCTTGAGGACTGTTCCCGCCGGAATCGGACCATGTATCCAGAAGAACGCACTGCCTCCCGGAGGAAGTCTCAACTGCAGGCCGGCCGGTCCATGCACGGCCTGAGCCCCTCGCTCGAGAACCAGCGGCTCCTCCCGGGAGCCATGCTCATGCCTCCACAGGTGCCGGCCCTGAAGCCCCCACCCCCAGGTGCTCAACAACCCAGTGGACGCTACGCGCACCAACGATCCCTTGGGGAACGCAGGCAGGCCACGCTCCGGTGGCGGGGGCTCGGACCAGTAGTCAAGACGGTAGGTGAGGACAAGATCATCGCCCGTTCCTTCGTCCCCTGTGGTCAGCCTGCGGAGGTTGTGGCCTCCATCAAGCGTCTCGGTGAGGAAAGTCCATGAGTTGCGGCCGGCCAACACGCTTCCCCCTGCGTGTTCCTGCACCACCTGTTGAAAGTGGGTCCAGTCACCACGTGATCGCACCATATCGCGCGACTCCAACACGACACAGTAGGCGCACCACGCAAGTACCAGCAGGACGATCGCGCGCGTCAACCAGACCTCGCTCGTCCATCGGGCGATGCCAAGCCATCCCAGCACGAGCACACCAAGCCCTGCGGGAATCAGCGGGAGCGCGTATCGGATCAGACCGAATGGATATTTTCCCAAGAGTCCAAGGACCACCAGTACGCCAAGCGCGATAGCGACATAGAGGAGCAGGACGCGACTCTTCGAGCAGCCGGCGATGGCCCGAACGACTCCACCGACTCCACCGATCCCGCACGCAATCAGCCAGAGGCCATTGAGTGTTGAGTCAGATTCTCGAAGCGGAAGCAGCGCCGAATTCGCCAGACCGGCGCTCCGGTCCATCAGCCATCCCGCGATGCCCTCGATGTCCATCGGAACACCAGAGAGTGGCAACAGAAGCGACCACAACGCTGGCCGAGGCGAGCCCAGGTTGGGGTTGGGATAGAGGGCGATCGCAGTCGCCGCGGCGCCCACAGGCATGATCAGCCAGAGACTAAGCCACAGCCATTTTCGAGCGGCGATGTGCCCCCACGATTCACCACCAAGTATCAGTGCCCCCCATGCCGCGCATACGAAGAGTGCGAGTAGCGGGGATGCGGCGCAGATCAGCACGATCATCCCGACCCAAAGGGCCGTCATCAGGCCGCCCCGGTCACAGGACCGAGACCACATCAGCAGGCCGAGCACGACGACGCCGGACATCGCCAACGTCGCCGCGTAAAACGAGATGGGCCATGCAGCGAGTACATAGGTCGTCCCGAGCGAGGCATAGACGAAGAGCAAAACCGCCAGACCGACAGCACGCTCACCGAGGTTCCACCCGACGCACGCCAGTACTCCGAGGCCGAGCATCGACCACAGAAGGGCCGCGGCTTTCATCGTTGTGATCGACACAGCGCCGGTGAGCAGCCATTGCATCGCCAGATCGAACTCACTGAGCGGGTTATGCCCGGTGATGCCAAGGAACATCCAGAATGAGTCTGCTTCTGCCGCGGTAGAGAGCTGACTGATGGTGTCAGGATCGAACACCACACGCAAAGCCGCCAGCACGATGACAGCAAAACACGCTGCGAGCCCCATAGCCACAAGAAGCCAGACCGGCGCCACGCGGCCCCCCGGCATCCCGGCTGCCCCCTCGAGACGCCCGCGCTCGTCAACCGCCACCTTGGAGGCGTTTGCCTCTACCATCCCCGAATCTTATCAAAACCGCCTCCGACCCCTTTTCACATGATCCAAGTCCTACCGAATGCCCCGCAGTACCACGAGTTCATTCGTGGGCTGCGCAATGACCCGCGCGTGCAGGATGGGTTTCTTGAAGAGGTTGCCATCACACCATCGCAGCAGGAGGCCTACATGGCCAAGCACGCCGATGCCTATGTGGTGGCGCTTGCGAACGGGTCGCCCGCTGGCTATGCCGGCGTGATAGACGGCGACATTCGCGTATGCACCCACCCGGACTACCAGGGCCAGGGCGTCGGCCGCGCCTTGATCGCCGCCCTGCGGGCTCGATGGCCACACGCCACCGCCCGCGTCAAACGAAGCAACACAGCCAGCCAGGCCCTCTTCCTCTCATGTGGTTTTCAAATCACAGATGCCACCGGCGACCTGCTTGAGTTTCGCCAGGGTCCTTCGATCAACGATTCCGTGTCAGTCGTTATTCCCGTGTTCGGATCACCCAAACCACTGCACGATCTCACCGGAAGACTGGAAGAAGCGCTCGCCACTGTCTCGGATGATCTGGACATCATTCTGGTGGATGACGGAGGGCCACCTGAGAACTGGGTGGCGATCACCACGCTCGCTCACCAGCGAGATCATGTACGAGGCATTCGGCTCAGCCGGAACTTCGGCCAGCAGGAGGCAATCGCAGCGGGGATCTCAGTCGCCCGCGGGGACCGCATCGTGGTCATGGACTGCGACCTGCAGGATCCGCCCGAGTGCGTCCCATCTCTGCTCGACGCACTTGATCAAGGCGCCGACATTGCCATCGGCGCGCGGGCCATTGATCCGGCAGGGCCGATTCGGAGCCTGCTCAACGCGTTCTACTACCGCGTCCTGTCCCTGCTCTCCGGGTACCGGATTGAACCCGGCCAAGGGACCTTCAGCGCCATCACACGCCATGTCGCCGATGCCTACCTCTCCCTCGGTGATCTCGATCGTCCATACCGACTTGTACTGGACTGGCTCGGGTTCTCGGTGAGCAGGGTCGAGTTCGGTCGTCTGGCTCGTCAGGATGGGCAATCCACCTACACCCTTTGGAGGCTGCTTCGGTTTGCCCTGAGCGGCGTCGTCTTTCAATCGACCAGACTGCTCTACGCCTCCATTGCGATTGGTGCTGTGACCAGCATTCTCGCCCTCCTGCTCGGCGTCGCATTCATTGCCAGCGCCTTGAGTGGAGCACCCCCCGAAGGATGGGCAAGTACCATCGTGGTCCTGCTCATGCTCGGTGGCATCATCCTCATGGCGATCGGCGTGCTCGGTGTGTACATCGGAAAAATCTTCCACCAGACGCGAGGGCGCCCGATGTTCATCATCCGCGATCAGATCAGTTTCAGTCAGACGCCCGCCGCCACCTGCTCCACGCAGGCGACCACAGCATCAAGCACGCGATCCTGCTCGTTGTCCGACAGGTCCGGATAGAGCGGAAGCCGCAGCAGTCGCCCCGCTTCACGTTCCGTTACTGGAAGTGCCTCGTCATTCCAACCGTTCGCCTGCGCATACGGTGACGTATGCAACGGCACGTAGTGAAACACGGCCATCACACCGGCCTCGGCCAGCCGGTCGATGAGCACGCCTCTGGCCCGTTCGTCGGCGACTCGAATGGTGAACATGTGGCAGTTGCTCTCACAGTGTGAAGGCACCGCCGGGAGACTGAGCACACCGGCTGACTTCAGTGGAAGCAGTGCCTGTTTGTAGCGATGCCACAGCGCCCGTCTTCGAGCGGTGATTGACTCCATGGCCTCCACCTGCGCGAAGAGGAAGGCAGCCAGCAGATCGGACATCAGGAATGAACCGCCCACATCAACCCAGGTGTACTTGTCAACCTGGCCACGCAGGAACCGACTTCGATTGGTCCCTTTCTCCCGAAGTATCTCTGCACGATCGAGGAGCGTCTCATCATTGATAACGATCGCCCCACCTTCACCACAGATCACATTCTTGGTTTCATGGAAGGACCAGGCCCCGATGGCGCCCATCGTGCCGAGCCACCGATCCTTGTAGGTGGCGTTGACCCCCTGTGCGGCATCCTCCACGACGGGGATTCCGAAATGTGATCCAATCCCGAGGATCTCATCCATCTCACATCCGACACCTCCATAGTGCACCGGCACGATGGCCCTGGTCCGATCGGTGATGCGGCGGGCGATCAGCCGCTCGTCCAGGTTGAGCGTGTCCTCCCGGACGTCGACAAACACAGGTCTCGCGCCTCGAAGCACGAAGGCATTGGCCGTCGAAACGAAGGTGTACGAGGGCATGATGACTTCATCGCCAGGCTTGATGTCCAGAAGCAGCGCCGCAAGTTCCAACGCCGCCGTGCAGGATGTCGTGAGCAGCACGGAGTTGGCGCCCGACACCTCTTCCAGTCGCTGGCTGCACTGCTCGGTATACCACCCATCGCCCGCAGAATGCCCACGCCGAACGGCATCGGTCAGATAGGCATACTCCGGACCAGACACACTGGGCCTGTTGAATGGGATTCGAGGTCGAGACATCACGTAGCCACGTTCTCCTGACGAAACACCCAGTATCGCTGCCCCAAGAAGATCAGTCCAGCAATTCCCAGAATGGCGCCGCCCTGCACCAGAGCATGGCTCCACCCCATGACGTCAACGCCGATCCAGAGGACCATTACATCGAGGATCCACGCCACGAAGTACACGACCAGATAACTGCCGAATGTCCTTCCGAGATCTCCCTGGAATCCGAATGTCCATACTCGATTCAACCCGTACGACACCAGGACCGCCAGCGCGAACATCAGGGCCGCGGCGACCTGATGGTGCAGTCCCATGCCGACCATGGCCACAAAGGCCAGCCAGGCGCCCCCATTGACCAGCATCCCGACGATTCCATATCGAACGAGCTGGCCCAGAGCCGTTCCCGATGGCCCCTGCGCATGGATCATCGCTTTCGTGCCGTCGCCACGACAGAGGTTCCGGTGCGTGGCCAACGTCCACGCTCGATCTTTCTGAACTCACGGTCCAACAACATCCGCATGAGGGTTGCCGTGACGCCGCCATGTGCCCCGTGCTCTCGGGCAGCCGCCTCCCAATCGCCGCCAGTGCGCCGTCCGAGCCGGGAGGGCAGTGACCGAAGTGCCGCCACAGGTGCCACGAGCGGCGCAAAGAAGTACTCGCACCGCGTTACCTCGAGCCCCGCCAGCCGGAGGGCCGCACTCAACGTCCTTCGCGTGTATCTCCTGTAGTGCCCTGCGTAGTCATCCTCCGCCGACCAGAGGAGTGCATGCCCCGGAACCGTGACGATCAACGCACCTTTCCGCTGTAACACGCGCCGAGCCTCATCGAGCATCGGCCGCGTGTCTTCGATGTGCTCAAGCACATCAAACAGCCCGACTGCATCGACCGACGCGTCTGCCAGCCTCAGATCCTCCAGGGTCGAGCACACCACATGGCCCACACCGCGTCGGCGGGCGTGTACACATCCCGCCGGCGACGGTTCGATCACCCAGCAATCGAGCTCGTGGCTGCAGAGACTGGCCGCTGTCTGGCCGTTCCCGCCTCCCACATCAAGCATGATCCCCGTCGCCCCAACCTCTCGAACGGCCTGCTGAATACAGCGGCTTCGATGTTGGAACCAGAAGGACTGCTCCTCCAGGTCCCGGCATGCGTCGGTGGCGGCTACGGGATAGGAGACCTGAGCGCGCCCCAGTGACTCGGGCCGGTAGATCCCGGACGCGGGGTCAAGTCGGCAGTCCGCCAGGATGGCCCCCGCCCGGTCACACGCAGTCACTGCACTACCCGCCGCCTCGCCTGCGCATACCATGAGGGCCAGTTTACCGTCACCAGCGAGGACCAGATGACACCAATGACGATTCCAGCCACGTGCCTGACGCTGGCAACCAGCCTCAGTGCCGTGGCACTCCCCACCCCGGACCTCACGGTCCACGATGCCGAACGCATCATTGAGCGGCTCAACATCGACGACGACGACCGACAGCGCATTCTTCGTGACCTCCTGGAAACCTACGCCCTCGAGATTCGCAAGGCTGAGGAGTCTCTCCAACAGGCCATTGCTGATCTCGCCACGCAAGAGGATTCGGAAGCCTACATCGTGAAGATGCTCGCGCAGACGCAGGCGTTTCTGGCGTCCTGCACAGCGGCATCCAAGCGCATCGATCTCGACATTGCAGCCATTCTGCTGGATGAGGAACTCGAGGGATGGCAATCACTCCGTCGATCGATGCGGCGTGATCGTCAACTCCCGCTCGGTCGTCTCATCGCAGAGCGGCTCGATCTGGCCACATTGACCGCCGACCAGTTTGGTCCCGAATCGCCACCTGAGGTGGCAGACATCGTGGCACGCTGGGGGCTGGCCATTGATGAAGCGATCAGAGCACGGCGCCCGCTGCTCGGACCCGAGAACAACCTCTATCGCAGTCTGATTCATCAGGAACGCTATCAGGAGGCCTATGCCGTGTGCGCCACCGCGCTGGAGGCTCGGATCCGCATTCGTGACCTGACCCTGGCGTCCCTGCGCGCGATCGAGGCATCCCTGCCGCCCGAGACCGCAGCCTTGGTGCACGCCGAAGCGCTCGCTCGCATGGGCCAGCGACCTGTGACGGAAGGCCTGAGCGCTGCACTCAGCCGCTTGAGCGCGTCTTCCGAGTGCCAGGACCTCCTGGCCCGCGAAGAATCCCTGGCCATCGAGGACTTTCTGCAGGCAACTACCGGGCTCGCGGATGAACTCCTTGAGATTCGGATGGCGCTCGAGACGGCGAGAATCCTCGGACCGATCGGGAGCAAGGTCGGCCATCCCGCGGACCTTGAGGCTGTGCAGTCGCGCCACCTGCAGGCCATCGTGCGACTGCGAACCGCAGAAGAGGAAACGCTTGACGCCCTGTGCGCCCGCGTTGGCCGCGAGTGCTGCGACGGCCGCCCAGTCCGCCCCATGTGGCCGCGGAAGGACACGCCGGAAGAGATGATCGATCCGGGTGGCGTGCGGAACGAGGACTCTCCGCTGGCCAGCCCACCCGAGAGCCCCAAAGCTCCGACTCCTGAGGAAGTGGCGCCGGCACCTTCGGGTGATCCGGGCGACCCGCACGGGCCTGACACCCCGAATCAGGACCCTCCGCCGGAGATGGAGCCTCCTTCCGAGCCGGATCCCCCATCACCTCACGCCTGACCGCCAGGCATCGCCAACCCGCCGGTGCGCCAAACGACACCCGCCGCCTCCGAAGAAGCGGCGGGTGATTGGATCACATCACAGGTGTCGAGCGCTCAGGGACTCTCGACGGTCCAGTCAATGAGGCCATTGCCCTGGTAGAGCCAGTCGCCTGTGTAGGACACATCGCCAGCACCGTCATAGGACGACTTCCAGACATAGATCTGGCTGACGGGATTGCGCCAGACAAGGTCCTGAACGCCGTCACCAGTCATATCAGCCAGCTCAGCGATCGTCCAGTTGGTGAGCTGCGTCGTCCCGTTGAAGAGGTAGTCACCGGTGTAGGTGAGGTCCGGGCTCGCGCTGTTGTCCACCAGCCAGAGATAGACCTTGCTTCCTTCGCCAGCGTCGCTCCGCCACACGATGTCCGCAATGCCGTCGCCGGTCATGTCACCCACACGCTCAATGGACCAGGTCGCCAGACCGGTTCCCGTGTAGAGCCAGTCGCCGGTGTAACTCATCGAGCCAGCGTCGTGCGCCACTTCCCAGACGTAGACCCTGTTTTGCGGATCACGCCAGGTGACGTCTGCGATGCCGTTTCCGGTCATGTCACCAATGCCACCGATCTCCCAGCCCTCGAGCTGCGTGGTCCCGTTGAAGAGGTAGTCACCCGTGTAGGTCAGGTCGTCCGGATTGGACGCATCCACGATCCAGACATAGACCTGGCTGCCAGCACCAGCGTTGCTGCGCCAGAGCAGATCGGCAATGCCATCCCCGGTCATGTCGCCGACATCCGCAACGGTCCACGTCGCCAGGCCGGTGCCGGTGTAGAGCCAGTCGCCCGTGTAGGACACGTCGCCCGTTCCGCCGTCATACGCCATCTTCCAGACATACATCCGGTTCTGTGGATCACGCCAGCAGATATCGGCCAGACCATCGCCGGTCATGTCACCGATCCCAGCGATCTCCCAGCCACTCAACTGGGTGGTGCCCTGAAAGACGTAGTCACCCGTATAGGTGAGATCGTCGGGATTCGAGGCATCGATCAGCCACGTGTAGATCACGCTCCCAGCCCCAGCGACGTTGCGATAGAGCATGTCACCGACGCCATCGCCGTTGAAGTCATTCTTGACGGCATTGTCGCCTGCCGATGCGGTCGCTTCGAAGGCCTGAGCGTAGACGTACTGCACCGCATCGGTACTGTCCCGATACTGGAAACTCAGTGAGCCGCTCACGGTTTCGCCCTCAGCCACGGTGAACTGGCCGACCAGGACGCGATCGCCCGAGTAGTTGCCGGCGGTCCCCTGATCATCCTCTGGTGTGATGAACCAACTGCCGTTGTCCACTGTGATCGTGGAGCCGGTGGCCTCCGAATTGAAACTGTCAAAGTTGATGCCGATGGCCTGAAGGGCGTTACCGCCCTCATCGTTGCTCAGGCCGATTGTGACCCAACTATCGCTGAGAATGGACGGAAACGGACCTGCAAGGTCGGGATCAATGTTGAGCGAAGTGTTGTAGTCACCTGCCGACTGAGAGCCGTTGGCGGTGAACTGCCAGAAACCATCGTCGTCTGAGGTGGTGACCGTCATGATGTGATCGGCATCACCGAACACCGCGATCAGCTTGTCAGCGGCATTGTCAAACTCGGCATAGACAGACACGCTGTACAGCGTCCGAGCATCAGGGTCGGGCCAACCAGTCTGGTCCACCAGCGACGCCTCAGAAGCGATGCCGGTGAAGTCAGCGGTCGCCGAAGCGGCCACACAAAGGGCCGCTGAAGTGGCGATCCCGGTCCGGAAAGTGGTTTTGGTCGTCTTGGTCATTCGTTCGATCCTCTGGCGAATACTTTTCGATCACCCCAGCGGTGTCGGAGTTACTGTACAGAGCAGGGGCGAGGTTATGCAGCCCCGATGAAAACTCGGGTGAGAGAGCACGGATCCGATTATCGGCCCCGGAGGGCCCCACCCCGCCAGACCGGCCAACGATTGAGATCGAATGGCCGCCCCACCACCACCTCACGGCAGCGGTGAAAGAACGGGAAAAGGAAGGGTAGCCGATCATCTGTACTCAGGTACACGGTGAGTACGCCAATTGTGTGCCCATTTCCCCCGCGATCAACACACCGCCACCGCACCACCCGCACGAGCCAACCCCCTCGGAGCCTGCCGCGTCCTCCACTCCCCCTGATACCTTGTCAGGGAGTCCCCACTGGGGCCAGTCGACTGCCTAGACACAGGGAGGCCCCCATGAGCCGCACGCTGAGCGATCAGATTCTCGACACCCTCAAGGCAGTCGGTGTCCGCCGCATTTTCGGCATCCCGGGCGACACGATCGACACCCTCATGGAGAGCCTGCGGAAGGACCCCGACACCGAATTCGTCGTCTGTCGCCACGAGGCCAACGCGGCCTTCATGGCCTCGGGCGAGAGCCGCGTGAGCGGCGGGCTGGGCGTCGCCGTCGCCTGCCAGGGGCCTGGGGCCAACAACCTGCTCAATGGACTCGCTGACGCCGCGGGCGACCGCATCCCCGTCCTGGCCATCACCGGCCAGGTGGACAGCGACCGAATTGGCTCAGGAATGCCGCAGGAGTCGAGCCAACTCAAACTCTTTGACGACATCGCCCTCTTCAACGCCGAAGCCCGAACCCCCCACAACTGCATCGAGATGCTCCACATCGCCATCAACACCGCGCTCACTGAGCGTGGGCTCGTGCACATCTCGATTCCGTCCGACGTCATGCTTGAGCCGGAAGTGTCATACCCCCTTCCGACGCCTGTCTCCAATCGCGACGCCAGCGTGGTACCGAACGACCACTCCCTTGACGACGCGGCCGCAGCCATCGCCAAGGCCAAACGTCCGGCCATTCTCTACGGCGCAGGCGCCGCATCCGCTGCCGCCGACGTCATTGCGCTCTCGGAGAAGTTGCAGGCCCCGCTGCTGCACACGACACGGTCCAAGGACATCATCGACAACAACCATCCAAATGTCCTCGGCGGCATCGGCATCATGGGCAACCACCCGGCCAATCACGCCATGCATGAAGCGGACCTGCTCATCATCGTGGGGTGCAACTTCGCGTGGCAGCAGTTCTACCCCGCCAAGACGCCGATCATCAAGATCGACCACAACCCCAAACATCTCGCCACCCACATTCACATCACGCACCCGATTCTCGGATCGGCGGGGCCATCAGTGACTGGGCTTCTCAACAGGACCAAGTCCCGGGAAGACGCGCACTTCCTTGAGAAGAGCCGCAAGCCGCTCGTCAAACTCATCGATGACTACACCTTCAAGGCCAAGGAGACCAAAGCTGGCAAGCCAGTCCACCCAGCCGCCGTCATGGCCGCCATCGCCGGCTGCATGGATGACGACGCCATCGTCTGCGGCGACTCCGGATCGACCACGATCTGG
>CAYQJN010000013.1:0-2487 GCA_964417845.1 uncultured Isosphaeraceae bacterium
GACCCAGGCATGGCGGCAGCAGCGGGATTCCGGGGGGCACCCAGCCACCTGGGAGCCCTGGATTGCAGCGCACGGCGCTCCGTCGTCCCGCCTGCGGCTTGCCGATGGGCAGGTCTCTTTCGGGTCTCCACTGCCCTGGTTCGACTTCGGCGGGGTTGGCAAGGGGATGGCGGCCGATGAGGGGCTTGAAGTGCTCAAGCAACTCGGTCTGGAATGCGCGCTGGTGGACCTTGGGGGCGACATCGCGATCGGGCACCCACCGCCCGGGCATCGTGGGTGGAGGGTGCGCCGCGGCAGAGGTCAGCCGATATGGCGCTCGCACTGTGGCGTGGCAACCTCGGGATCAGGCCCGCAGCACGTGGTGACGATGGACGGGGTCGCGTCACATGTCTTCGATCCACGAAGTGGGCGGTGGATGGGGCGGCACGGCGACATCACGGTGGTTGCGCCGACCGCTGCGGAGGCAGATGCGCTGGCGTCTGCGGGGTGTGTGCTGGGCGGTTCTGCGCTCAGGGAGCGTCTACGGGGCGTGGCGGGCGTTCAGGTTCTGACGGATCACAACCGCCAGGATTGACATGGGGTGCCACTGTGGCAGCAGTGGACTTTCAATGCCTCCGCGGCGGGAATACGCGGGAGAGGGGCGGGGTATGGGGCGACGCAGCGCGATCGGTCCACAACCGACCTGGCAGTCAGGTTTCATGCTTCTGCCCGTGATCGGAGTCCGTGCGGGGCGGCCTCGCTGTTCAGTCGCCCACACCGTTGAGTGCCGATGATCGCCTGCAAACAGCGATTACAGGCGGGCCGCCACATTTTCTCACGCTGCTGACGACGGGTGGCACGCCGGTTGAAGCAGTGCGATCCAACCCCGCACATCGCGGGACGCACGGCCCGACGGCCGATGGGAGTCCGACCATGATCCGCCACACGCATACCGACGCGAAGCCGGCTCAATGGAGTGTTCCACAGGAGGCATCACGCCCCAACGCACGCACAGAAGCGATGCTCAAGGAACGCGCCGATCAGTGGCATGAGATGACGGTCCACCTCCCATCGGCCGGTCTTGATCACACAACACTTCGTCAGAAGGGGAAGACGCTCACGGTGACGGCTAAGCGATCCGCCGAATCGACACCGGCATGCGGCATTGATCGGGTTACGACTCGGATTCATCTGCATGACCGGCCTGGCGGACCTGTGCGAGCCATGCGGCGACCAGGAAGTGATCTGGTTGTCATCGGCATTCCTCATGCCGGGACACGCAGCACCTCAGGACTCGACGGCCTCGGCGCCGTTGCCGCCGACAGGCTCGCAGAAGCCCGCGCCGTGACACGGAATCCCCTTCACCAACCAACACAGGACACCGATGTCTTCCCGCTGTGAGCGGGGACAGATCGGCCTCCTGAGTCTTCAACCTCAAGGAGCTCGAAAATGGCTATCAAAGTTCAAGTCAAAGACAATCGTGGCGTCAACGGCACCTTCTGCAACGGTTCCTGGAACACCAACGGCCAGCCCGCCTTCGGTGTGATGCCCATGAACACCACCTTCGCGAATGCCGACGCCTTCGGATTCGGATCGACGCCCGCATGTGAGGGCACGACCTTCGGTGACCCGACGGCTCAGCCCTTCACCGCAGGGAACGGACAATGGTTCAACCATGGCCCTGTCGCCGGAAACCTCACGTCCGCCTTCAATGGTGGCCTGCCCACCAACGTCGTGAACCGCATTGCCACCGTTGACCCGGCCATGGGTCAGTTGGCGGCTCGAATCGCTCAGATCGATCCCACATTCGTCGCAAGCCTCTCCTCCGTCGCGGGCGGCTGCATCTGGACCGCGGCCAAGCTGGTGCAGGTGGCCGGGATTGACCTCCCCCTCGCTCGCACCATCGTGAATCTCGCCCTGGCCAACCCGCATGAGGCGCTCAAGATGGCGCAGATCGCTCTGACCAGTCCGGTCGAGGCACGCCGACAGATGGCCATGCTGGGCTGGAACGCCTCAGCGGCCTTCAGCCAGACGCTGCCGACCGTCGGATACGCCGACGCCAGGAATCAGCTGAACGGCCTGGGCACCATGATTCCTGTCGATGTCTACAGCGATGGTTTGCAGTACATCATCGAAGCGGACCTCCCGGGCCGCTCGATCGATGACGTGGACATCACGGCCGTCAATGGCCGGTTGATCATCGAAGCATCCGGCCTGTGCCGCTCCGGTCGCAAGGCCGATCTCCCGATGATCGCTCGCGAGAAGTCGATGCCCATCACGCTTCGTCGTGAGCTGGCCATCGGCGGCGACGTCGACGTGACCTCCATCTCCGCTCGCATCGTCAACGGCGTGCTGAGCATCACGCTTCCCAAGAAGGCGCTCGTCAACGACACCATGGTCGCTCGCGAGTCCAGCCTCGTCTGCTGACCCCACGCACCGAGGGACCGGTGCATGCCTTCCAAGCCGCCCCGGCGCGTACAAAAACCCCCCCCCGCCGGGGTTTTAATT
>CAYQJN010000013.1:2497-27776 GCA_964417845.1 uncultured Isosphaeraceae bacterium
CCGGCCGCCCCCCCCCGCCCCGCGGGGCCGGGGCCCGCCCCCCCCCCCCGGGGGGCGCCGCCCCCCCCCCCCCCCCGGCGGTCTTTTGCATGGCGACCATTTGGACTTGCCACGCTGCCAGCCAAAACCGGGAATGGCAGACGGGCCTATTCGAAAGCCCTGCGGATCGGGCAGAAACGCTGGTGGGGGACTGGCACGGGGGTTGCGACAGCAATGGGAGATGCCGGTTGGCCCGGCGACAACGAAACATCCGGAGCGACTCGCTCCGACACTGTGGAGACACTGCCATGAACACCCGAACGATTCTCGCACCAGCAACGACCGCGATGGACACGCTTCGGACCGAGTTCGATCGCCTCTTCGATCGAATCTCGACCCCAGGACTGGCTTCGGCCTGGCCCACGCGAATGCTCGACTCCATGCGGCCCCACCCCGCCGTCAACCTCATCGAGGACGACGACCATCTGTACTTCGAGGCCGAACTTCCAGGTGTTGCCCGAGGCGACCTTGAAATCAACGCCACCGATCACGCGCTCACGGTGGCGGGCACGCGGACCGTCGATGTGCCTGACGACGCGAGCACGCTTCGTCGTGAACGATCCACCATGCGATTCGAGCGCTCCATGCGGCTTCCGGTCGCCGTCGAGCCGGATGGCATCGACGCCACGCTCGAGAATGGCGTACTGATCGTCAAACTCCCGAAGACGAGCCCGGCCCGCACCCGTCGGATCGAAGTACGGGACGCGTGAGGTACGGAACTTACATGGACCAATTCATCGAAAGGACACCTGCGATGAACAACGATACGACCAACACAATGACCTGCACCGGCACGAACGCCGAGACATGCACGACCCATGACACCATCAAGCGACCCCAGAGCTACCGCGCTCCGGTCGACGTGTACGAGACCGACGCGGCATTCCGCGTCATCGCGGACATGCCCGGCGCCTGCTCGGACACGATCGAGATTTCGATTGAGGACAACACCCTCACGATCGACGCGGAAGTACGGGATCGCTATGCCGCCTTGGGGAGCCTTCGCCACCAGGAATACGGAGTCGGAGATTTCCATCGATCATTCCGGATCGGGGATGGGATCAACGCCGACAACATCAGCGCGAGTTACCGCGATGGAATCCTCGAGGTGACGCTCCCCAAGGCGGACGTGGTGAAGCCACGGAAGATTGACATTCGCACCAACTGACCACTCGCCTCTCCACCGCTGATCGCGATGCGAGCGGCGCGAGCAGCACCCCTCTCCTCTCTTTCCAAAAAGACGCTCGCCTCAACGGGGCCCGGAACGACCGGGTCCCGTTCTGCATGCCGGTGGCGGTAGCATGGTGTCCTCTGGCATGGAAGGAACACCTCAATGACCACAACCAGCGTGTCGCAACCGTCTCCAGCACAGGTGCAGGAACTGCTTCGCCAGGGCAAAGCGTTGATCCTGTTCGAGGGCGTGATATGCCTGCTTGGCGGTGTGCTGGCCATCCTGTTTCCAGTGGTGGCGAGCGAGGGGCTCGAGTTGTTTCTTGGAGGACTGTGCGCGGTGCTGGGGGTACTTGGGCTGGTTCGATGCCTCGTTGGGGGAGTGGAGCATCGGCTCGCCACGGTGGTGACCTCAGGGCTGCTGCTGGTGCTTGGCGTGCTGATGCTTCTGTGGCCGCTTGAGGGGCTCGAGGCAATCACGCTCCTGCTGGCAGCAGGATCGTTCATTCGCGGCGTGGCAGACGTCAGCGGATTCCCGGCACGTTCGGTGCATGCGCCCGGACTTCAGGTCATCAGCGGTTTGGCCGGGATCGTGATCGCTGTTCTGTTGGCGCTCTGGTATCCGTCTGATGCATTGTGGGCGCCCGGCCTGCTCTTCGGTATTCAGTTGCTCTTCTTCGGCATGATGTTGATGTCGCTGTGGAGCGTCGCCAACACGCCGGTCGCCGATCCGCCACAGACAGCCGCCGATTGAGGACACCGCAGTCGCTCAGGCGGCGTCAGCCTGCCCGCCGGCGCTCGAAGAACGCCCGCCGGATCTGGTTCAGGGCTCGCTGCTCGATCTGCCGCACCCGCTCTCGCGTGAGCCCGATGGCACGGCCGGTCTCCTTGAGCGTTCGGGGTGGTCCGCCGTCCAGGCCGAATCGCATCGACATGACCTGTGACTCGGTCTCGTCCATTTGATCCAACAGCAGGCGGACCTTGGCGAGATCATCAAGGCGTTCGACCGTCGATTCGTTGTCGATGGAGTCTGCAGCCATGTGCCTGTCCAGAGGCGATCCCGGCTCGCCCGTCCTGCTGCGTCCGGTTCCAATGCCGCGAGTGGCGGCCATGGTGCGATGGACCAGCATCAGTTTGCACTGCGGGACGCGCATCGCCTTGGCCATCTCCTGAGGACTCGGGGCGCGACCGAGATCATCCTGAAGTTGCCGCAGCGTTTCGGACCATCGCGTCATGCGTTGTTGCATGTATGCGGGAACGTGCATGGGGTGCCCGACGTTCTCGATCAGTTGTTTCACGGTCTTGCGGATCCACCAGGTGGCGTAGGTTGAGAATCGATGCCCGAGTGCCGGGTCGAATCGCTCGACGGCTTTGATCAGGCCGAGGTTGCCCTCGTTGATCAGGTCAGCGAGCGGAACGCCTCTGGAGGCATATCGTTTGGCGATACTCACCACCAACCGCAGATTGGCCTGAATCATCTTTGACTTCGCTTCTTCGCAATGGTCATTGATGATCAACCAGGCCAGCTGCCGCTCTTCCGGAGCTTCGAGAAGGTCGATCCGGCTGATGTCGCGGAAGTAGGTGTCGAGATCGGTAGGAATCGTGGTGCTTGTCATGGGTGGGGCGCCGGCAATTGGCCAGCGGTCCCTCCTACGGCGAGTCACGGTGGGGATGTTCGAGAAAACGTCGGAAGGTTTTTCAGACCGAACCCTCGTGCGGTCTGGGGCGTATCGGGTGATCAGGCCAGTGGCGCGGGTTCGCTGGATCGGGTCTTCACGTTGCCGAGAAAGAGCTCTGCCAGGGCCTCATAGATTGACGTCGTGCATACCAGTGAAGAACACTCGTATCCGATGATGGCGGTGACCATGAGCGGTAATGTCACGAATCGCGCATCCGTCATCTCAATCATGATGACAAACACGGTGATCGGGCTCTGCACGACGCCTGCAAAGTACGCCACCATGAAGAGCATGATCACGAATTGGGGCCTGATCCCATTGAACAGGTCATGGCACAGGTCGGCGCAGGCATCGCCGAGTCCGGCACCGACGGACAGGCTCGGATCAAACAGTCCGCCTGGAATTCCGCTGATCAGGCTGACAAACGAGCCCGCTGCCTTGGCCGGGGCGTACCACCACTCCAGTGGGCCGGACATCACCCACTCGTCGTAGAACGTGCGTTCCTCCGGATTGGCGAGCGTGCGATACGCGGCTTCAAGCAGGAGCGCCGGCTCGAGCGCTCGCCCGTCGGGGCCGAGCAGTGTCTGTGCGTGGGCGGCCTCCGCGTAGGCTTCGTGGATCTCGGCTTCGGATGCGGTTCGGGAGACGCCCAGTGTGGCGTAGAAGTCGGTCCCGCGATACATGAGGGCCGCGCGTGCCTGCGGGTACCCGCTTCCGAAACTCTGCCCCTCGGACACCAGACCGATGAGGGCCAGTGCCAGTCCCAGACCGGCGGCCGTCAGAATGCGTTTGCGGGCAAACCCCATGGAGATCATGCGCGTTCCCCACACGACGGATCGCGCGAAGAGGCCGCCGAGGAATCCGCCGACGACGCCGATCAGAATCGCGCACAGCCAGTGCACGCCGTCAAACCCGAATTCATGGGCGACCTGGCCGTAGAAGAGGTAATCCCAGCCGAGGCTGACGATGACCACGGCGGATGCAATCAGCACGGTGCGGACAATGGTGCTGGCGTTGTCTTTCTCAAACGACCGGCCGATTTCCTCAAAGGCGAAGATCATGCCCGCGATCGGCGCATTAAAGGCCGCGGCAATGCCTGCCCCGCCACCAGCGAGAATGAGCCCCCGCTGCACCAGATGCTGCGGGAATCTGCAGATCTTGGTGGCCAGGTACATCAGGCAGGCGCCCACATGCACGGAGGGGCCTTCGCGTCCGATCGTCATGCCGCCGAAGAGCCCAATGGTGAGCAGCAGGATCTTTCCGATGGCAATGCGAACCGAGAGCATGTACCGGCGGAACGGGCTGTCCTTGATCTTGAGGCAGGCAATGGCCTGCGGGATGCCCGTTCCCTCAGTGCCTGGGAAGAACCGATCTCGCAGCCAGATGATCAGGATCATCGCGACGATCACCCAGATGGCGGCCACCCAGATGCCCCACCCCCCTGGCAGCGACCATCCGAACAGTGAGTCATGCTCGTAGAGGGGCAGGAACAGCCGCGACCCGTAGATGTCCGCTTCGCGGAAGTAGAGCGCCACGGCACCGGTGAGGGCTGCGGCGATCAGGAGGACCAGTTGTCGCCACAGGGCCGCGCCGGAGAAGAACGACTGCCTCCAGGTCGCCCATGGGGCAACGCCGGTGACTTTCGGTGGGCGGGATGCCGGTTTCGAGGCCATGGTGCGGGAAAGGTACAGAAATTACCGCAATGTCTCAGTGAATCGAAAGGACCGCGGCCCCGGTGCGTTGTCCTCGTTGGATGCGGCACTCGCGTCCCCAACAACGCTCTCTCCTCTCTCTCTCCGACTGAACGGCCCCCACACGGGGCCGTTCAGTTGTTTTTGTGGCATTGCGAGCAGGGGGAGGGGGTCTTCAGCCCCGGTCCTTCGCCAGGCGAGCCTGCGCCTCAGCGTGGTAGGAGCTCCGGACCAGAGGCCCGGACTCGACAACGCGATAGCCCATTTCCAATCCGGCCTTCTTCCACACCGCGAATGTGTCCGGGGTCACCCACCGGTGCACTGGAAGGTGATTCCTGGTCGGCTGGAGGTACTGTCCGACTGTCAGGATGTCGGCTTGCGTCCGGGCCTGAATGTCGGCCATCGTCTCAAGCACTTCATCATCACGCTCTCCAATGCCGACCATCAGGCTGGTCTTGGCCATCAGGCCACCGTCGTGAATGCGTCTGAGGACCTCAAGCGAGCGGTCGTACCGAGCCTGCGGCCGGACGGCGGGGTGCATCCGCGGAACCGTTTCGACATTGTGGGCCAGAATGTCCGGGGCACTGTCCATGACGACCTGGAGGTCATCCAAATCACCCTGAAAGTCACCCACGAGGATCTCTATCGAGAGGTTCGGGCAGGCGCTGCGGGTCCGGACCACCGTGTCGGCCCAGATGGCGGCGCCTCCGTCCGGGAGGTCGTCCCGGTCCACCGACGTGATGACGACGTGCGTAAGCCCTGATTCTGAAAGCATTTCCGCAACTCGGCGGGGCTCGTCGAGGTCGGTGCTGGGGGGGCGGCCCGTTTTGACATTGCAGAACCCGCATAATCGGGTGCAGGTATCACCCAGGATCATGATCGTGGCGGTGCCGCGGGCCCAGCATTCGCCGATATTGGGACACGAGGCCTCCTGGCAGACCGTGTGGAGCCCCAGTGTCTTCAAGCGGCTCCTGAGGGCCAGATACTCGTCCCCACCAGGGGCCTGAGCGCGGATCCATGAGGGCTTCCGGGGCGCGTCAAGCGTGCTGGGCGACTGGTTGCTCAGCACCTGATCACTCAGGCTCACGAGCGCGTCCCGCTGGTGACCTCGGGCGGTGTCCCCTCCCAGAGGTCGGGGGTGACGTGGCGTCTTGGTGGGCGGGGTCGCCATCGGCGTAGTGTAGGGGTCGGCGCGGAGAGATCGGGGGGTCCTGTTCCGCGTCAGCCATTTCAGCTCGGAAATTGCCGAAAACCGCGATGGATTGTGATCCAGTGGGTGTTTTGCGGTCGATGATTGGTGGCCCGATGAGTGTCTTATTGGGTACAGTTGTCAATTCTCAGCACGCAGGGGCGGGTTGTCGGAGATGCAATCGTGACGGATCAGCAGGTTGACCAGACGGCCCACACGGGGCTGCCTCGCGGCCTGTGGGCGCTGGCAGGGTGCCTGATAGTCGTTCTGATGTCTGCTGGCTGCGACGTCAATGGGTTCTTTGACCCATCCAAGACCGGCTACTTCGGATCGACGCCTGTCACGATGCCTGTACTGGACCGCATCGCCGCGATCGAGCCCAGCGTCGACCTCTGGGGCGAGACGACCGCGGTCACCGCCGAAGACCTCATGCCCAGCGACCTCTCCTACCACCTGCACCCAGGTGATGTCGTTGATATCAAGATCTATGAGTTGTACACGCCCGGCCAGTTCTTCCCGGTCACGGTACGGGTCGATCAGGCAGGTGACATTCATGTGCCGGATGTCGGGAGCGTCCGGGCGGCGGGACTGACCGTTCCGCAGTTGCAATCGGAACTCGTCAGCCGTCTTGCGAAGAAGGTGATGAAGAATCCGACGGTGTCCGTCAACCTCGTCGAGGGTGGCGCGCTGACGTACATCATCTACGGGCACGTCAACGCGCCGGCTCGCTTTACGCTTCAGGATCCGACCCTGCGGTTGATGGAGGCGCTCGCGATGGCGGGCGGCGTTCCGCTCTCGACCCGACGGGTCTATGTGGTACGCCAGGTCGCTGTCGATCCCGGGTTGAAGGCGCCCTGGACGGCGCCACCCACGTCCAGCGAGGCGTCGACCACAGCCACCAAGCGGCCGGTGGACATCGAGTCGCTCATTGATCAACTCAACGATCACCCTGCCGGCGCGAAGTCGACGGCACCCAAGCCAAGCCCGGGTTCATGGGCAGGCGCGGGCGACCCACCCATTGATGTGGATGACGTTTCGCCGGCGAAAGTGACACTTCCGGCCGTGGCAGATCATCCACCGTCAACGGCGAAGGCCGAGGCATCGTCCTCGCCCTTTGTGTACCTGCCCGAGAAGAAGCAGTGGGTCCGAACAACCGATGGGACCTCGGGTGCCGCTGGGGCTGACACGAAGGACCTTCATGCCGCGGGCTCCCTTGTGGTGGAGCGGGTGATTGAGGTCCCTTACCGGCGGCTCGCTCACGGCGATTCGAGCCTGAACATGGTGATTCGTCCGGGTGACCAGATCTATGTCGACGGTCCTCCAGTGGGATATTGCTACATCAGTGGCGAAGTCAATGCACCGAATGCCTATCCGCTCCCTGCGGCGGACCCGCTGACGCTCAGCCGGTTGATTGCGATGGCAGGTGGACTTGGGGCGCTGGCCATTCCTGATCGGGTTGATCTGGTCAGGCAGGTCGATGAGGGCCGGGAAGCGACGATTCGCCTCGATCTTGGTGCGATTCGCAGGCGTACCGAGCCTGATGTCATCATCAAGCCGAATGATCATGTGCTCGTGGGCACGAACTGGTTCGCGTATCCGCTCGCGGTTATTCGTAACGGATTCAGGATGAACTATGGCTTCGGCTTCCTGCTCGACCGAAACTTCGGCAATGACGTCTTCGGCCCGCCGCCCACGAATGTCGGCCGATTCTGACATGGGGCGGTCGCGCGACTCTTCGAGCCTGAATCCAGCAGCATGACCGACGCTCCTTCAATTCAGACGGCCTCTCGCCCTTCGCTTGCTCCGTCCCCGGCGGTGATGGCGCTGTGGGCTGGGATGTTGCTCGCCATCTTCGTCTGGATGTTCTGGTCGTTCCTGCACCGGCAAGTACGGTTTGCCGTGGAGCAGCAGGCGGACTGGGGGCACACCCTGGTGATACCGTTCATCGCCGGTTGGTTTGTGTGGCTCAACAGGGAGCAGATCCTCAAAGAACCGTTTCGGCCAAGCCTCATTGGGCTGCTGCTGATCGTCGTTGGCATCCTCTGGTTCACGGCGACATCACTTGGCCCGGTCATTGTCCGGCATCACAATCTCATGGGCATGGGTGTGGGGATCACCATCTTCGGTCTGGTCCTTGCGTTCTGTGGATGGCGGGCCATGCGGTGGCTCTGGTTTCCCACGCTGTATCTCGTCGTGTTCAGTCAGACGGTGTCCGATCGCTTCCTGGAAATCATCACGTTTCAACTGCAGGGTGTGGCCACGGTGGGGGGCGAGATTGGACTCTCGCTCTTTGGATATGACGTCGCGAGGGAGGGCCACCAGCTCAACATTCTTGAGGGTGGGCGGGAGATCCCACTCAACATTGCTGAAGCCTGTTCGGGAATGCGGATGCTGGTGGCGTTTTTGGCGCTCGGTGTCGCGATGGCGTACCGCGGGCTGGACACCTTCTGGCAGCGGGCCATTCTTGTGGCGATGGCCATCCCGACGGCCATCTTTGTGAACATCCTTCGAGTGATGACGCTCGGTGTTCTCGCGACATTCGATTCGGGATTTGCGGCAGGCGACTTCCACTCGATGGTCGGGCTTCTGTGGCTCGTGCCCGCGTTCTTTATCTATCTGGGCATCATGTGGGTCCTCAGGCAACTCGTCATTGACGACGAGGATCGAGCGGATGATCAGGGCGATTCAGAGCCGCTGGCCATGCGATTCGACCGACGCGTGATCAATGTGTTCATCGCATGTGTCGCAATTCTCGTCGTCGCCAGAGTCGGGTTCTCGGTTGGTGCCAACGCGCTGAACGTCCACCTGCAGACCGAAGCAGTTCCTCTCCGTCGCTCGCTGTCGCTCATTCCCAACGTTGTTGGCGCTTGGGAGTCGGTCGGGGATGTGCAATTCGATGCAGCGGTGCTTGAGCAATTGGGCACACCCTATTGCCTTTCCCGTGTCTATGTTGATCCTGAGGATCAGCGGCACGCCGTGCAGTTTCATGTGGCTTACTACACCGACCAGATTGACGCCGTTCCACACGTGCCTGACAGATGCATGACGGCTTCGGGCATGACGCAGCGCACGCCCAGTCCGGAGAATGTCTCGATCGATGGTGTAGCGGAGGCGTGGGCGTCAGATCCGAAGCAGACCCTGGATGGCCTTGCGTATCCCACGATGGAGGTCATTGATCCCCTGACGGATGCCAGTCAGGTCATTCGAATGCCTGTGGGTCCCCGGCTGATCCGGCACATGGAGTTCATCGACCCCGCTCATCCGGATACACGTGTCCATGCCGGCTATTTCTTTGTCGCCAACGGACGGTGGAAACCGAGTCCGACGGGCGTCAAGATGGTGGCATTCACTGGCGGAGACCGCCACGCGTACTACTGCAAGGTGCAAGTCGTCATGGCGGGCGACACCACCTATGACCGTCAAGCGTTCCTCGACGAGGTCGAGGAGTTTCTCACCCCGTTGCTTCCGGAGATCATGCGGTCGCTGCCCGACTGGCATGAGGTCAAGACACTATCGCAGCCCGCGAGTGCCGATCGAGGTTGATATGGCTAAGAACAACATGAAGAAGCGAACAGGCCGAAAGAAAAAGCGCATCAACACAAGGGCGCTCGCCATTGTCGGGCTCACCACCGTGATATTCGGTGGGATTGCCGGCGGCCTGGTCTACATCAAGGTCAAGGGCAGCGTCGGTCGGAACATGGTGGCGGCCAGAGCGTTTCTCGAGGAGGGCAACCACGAGAAGGCGCTCCGGTCAGTCGGCAAGGTGCTTTACAAGGAGTCGGGCAATCAGGAGGCACACGCTCTGCGGGGTGAGATCTTCGAGACGATGATTCCCGAGACTCCGCAACGGGCTACTCAGTTGTTTGGCGACTATCTGGTGGCCGTGCGTCAGCACGCCCAGTTCACGCCGGGTGATGAACAGCTCGCGCTTCGTTCGCTCGACCTGTTGTGGGAAGCGGCGATGGGGACTGATGCGGCGGGGTTCTGGTCGACTCTCCAGGGAGAGGCAGCCGAGCAGCGGGCACGATTCGAGAAGGGGACGCCCGCCTACAACCGCGCGACGCTGATGCTCGGCCTCGCTAAGATGCGGCTTGGGCAGTCGAACTTCCTTGGCGATGTGGATGCCACTGGCCATGTTCGATTCCCGGGCGAAGCTGAACTGGCGGAGTATGTGGAGCTCGAGCCCCAGAGCGATGACGGCTTGTCGCGACTGGCGTTCGGCCGCATGGCGGTTGCAAGGCAACTCGGAATGAAGGGTCGGGTTCAGCAGGAGGAGCGCAATCTGGAAATGGCGCAGGCCTCCTACGACGAGGCGCTGGCCCGCAATCCTGAGGGCCCCGAAACGCTCCTCGCCGTGATCCGCCACCTGTACGTGCACGAGTTGGTGGCTGACCTGCGGAAGGCGGGTGGTCAGGAGGCGGTTGAGACGAGGCTTAACGAGTTGATGGAGCGGCTTGAGCAAGCGGAGGCCGTGATAGGAAGTGGAGGTGGTATTCAGCGCCATCAAGTGCTGGAACTCGCTCGCTACCTGGCACTGATCGATCTGGCAGAGGGCCACACGCGATCCGCGGCGCTGCTCGCCAGATACCTGGAACGTGAACCGACAGATCTCAACGTTCGGGTCCAACTGGCGGAGGCCCAGCGGCGCAGAGGTGATCTGCAGGCCGCGGTTGACTCTGCGCAGCAGGTTCTGGATGCGGAAGCGCTTCCGGTCTCGCTCGGTTCGAGCCGCCAGCAACTGGATCAGTTGATGGCCGCCGTGGTGCAGTTCCAGGCCGTTGCAGACCTGCGAATGGACGAGGACAGCGAGTTGCTCCGCCGCGATGCCCAGGACGCTCGCGATCTCATGGTTGATCTGGTCGGCGGCGATGATCAGAACGGACTTGTTCTGGAAATGGACGGTCGGCTTGCATACAGCGACAGCCAGATGGCACAGGCCGTGAGCGCATTCGAGCGAGCGGTGGCGTCGGGCCACACGCTTTCTCCTGACGCCCTGCGTGAATCCGCAGATGCGTTGGAACGCGTCGGGCAGTCCGGACTGGCCGTCGACCGGTTGAAGGCGGTAGTCGAATCGCAACCACGAAGTGTGCGAAACCGTCTGCTCCTTGCCAGCCTCTACAGTCGCATGAACAGCACGGAGAAGGCGCTGGAAGTGCTGGAGTCGATTCCGCCGGCCGTGCGAGCATCGAATCCCGACATCGAGCGCATGGAGTCGTCATTGCGACTTGCCATAGTTGATCCGAGCCAGCGAGCAGACCTGGCCGGCGGGTTGCAGGACGAGGTGCTTCGGGTGATTGCTCAGGCCGACTCCATGATGGAGGCGGGGGAGGAGGCGAAGGCAGCAGGGCTGCTCGAGGGCATGGCGGCGAGCCATCCGGAAGACGTGCGACTGCTGATGGCGCTGGCGCACCTCTACGTTCGACTCGATCAACGGGACAAAGCAATTGCGTTTGCCGATAGAGCTGTGGCGCTGCAGCCGGACAATCGGCGAATGGCGCAGTTGGCTCAGTCGCTCAAGAGTGCTGATCCGGTTGAGGAGCTGCAAGTGCAGGTCGCTGGCGCCTATCAGGAGGGGATCGACCGGGACGTCGCGGAGTTCATCGCCATGCGGGGGCTCGCGAGCGAGCAGGCGAAGAAGTCGGCGTCGTTGGCATCGACGGATCCGGATGGTGCCAGGGAGGCCGAGGTCCTGGCGGCCCGAGCGGAGGCCATCGCGGCAAGCCATGAAGACGCTGTACGGGCCGCTGCCAGCAGCCATCCACAAGCATTTGCGTGGACGTTCGATGCGATTCTCAAGGATGGGGATTTCGAGGCCGCGGAGGCGTTGCTGCCCCAGGCTCGGGACAGCAATCTCGATATGGCAGAGGGCCATCTTGCTGAAGCACGAATGTTGCTTGCGAGAGCTGCCGTCGCAGCTGCAGAGGATCAGGACGTTGTAGATCTTTATGAGCGAGCGGCGCTTTCAGCGTCTCGCGCGACTGAGGTGGCAGGATGGAGATCAGCGACCTGGGAGATGCTTGCCCAGGCACGACTCGGGCTGGGTGCCACGGAGGATGCGCGGGCGGCCTATGAGAAGATCATCGCACAAGATCCTGCCAACCTTGCTGCGATCGGCCAGTTGGCAGCGCTGCACATGCAGGAGGGGGGAGATTCGTCACGGGCGGTCTCACTATTGCGGGAGGCCTCGACGCGGTTCCCTGGCAATCGCCAGATGCGTGAGGCGTGGTTGAGGGTGGAGTCGTCGCATGGCGATCGCGCCGTGGCGCTTGCCGAACGCCAACGCGACTGGATGAATCGGCCGGATGATCGTCAGGCCGCCCTCTGGTTCGCAGGGTTGATGGCCGCGTTGCAGCCCGACTATCGATACGCACTGGATGAGGCTGCTCGCCCCATGATCAGCGGCAGGGCCTGGCTCGGCATGAATGCGCAGCAGCAGGAGCGTGCGCTCGAGCAGATTCAGTCGACATGGGATCGCCGCATCAGCAAGATTGCCGATGATCTGGCAGGGTCTCCGAATCGATCTGTTCAGGAGACGTTGCAGCACGCGACCGTCCTGCGAGAGGCAGGGCGTCGAAGCGAGATGGTGGCGCTCCTCAACGCCTGGCTGGACTCGCATCGAGACGCCGATGACGTCACGACTCAGGCGATTCAGATCGCGCGATTCATGCTTTCTGCGGATCAGTTCTATGAGGCCGTCAGTCTGCTCGAGTCGTGGCGTGACTATCAGGCACCAGCGACGATGGAGGTTGATACCGCTCTCGGGGCCATGTTCCATGAGCGAGCCCTTTGCGAACAGGCGGTGGAGCACGTTCAGTCCGTGTACGACGCCACCAGGGCATCTGCGATGGGACTTCGGCTGGGGGACTGCCTGATCAGGATGCAACGGCTCGATGAAGCAGCGGAGGTGATTCGCTCGCTCGCGCAGGGCGATGCGGATCAGTACCAACTGGCCATGCTGGAGGCCGGCCTTGGCCGGGCCCGGGGAACAGTGGCGGAGGCTGCGGGTGATCTTGAAGCAGCCATGGCGCACCGAGCCGACTTCCGGAAGGCGCTGGATCGCGCCAGTGCGATTCGACAGGATCGCCCGGCACCATACGTCCAACTCGTCAAGAGCCTGATCATCGAGTATCGGCGGACCCTGGACCGCGCGAAACTTGAAGAGGCCCTGCGGTACTGCACCGCAGCGGCCGATCTGGACGTGGACTCGCCGCAGTTGGTGGCGCAGACGGCTGATGTATATGAGGCCATGGGCGATCCGCGACGCGCTGTGCTCGAACTGGAGAGTTATCTGAGAAAGGACGCCTCCGCTGACGACGTCCGGGAGCGGCTGGCGCGGGCCTATGTGACGGCAGGGACGCCTTCGCGCGCCATTGATGTGCTTGAGCAAGGCATCGCGATGGAGCCCAAACGAGCCTATTGGCACGGCCTTCTGGCAGATCATCTGAGGAGAAGCGGCGGGAGTCTCAAGGACGCCACCAGCGCATACATCAAGGCATGGACGCTGCAACCGAGCCGTGGTCGCCTGACGGCGTTGCTGGACGCGACCAGAGCGAATGAGCCGTGGGACTATGAAGCGGCGATTGAAGCGATTCGGGCGCACTCGGGCGAGATCGCCAAAGATCCCAGGGTGCTGGGGCTCAAGGCTCGCGCTGAGGCCGGACTTCATCTTCCCGCTCGGGCTCGCGAGAGCTTGCGCGAGGAATACATGCTCGTCAAGGCTGCCATTGCACAAGGGTCGATCCCGGACGCGCTCCTCGTGCAGTGGTATCAGGACCTCTCGGTTGTGTACCCAAGCGGAGATGCCGCCGAACCGATGGCGCTGGTGGAGGAGGTGACCGAGGGAAGTCCCACCGCGCATGACCGGCGTGGGCTGGCCATGTTCCACGCCAACCGATCGGAGTTTCCGCAGGCCATCGAAGTCCTGGGCGCGCTTGTAAGCGAGGCGGGCGACGACGTGCAAGGCGGAGACCTTCGCGACCTTGGCTCTCTTCAATTGCGGGCTGAGCGAAGCGGCGATGCGATCGAGACCTTTCGCCAGCTGGTGGATCTGGATCCGAATGACCCCGGTGCTCTCAACAATCTGGCGTATCTCATGGCGACGCTGAGCGATGATCCCGAGGCCGCGGCTCCACTTATTCGTAGGGCTGTGGAGTTGAATCCCTCAGAGCCAGCATTCATCGACACCATGGCCACGGTTCAGTCCATGCTCGGACGAAAGGAAGCAGCGCTCTCGAGTTGGCTTGCGGCGCTGGCCATACAGCCGAACAACGTGCCGCTGCTTCGGACGATCGCACTGACGTTGACCGATGATCTCAATCGAGCGGCGGATGCCACCGCGTATGCGGATCACGCGCTCTCCATTGATCCACGCGGAGCGGAGACGCTCGATGTGGCAGGCTGGTCAGCCTATCAGGCTGGCGAAATCGTCAAAGGCCAGGATCTGGTCGGACAATCGATCCGACGCCAGCCCACGGCGCGCGCGCACCTGCACATGGCGGACATTCTGCTCAAGTCCGGAGATCGGACGGGGGCGCGTGAACACCTCAAGCAGGCGGAGCGGCTGGCCGGGACGAACGATGCTGAAATCACGGATCAGATCGCATTGATCCGTTCCGACCTTGACGGGGGGCGATGAGGCATGAGACAGTCTCCAAGAGTAGAGGTGATTGAATGAGTACTCCAACGTCTGGAGTGACGAGACCACGCCCGACGACGCCGTCCCAGCGACGGCCAGCGATCGATCCAGTGCGAGTCGCTCGGCGGCACATGGTGGGGATTCTGGCGTCGGTCATTGTTGGTGGCGTGCTGGGAGCCGCAGCTTTCGTGCTCTTCAACCGCTTCTATCCGCTCTATACCTCGGAGGTCCTCTTTGAGGTGCGGCCCGGACTCGCCGAGTCAACCGAAATCGGCACAGCGGAAGCTCTTAAGGATGATGAGGTTGAGCGAATCGCCCGCACGCAGACGGAACTGCTCATGCAGCGTGATGTGTTGCTTCGCGCTGTTCAGAATCCTCAGGTCCGATCCACCAACTGGCTGGAGACCTGGTTCATGGATACATCGACCGGCCAGCCACTGTACGCGCAGGCGGTCGATGAACTTGAAGAGGATCTGGCAACGCCAGTGCTTCGAGGTACCAACCTCTTTGCGATTCGGTGGTCCTGGCACGTTCCGGGTGATGTGCCGAAGGTCCTTGATGCCATTGCGGCATCGTATATGACCAAGATCAAGTCACTCGATGATGCGCAGTTCAGCGCCAACGAGAAGCTCTTTGACGATCAATTGCGATTCGTCCAGATGAGCCTTCAGGATATCAGTGACGACATTCACTCATTCATCGTGTCAAAGGGCATTACGACACTGGATGATCCCCGCTTCTCACAGGCGGCGATCGAGATTCAGAATCTCTCTACGAGCCTTGCACAACTCGGCGAAGAACTGACATCTGCCCAGACGCAGTACCAGCAGACCGCCTTGAAGCTGGAAGGAACGGTGGAGCCGACCCACGATGACATTCTGGCGGCCGAGCAGGACCCCGCCGTTGTACAGCAGATCAACCGATTGGAAGTGCTCAAGGCCGAAGAGCGATCCCTTCGTGAGCAATACAACGAGGACACACCTCAGGTCCGCCAGATTGAGCGCCAGGTCAGAGGTGTCGAGGCGCAGTTGAAAGACAAGCAGGACGAGATTCTGCATCGCAACCTCAACGCGAGACTGAAAGCGCTTTCGGCGGAGCGGGAACGCATCGAGCGGGTCATCGAGCAGATTGAGAAGGAGATCGAGTCCAAGGACGCACTGCTTCGGGATCTCGCCGCGGATACGTCGCGGTACCAGACCATGAAGACGCGTCAGACCAACCTTGAGCAGCAGGCGGACGATGCGCAGCAATTGCTGAATGCCATTCGCCTCATGAAGCTTCGTTCTGATGCCAGCCGGATTCGGCAGGTTGGGTCTGCCGAGTTGCCGCGTGATCCCAGTTTCCCCCGCATTGAATACGTCATTCCCGCCGGGGTCTTTCTGTGTGTCGGCGGGTTCGTTGGTTGGATCTTCCTGCGGGAGTTGATGGAACAGCGTGTTCGGACCGTGTCAGACCTTGCAGTCGTTCCGGGAATGACGGTCGTCGGCGCGATTGCCGATATCGAAGACGATCCGGCTGAGCCCGACGAAGCAGAACTCGTCATTCTCGCCGAGCCTGGCAGCGTGACTGCGGAGTCGGTGCGGCAGGTGACCACAACGCTGATCCGCATGCTTGGACGTGGAGGCCACTCGACCTTGCTCATGGCAGGTGGTATGCCAGATTCAGGAACGACCACCGTACTGGGTAACGTCGCCTGTGCCATTCGGGCCGCGGGCCACTCGGTGTGCGCCATCGACGGCAACTTCCGTCGACCGTATCTCGGGCGAATGTTCGGAATCGAAGATGCTCAGTTCGGACTCGGTGATGCACTCGACGATGTTGGGCGGCTTGATGCCGCGATTCACGAGACAGAGAGCGGCGTGTCGATCATGCCCGCGGGCACCGAGTCACTGAGGCAAGTGGAGCGGCTCGGTGAGGATCGGTTCAGCGCTGTGATTTCATCGCTTCGGAGCAGGTTCGACTACGTCCTTGTGGACGTCGCGCCTGCTGTTGCAGCGAGTGACGCCACCAGACTGGCTGGCCGCTGCGATGCCTCCGTACTGGTCATTCGGGCAGATAACGAACAGCGAGGCCTCGTCGCTCGCCTGGTTCGTGAACTTTCCGAATCATCGGCTGAATTCCTGGGTGGAGTACTCAATCGTCCCCGTCAGGCGGTCGGTGGGTACTTCAGGCGGAACTACGAGGTCATGGCTTCCTATGGCCAGAATGAGGACGAGGACGACGACACCTGACCGCGCGCGGTCGCCGAGGAGCGAGGGCGAATGCCCACTCAGAGACGGGTGCTGGTGACGGGAGGTGCGGGGTTCATCGGGAGCCACTTGTCGTGTGCGCTGGCTTCACGAGGGGATCATGTCATCGTGATCGATGACCTCTCAACGGGTCGGCGTGACAATCTCGCAAACCTTCCATCCGATCAACTCCAGTTTCTTGAAGGCACGGTTGATGACCGCCTCGATGAGGTTGGACGGGTCGATCAGATTTACCATCTGGCTGCGGCCGTGGGCGTGCGATTGGTCGTGGAATCGCCGATCAGGTGCATCGAAACCAACGTCGTGGAGACCGCCCGAGTCCTGCGATTTGCAGTCGAGTCGATGACACCCGTGTTGCTCGCGTCGACCTCAGAGGTGTATGGAAAGTCTGATCGCGTTCCGTTTGGCGAGGAAGATGACGTGGTGTACGGCGCCACCACGGAGCCACGCTGGGCGTATGCCTGTTCAAAGGCAATCGACGAGCACCTGGGTCTCTCATGGCACAGGTCGGTGGGCCTTCCAGTCATTGCCGCTCGGTTCTTCAATACGGTTGGTCCCCGGCAGCGTGGGAAGTGGGGCATGGTGCTGCCGAGGTTTGTGGCCGCTGCGCTTCGAGGCGAGGCACTGCGAGTTCATGGGGATGGTGCACAGGAGCGGTGCTTTGTGGATGTCCGCGATGTGGTACCCGTGCTCCAGACGTTGATGGAGACTCCGAAAGCGTACGGGCAGGTTGTCAATATCGGGCACGATGATCCAGTGACGATTCAGGGACTTGCAGAGCGGGTCGTGAGCGTCCTGGATAGCACCTCCGTGATCACACACGTGTCTATCGAGGAAGACTACGGTCGACCGATTGAGGACCTGCGCCGTCGGATTCCTGACCTCGCTCGGCTTCGGGCGCTGACTGGACTCATCCCGCGAATCTCTTTGGATCAGACGATTCGAGATATCGCTGCGTGTGTCGAGGAGTCGTCGCCATGATGGCAGTCGCCCCTGCCGTTGGAGACCTCACTGTCTGGTCGCTGCTTGCAATGTACCTGCCGGTGCTGATCGTGGCCTGGGGGGCCACGCTGCTGGCGACACCCATCGTGCGGCTGTTTGCCATCCAGTTCGGCATTGTGGACAGGCCGGACGAGGCCCGCAAACTGCACAAGCGACCCATTGCCTATCTGGGTGGCCTGGCGGTCTTCATCGGCGTCCTGGCAGGGGTTGCTGTGAGTGATCTGCTCAATGTGCCTCTGTCATTCAGGCCGATTCCGCTGACGGTTGTGCTGGGCATGATTCTGATGACGGCGACGGGGCTCGGCGATGACATCTGGGGGTGGGAGCCCTATTGGAAGGTGCTCGGTCAGGTGGCGGCGGCCGCTGGCCTGTCTCTGTATGGCATCGGCACTCAGACGGCTGGGGCCTTTCTGGGGTACTTCTTTGGTACGAGTGAAGTGGGCGTCGAGTGCCCGCTGGTCCTCATCGTCGTGCCGATCGGGCTTGGCCTGTTGGTCTGGTGGTACGGCATGAAGGAGCTTCTTGAGCGATCGCGATCGACCTGGTTCTTCTGGGCCATGATCCTGGCAGGGGTGGTTGGTGTGGCCATTTTCGAACCAGTGGCAGGATTCCGGGATCTGATCCTCATGCCGGTGCCGATCAATGTGACGGAATGGGTGGGTGTCGGCATCGTGGCAGTGCTGGTGCTTGGCGGCTGCAATGCCACCAATCTGATTGATGGTCTCGACGGGCTTCTGAGCGGCACCGCTGCCATCATCGGCGCAGGCCTGCTGGTGATCTCGCTTCTGATGGCACTCCATCTCACCAACGCCGATCTGGAGCGACTGGCCGACGCGATGCCGGCGGCGGAGGCGAATGCTGATGGTGTGACGCTCGCCGGGGCGCGAATTGCGCTGTGTATGGCGCTCATCGGGGCCATGCTTGGATTCCTGGCTTTCAACTTCAATCCGGCAACCATCTTTCTTGGTGATGCCGGAAGCCTGTTGATCGGGTACCTCTGCGTGACCATCATTCTGACGCTTGGCGAACTCGGTCATACGCACTTTGTGCTGGCGGGTCTGATTGTGTTCGGCCTGCCTATTGTCGACACCGTGCTGGCCATCTTCCGGCGCAAGTCACAGGGTCTGGCGGCTTCGGAGCCCGATGCGAATCATCTTCATCACATTTTGAAGCGCATCCTGGGGACGGTGAAGCAGGCAGTGCTTGGCATGTGGGTGATCGAGGCGATGCTGGCGGCGATCGGTGTGTCCATCGTGGCGGCCTCCATCGCGGGAGAAGCGCGGGTGCTGGTGACTTATGTCGTCTTCATACTGCTGTTCTCAGGTGTGGCGATTGCCGGCACGCTGATGGGACGCCGTGAACTACGGAGGAGGCGCGAGTGAGCCGTCAACCGATTCGAGTGCTCTTCATCTGCATGGGGAACATCTGCCGGAGCCCGATGGCCGAGGCGCTGTTTCGGCATCACGCTGCTGCCAAAGGGCTGGGAAGCGCGTTCGAAATCGATTCGGCGGGTACCGGCGGCTGGCATGCCGGTGAGCGGCCCGACTCGCGAATGCGCGAGACCGCTGCGTCCGGTGGAATCGAGTTGGACGGCGCGGCTCGTCAGGTTGTTCCGGAAGACCTGACGCGTTTCGACTACATCCTCTGCATGGACAGGGACAACCAGAGGGACGTTGAGCAGCTCGGCCAGTCGACTGCGAGCGTGGAGCTGATGCTGGCCTACCACAGCGATGATGCCACGTTGGATGTGCCCGATCCGTACTACGGAGGTGGTGATGGTTTCATGCGTGTCTTCAGCCTGCTGCATGAATCGACCTCCCGCTTCCTGGAGACGCTGCGCGAGCAGCACGACCTGACGCCATGACACCTGTTCGGGCCGCGCTCGATGCGTTGGGGCTCGCGGCGCCGATCTCATCATCCTCGCTGGCAGGGGGATGTGTGCATGATGTTCGACTGGTCGAGCTCGCCGACGGCGAACGGGTTGTGTGCAAGGTGGCCTCCGGTGCCTCGGGACGGCGTATGCTCGCGTCAGAGCTGAGGGGCCTCCGGGTGCTGGCAGCCAGCGCTTCAGCTGTGACCCCGCGGGTGATTGGATTCCGCGACGGTGAAGAGGCGGCGGTGCTTGTACTGGAGTACATCCCCCGTGGTCATGACCCGGACTGGCCGGCAGCGGGGCGGGCGCTGGCGGCCCTTCATCTCGAAGAGACGTCTGATGCCTATGGCGCAGACGAGGAGGTCTGGCTGGGGGGCACCTGCCTTCCCGCGGGACGGTCGGAGGATTGGGCGCACTACCTGCAGACCTACAGGCTCGGCCCACTGCTTCGGGACGTCGTGGATCAGCGGTCAATCGATGCGGATCAGGCCAACCGCGTAGAGGCGGTGCTGGACCGACTTCCCGCACTGATTCCAACGACCCCTCGCCGTTCGCTGCTGCATGGCGATCTGTGGGCCGGAAACCTTCATCCCAATCGGCGCGGCGGAGTTGTGATGCTCGATCCTGCCGCGTTCATCGGTGATGCGTGGTGTGATCCCGCCATGACGATGCTCTTTGGAGGGATTCCCAGGGCATTCGTGGGCGCGTGGCGAGCGGCTTATGGCGACGAGGAGCGGGCCGACGCAAGGGTGGCCGTTGGGCAACTCATGCACCTGCTCAACCACGTCCGTCTGTTCGGCTCGGGGTATGTCGGGCGGTGCATGGACTGCGTGTCCACACTGCTGGGCAACTGATCGAAACGCGGTCGGTCACCGGTGCGATGATGCGAATGACGCCATGAATGCTGCCAGTCGGTGGCACCCGTCCTCTGGGAAGGCGTTGTAGACAGAAGCGCGGATGCCGCCGACGCTTCGATGCCCCTTGAGTGTTTTCATGTCCGCCGCCGCGGCCTGTTCGATGAATGCGGCATCAAGTTCGGGGCTTGGCGTTGTGAATGGAATGTTCATCAGACTTCGGCACTCCCGCGACGCATGCCCGGTGTAAAAGCCGTCCGACTGATCGATGGCGTCGTAGATAATGTCGGCCTTGCGCCGGTTCATCGTATGGACGGCATCCAGTCCGCCGATAGACCGGATCCACTTGAATACGAGTCCTGCGCAGTAGATCGGGAACACCGGTGGTGTGTTGTAACGTGATCCCTTGTCGGCGTGCGTGGCGTAGCGCAGCATGGCGGGGAGCTCCCGGACCGGAGACTGCAGCATCTCCCGCCGCGCGATGACGAGTGTGACGCCAGCCGGGCCGATGTTCTTCTGAGCGCCCGCGATCACCATCGCATGCGCCGACCAGTCGATCGGACGGCTGAAGATGTCGCTGCTCATGTCGGCAATCAGCGGCGCGTCACATGCCGGGGGCTGTTCCCACGCGGTTCCGTAGATCGTGTTGTTGGTGCAGTACCAGCCATACGCGGCGTCGCCGGACCACGAGATGGCGTCCTGGGGTGGAAGGGATTGGTATCCCGCTTCCTTTCCGGACCATGCAACGTGGACCTGACCAACGGTTCTGGCATCCTTGATGGCCTTCGCCGTCCAGGATCCTGTGTCGACGTAGTCCGCAACCTGGCCATCGCCCAGAAAATTGAGCGGCACCATTCCAAACTGCATCGAGGCGCCGCCCTGAAGGAACAGGATCTCGAAGTCATCGGGGATGGATGCCATGGCTCGGCAGTCTTCGATCGCCTCCTCGAAGACGCGATCGATGGCAGGGCCGCGATGGCTGTGTTCCAGCACGCCGATGCCCGTGTGGTCGAGGTCCATGATGTCTTGAGCGGCTTGCTCCAGCACGCACTCGGGGAGGACGGCGGGACCGGCGGAGAAGTTGAGAGTCTGACGGGAAGCAGTCACGGTGGGCATGCCTGGGCTCCGATGCGAATGTCAGGAGTGCGTGATCGGTGAGACGGTGGCGCCGAGCACATGCTCGTGCGACTCGATGGCGTTGCGTTGGTCGGCCGTGAGCACACCGCCGATCTGGATTCGGGCGACGGCCGCCTCGCCGCCCTGATAAATCACATTTTCCATCTCCTCGACGTTGTGGCCGCTTCGGCCAAGTGTCTCGAAGACGTGCGCGAGCACGCCGGGGCGATTCAGATGGCGAATTGTCAGCATCTCAGAGGCTGGCGTCGTTGAAGCTCGGTTCACACAGTTGGGCGCTTCGCCAGTGGTCAGCCAGGTGCGAAGCACGCGAACGGCCTCGCCGGCAATGGCCTCCTGAGCCTGAGAGGTTGAGGCGCCGACGTGGTGTGTGCCATACACGCCTGGCATCGACGCCAGAGGTGTGGCAAACGTTGTGTCGCCTGCGCCGGGCTCCGATTCATACACATCAAGTCCGGCGCGGATTCCCTTCTCGGTAATGGCATTGGCCATCGCCGTTTCGTCCACGACACTGCCGCGCGTGGTGTTGATCAGCGTCGCGCCATCCTTCATCGCGGCGAAGAATGATGCGTCGGCCAGATGCTTCGTATCGGGCGTGGCGGCCACATGCAGCGAGACGATGTCCGCCTGCGAGGCAACCTCTGCGGGGGAGGCGCACCGCGTGACGCCCAGCGACGCGGCTTCGTCGTCGGTCAGGCTCCGGCTCCATGCCACGACCGGCATCTCAAACGCGTGGGCTCTCGCGATGACCTCGCGCCCGATGCGACCGAGCCCGATCACGCCCAGCGTGCGCCCTTTGAGTCCGCTCGCTTTCGCATAGGCCTTCTTGGCCCACGTGCCCTGTCGCAGGTCGGCGCATTGATCCGGGATGCGTCGGTCACACGACAGGATGAGTCCCCATGTCAGTTCGGCCACCGCTGTGGCGTTCATGCCCGGGCAGTTGGCGACGGGGATTCCAAGTGCCGAAGCGGCGGAGACGTCAATGGTGTCATAGCCAGCGCCCGCCCGGATCACCAGCCCGAGGCGATTGGCGACTTGAAAGACCTCGGCAGGAACGCGGGTGCTTCGCACGATGATGGCGTCTGGATCATGCGTTTCGACGGCTGCCGTGAGCGACGCGCCTGAGAGGGAAGGATCGGAGACGACTTGGCATCCTGCTGTTTGAAGGTCCTGAATCCCGTGCGCACTGAACGTGTCAGCGATGAGAATGCAGGGAGCAGTGTTGGCTGCCTCGGTCGTGGTGTCGGGTTGCGTCATGGTGGTGCTCATGATCTGGTCTCCTCAAGCGAAGTACAGCACTCGGGAGAATCGAGTGTGTGGACAAAGAGCCCGCTTCTGAGTTTGGGTTCGAACCATGTGGACTTCGGTGGCATGCACTCGCCGGCGTCGGAGACGGCGAGCAGTTGGTCGATGCTCGTTGCGTGGAGCGCGAAGGCCACGCCTGCATCACCGGCCCGTCGCTCCAGTTCGTCGGTACCTCGAATACCACCGACGAAATCGATGCGGCAGTCCGTGCGGGGGTCACCGATGCCGAGAATCGGATCCAGGACGCGATGCTGAAGCAGCGCGACATCGAGCGAGCCGATCGGGTCGGCCCAGTCAACGCTTGCTTCGTCGATCGAGAGCGACCACCAGCGGCCATTGGCATACACGCCGAAGGTGCAGGGGCGATCCGGCTCGGGTGTGTCGGTTTCGACCAGCTCGCCCACGCGGCCGAGCCTCTCAAGCAACTCGGCTTCGTTCAGCCCATTGCGATCGACCACCACTCGGTTGTATGGCAGGATGGTGAGATCGCCGGCAGGGAAGATCACCGAGAGAAACCAGTTGTATTCCTCATCGCCGGTGTGGTCCGGGTTCGCCGCGGCCCGCTGGCTTGCGGCCCTGGCGGCGCTGGCGCTGCGGTGGTGTCCGTCTGCGACATACAAGGCATCGAGCCGATCAAACGTGCGGATGTAGGGCTCCGGGTTGGCGATTCGCCACAACGTATGGGTCACTCCGTCCTGCGTGACGAAGTGGCAGTCAGGCCGATGGGAGACGTCGTCCGCGATCTGATCGGCGAGCGCTTCATCGTCGCGGTATGCCAGGAACACGGGGCCGGGCTGCGCATCCAGAGAGAGCATGTGCCGGGTTCGATCGTCTTCCTTGTCGGCGCGGGTCTTCTCGTGCTTGCGAATGATGTTGTTGCGGTACTCGTCAACGTGGCAGCAGCAGACGATGCCGGTTTGAATCCTTCCCTGCCACGCCTGACGGTACAGATGAATCGCGGGCGCTTCGTCCCGCACAAGTGCCCCCTCGGCGATCAGGCGGTGCAGGGCCGCGCCCGCCGCCTCGTAGACGCAGTCGGCGTGCGTGTCGGTGCCTTCGGGCAGGTTGATTTCGGGGCGAATCACATGCAGGAATGAATGTGGATTGCCTGCTGCCAGCGCCGCGGCCTCTTCCGTCGAAACGACGTCGTAGGGCGGCGACGACACGCGAGGTGCCTGTGAGGTAGGTGGGCGAAGGGACTCGAACGCCTTGATCCGGACCATGGTCAACCCTCCAGCAAACAGGTCGGACGCGTGATCGCCCCGGTGGAGCGGGGCGAGCGCCCGATTGTACCACTCAGGTGGCTCCAACTGCGACACCTGGTCCAGCTGTGCGGGTTGCGCCCACCCCCGCCTGGGCGAGATTCCTGAGAACTCTCAGGTCCTGATGAAGGGCGGCCGCATCCCCGCCGATTGTGGAGGCGGGAAATGACAAGACAGTCCGGTGACCGTCGGCGACCGCGTGGGTCTGCCTGGTGCCCCGGTAGGGAGTTTGTTCAGATGACCCATCGCATTCGACGTGCCGCAGCCCGTGGCTTCACCCTCATCGAGATTCTGATTGTTGTCGTGATTCTCGGCATTCTCGCGGCGGTCATCATTCCGCAGTTCACCAATGCGGCGGACGACGCCAGTGTCAGCAGCGCTCGCACGCAGCTGCAGACCTTGCGAAGCCAGATCGAACTCTATCGGTCGCAGCAGGGCAGTTATCCGGCTGCCAATGGCGGTGGTGTTGACTGGACACCGCTGATCAACAACAGCTACGTCCGCTCGGCGCCGAGCTGGCCGAACAACTTCACAGAGGTCTACGCTGCCGGAACCGGCGACCTGACGCTGACGCTGGCGGCTGGTCACTCCTACGACATCGATGGCGATGGTGATGTTGACGCCGCGGACACGACTGCGGTCGAAGGCTGGTGAGCCCTGTCGGGCCAGTCAGGCCCGCATGACTCAAAGGACGCTGTGAGCACCGGGCATCGGCTGGAGGGGGCCGATGCCCGGACTCCGTTTTGGGGCCTTCCAGCTCCGCAAGGGCGAAAGGCGGCAGAAGTGGACCAGATCTTCCATTCGTACGCCGGTTCCACTCCAGACACCCCACCGGCGGAACCGATGCCTCCACGGGACAGCACGGAGGCCTCCCTATGACAACCATGAAACGTGATACCTACATCTCGGCCATGCTCACGATCACGGCGACACTCCTCACCGTGGACCTCTGGGCCCGCTTCTCGGATGGACCACTACCCGGCGAGTCCGTGGCGATGGCTCAGTCCGGCTCGGCTGCTCCGAAGGGCGTCGGTTCGACGGCCGCCCGCGCGTTCGAGCAGCGGAAGGAGATGGTCAAGCTGCTCAAGCAGCTCAATGCCGAAGTGGCTGGCCTGAGGTCCGATCTTCGAGCTGGCGCGGTCGTGGTGAAGGGAATGGAGCCCGCGACACCGTGATGCGTCCCCCCCGTCAATCCGG
>CAYQJN010000014.1:0-26901 GCA_964417845.1 uncultured Isosphaeraceae bacterium
GGGGATCATCTTGTCGCCCGCAGTGCGCACGGTGTCTGGGCGTACCAGCCCGGGAAGGCGCCGACGAAAGTCGATGGCGTCGCTGGGCCGATGACCGCGCCTGACCAGAAGGCCGCAGTTCTGGGTTGGTCAGTGTCGATTGACGAAGTCGGAACCGCGACGGTGACGGCCCCAGGTGGCGTTGAGCATCTGGAGGCGCCCGCCGGAGGGAGATTCCGGTGCGTGACGGCGACGGAAGACGCCTTCTGGCTCGGGCACGATCGTGGCATCCTGCTGCTCATCCTGGAGTCGCCCGAGGACGAGCCGATGAAGGCTCGGCGGCTGGGCGTGATGGTGGATGGCCCGGTCCGGTGCATTGAGCCGCTGCTGCTCGGTGGCGGCGTGGCGTTTGCGGCCGAGGGCGGGTTCGGCGTCGTTCGCGAGGTGTGGTGAGCCCGTTTTACGAGGCATCGCCGGGACACCGGTCCCGCTGATGATACCGCCGGCATACGGGGTGATTCGCACAGGCGGCATGCCGGGCCTTGCAGGCATACCGACCATGAAACACCAGCAGATGGCTGAGCATCGTCCAGCGTGATCGGGGGAACCGGCCCATGAGATCCCGCTCAATTCGATCGGGCTTCCCTTCATGGTCGGTCAATCCGAATCGCCAGGCAAGCCGCGCCACATGCGTATCGACCACCACGCCCTCATTGATGCCAAAGGCGTTTCCGAGCACCACATTGGCGGTCTTGCGAGCCACGCCTCGCAGGGTGAGCAGGTCCTCCATGGTGTGCGGTACTTCGCCGCCGTAGACATCAACGATTCGCCGCATGGACTCGACGACGCTCCTGGACTTGTTGCGGAAGAGCCCGATCGTGGCGATGAATGGCTGAATGTCCTCAGGGGAGGCGTCGGCGAATGAGCGGGGGTCCGGGTAGGCCTCAAAGAGGGCGGGTGTGGCGGCGTTGACGGCGACGTCCGTACTCTGGGCAGAGAGAATCGTCGCGATCAGAAGTTCATGTGGTGCCCGCCACGTGAGTTCACAGGTGGCCTCCGGCCAGGCCTTCTCCAGTGCTCGGTAGAGCCGCATGGCCCGGGCCCGCTGGGCGGGCGTCGCCTTGGGGATGGCGGTGGTCACGGTCTCGGTTCGACTGGCTGACCTTCGACCCAGGTGGTGCCGTCTTCCCAGACTTCCTGCTTCCAGATGGGCAGGCGTTGCTTCAGGGTGTCGATGAGCCACCTGCAGGCCTCGAATCCTTCCCCGCGGTGACCAGCAAGGACCTCGATGGCCACACTGGCGGCGCCTGGCGGCACGACGCCGACGGCATGCTGCACGCGGACCCGTTCCAGGTGCCAGGTGGTGCTCGCCTCTTCGGCCAACTCCTGAAGGATGGTCACGGCCATGGGTTCATGGCACTCATAGGTGAGGTGACGGAGCGCGCCGTGATCAGGATGACGTTCACCCCGTGTGCGGCCGATGAAGACGACCTCGGCCCCCGATGTCCCGTGCGTGTCGAGTCCACGGGCCGACACCGGCTCCTGACACAGGAAGGTCTCGATGTGTGGCGAATGGGACATGGCCGCACAGTACCTCGGTGGGCGGCTTGAGTCACTACATTCTGAAGATGGACATTCCTCATGTGATGCTGGCACCAACGGCGGTGGACTTGGGCGCGGATCTCCGTGCGGTACTGGGCCACCTGCATCGCTGCGGGCTGCGTGCCGTGCAATTGACCGCGAGCGGACCACGCGGCCTTCGTCCGCGATCGCTTGACGCCTCTGCGCGTCGCGATCTTGCCGCGACGCTGCGTCGCCACGAACTGCTCGCATCAGGGGTTGATCTCTGGATTCCACCAGAGGACCTGATCGCGCCTGAGACGGTGGACCGCGTTCTTGACGCGATCTCCGGCTCGATGGATCTCCTTCGGGATCTGGGCGCAGCCGCGGCCGCATCGGCCGCAGTGACTGTTCCGTGGCCAGAGGATGGAACCGTGGCAGCCGAAGTGGCCTCAGAGTGTGTCCGGAGGTCGGTGGCGTCAGGTATTCGTCTGGCGGTGATGACGCCGGCGGAGATCCCCACCGGGATGGTCAGGGCCGTCGATCCACCAGCCTGGTGGCGGGCTGGCGGCGACCCGATTGCAGCGGTGGCCGATCGCGCCGCGGCACCGCGGCTCTGCGATGAAGTCGCCGGGGTCCGTTCAGCACCTGGCCCGGGGGGACGGCTGGATGTCACTGCCTACCGAATCGCCTGCGAGGTGGCCGATGCCCACCGCCCGGTGGTGGCGGACCTGCGGGGTTTGCAGCCTGCGGGAGTAGCGCTGACCTCAATGCGCGCCGCGTGGGGCGGCTGAGCGTCGTACACTTGAGGAATGGCACCGCTGGTTCATGGCATCGATGTGGTCGATATCTCCCGCATCAGACGGCTGCTTGAATCTCATGGCGAACACTTCTGTGCCCGCGTGTTCACCGAATCAGAGCGTCGCTATGCCGATGGCGGAGGGGCAGGCCGGACGGAGCGGTATGCGGCTCGATTCGCCGCCAAGGAAGCGGTCTTCAAGGCGCTGGGCTGCGGTTGGGCTGGTGGAACCTCGTGGACGGATGTGAGCGTCTCTCATCAGCCCGGCGGAGCGCCGGTACTGACGTTGAGCGGGCAATCGGCTGCCCATGCCGATGCCCTTGGGATCTCGAAATGGGTGATCAGTCTGAGCCACGCCGGGGACATCGCGATGGCGAGCGTCATCGGAACCTCGGCTGACCCGGAGGTGTCATGATGCCAAGGCGAGGATCGCGTCCATCGCTCTACGAGGTCGGGCGTCGACGGCTCGATCGCAGCGGCCAGCGAATCGACTCCGAAGGAGCTTCGCAGCCACCACCACCCAAGTTCACGCCCGGGGGCAGCGTGCGCCTGCCGTGGGGATTCGTGATTCTGGGGATGGCCTTCGTCGTGTCGCTGGTTCTGGGTGCCTGGTGGATCGGCCGCGGTGCAGGGGCGGAGGAGGCCAGGCTGGATCACATCACCAGCGGGCAGGCACGAGTTGTTGTCGATCCGCTGGGGGCGGCCGCTACGGCACCGCAGACGACGCCTTCCATGCCGGAATCGGCCGCTGCGCCCGCAAAACAGCCAACTGAGCCGGAGGCTGCGGAGATCGCGGCACCATCCTCACCTGCCCGGGCCGGCGATCAGCGGATCCCGGGACACTGGTATTTCGTGCTCGCTGAGACCCTTCCGGAAGGGGCCCGTGAGATCGCCGACTTCTGTGAGGCCCAGGGACTTGAAGTGGCCGTCGTTTCGGGGCACAATGTGCGACTTCGGAAAGTCGTGGCCCTGCCGGGGCTCACGTCGAGCCGTACGACCAATCCCGCGTACGGGGATCTTGATTCCCGAATTGCGGATGTTGGAAGGCGGTGGAGAGCGTCCGGTCGTCGGACGAGTTTCGAAGATCGGTATCTGCACCAGTATCAGCCATGAAGGGCCAGTGACCATGAGCCTCCATCGAAGCCTGAAGACCAAGCCAGCCGGCCTGAATCAGCACCGCAACGTGCTTACACGGACGGAACGCATCGCGCGTCTGACCGAGCGTGGCGAGTTCGATCCCGATTCGGATTCACCCATGGGAATCGTCAAGGTGGGCAATCGGTCAACCGTGGTGAAGAAGGTGAAGAAGAAGGCCGCCGATGAGACTGAGGGCGCTGCTGAAGCCACCGACGGCTGATTGATCAGGCCGCCCATGAAGGCTTCAGGCGCACGCTCCTCGCGCGGGGGCACCCAATGATGAATCCGGATCGTCTGTTGACCGACCGCGCCCGCGCCGTGGACGTGTCGGGAATCCGACGGGCATTTCAATTGGGCGCATCGCTCAAGGACCCGATCAACTTGTCGATCGGGCAACCCGATTTTGATGTTCCTGCGCCGCTGCGTCTGGCGACCATCGAGGCCATCGAGTCCCACCGCAACGGGTACACCCTGACGGGTGGCGCCGACGACCTCCGCGCTTCGGTGTCGGCTCACCTCAAACGTGACATTGACTGGACCATCGGTGACGGGGCTTCGGACCTGATCATCACCAGCGGCACCAGTGGGGCGCTTCTGCTCGCCTTCATGGTGCTCTGTGAGCCTGGCTGTGAGGCCATCATCGCCGACCCGTGGTTCGTGGTGTACCCCGCGCTCGGCCCAATGACCGGCGCGACGATCGTGCCCTGCGACACCTATCCCGACTTTCGGATGACCGCGGCGCGGGTTGAACCGTTGCTGACCGATCGCACCCGCATCGTGCTACTCAATTCGCCAGGCAATCCGACGGGTGTGGTATCGACGGAGGAGGAGGTGGCCGAACTCGCCGACCTTTGCGCATCACGGGGCATCATGCTCATCTCAGATGAGATCTATGATCTCTTTACCTATGCGGATGGGCGCGAAGGTGATCACCCCTGCCCGAGCCCGGCCCGCCACACCAGGGACATGCTGCTGATCAGGGGATTCGGCAAGACCTATGGCTGCACTGGCTGGCGCATGGGGTATGCCGCCGGCCCTCCCTGGCTCATCTCTGAGATGGCGAAGTTTCAGCAGTACTCATTTGTCTGTGCGCCGTCGATGGCGCAAGGCGGTCTGGTCGGGGCCTTTGATGTGGACATGTCGGATGTGGTGGCGCAGTTTGAGCGCCGGCGCGATCTCGTCCGGGGCGCGTTTGAAGGCGTGACCGAGGCGTCGGACTCTCGCGGGGCGTTCTACGCCTTTGTCAAAGTCCCTGAGTCGCTCGGGCTGACCGCCACGCAGTTCTGCGATCTGGCGATCGAACACAACGTCGTGGTCATCCCCGGCGGCGTCTTCAGTGAACGCGACACCCATATCCGCATCAGTTATGCATGCCCGGACGACCAGTTGGCCTCGGGGCTTGACACGCTCCGGCGGCTCATGACGACAGACTGACAGCCCGACTCGCAACTCATGATGATTTCGGCAGATACGCCGAGTGCCATGAAAATCCCCCGTTCCGGCAAGGGGCCGAAACGGGGGGGAGGGGAGAAAGGTTCGTTCCCAGAACGGGCGTGCCCAGCCTCCAGTTCGGTCGCTCATGCGTCTTTTGGCCAGTTTTCAGCGATTCCGCCCGAGCGCGGGGGCGTGCTGCAAGTGCCAGCAACCTCAGGAGGGGGAGGCGATGGGATAGGACACCGGCTGGACCGCGGACTGAAAGGCGGTCGTCCAGGCGGCCCGCGCGGTGTCGGGATCGCATGCCTCGCGGGCCCGTTGGCGGGCGGTGTGGCCGAGTTGCTGACGGCGACCCGGATCCTCCAGGAGCGACGCGCAGGCGTGCACCAACGCGTCAGGAGACGGCGATTCAGGAATGACGGCGGTCTCATCATCACGCAGCAGTTCATCGCACCGGGCGTCCGCTGCCACCATGGCGGCGCCGCAGCACATCGCCGTAGGAATGATGGACCGCGCGGAAGCAAGCGGGTCTGGCGCGAGCACGATTGACGCCCGCCCTGCAAGTGGCGCCAGCATGCCGACATGGTCCAGAACGGACACGCGTTCCAGAAGGCGGTGTTGGTTCAGAATCCGCCACCACCGATGGGCGCTTCGGCCTCGAAGCTCCATGAACACTTCGACATCGGGCCGCGCGGTAGTCAGTTCCGTAATCGCCTCAACCAGTTCGGGGGCATTCTTGCCAGCATGTCCGGGATCCAGAACAAGCAGCGACGGCCGCATGTCGGGAAGCCGCTGGGGAGGCCGCGCATCGATCGGGGGCCGCGTGGTGATGACCGTGCCGTGCGGGACGGAGTGGCGAAGTCCCTCGGCGATGGCTTCGGAGCGAGCAAGCCAGGTGTCCACAAAAGGCGCACGCCGCGCGTTCTCCACATGGCCGATCGTCCATGCATCTGCGATGAGCGGCAACTCCAGTATGGCGGCGACCTCCCATGCCAGGGATGCCGCCCGATCACCACTCCAGTACACCGCGTCTGCGGTCTGTCTCTCCAACGCTGGGATCAGGTCGGAGAGGGTCTGCCTTCGATTCCACCACCGAAGCGGCATGGATGCCGGTAGCGGATCGATGGTCGGTTCCACCTGGTGTGGTCGAGTGGTGCTGCGGGCGACTCCAAACACGTGCGTCTGCCCGATGCCGGCGTCGAGCAAGGCGGCCGACACGGCGCTGAAGCATGGGTGGTCGTCGGCCAGACGCTCGTGATCGATCATCATGATGGCATGCATCAGCGGCGATCCCTCCAGGTCGGAGCCGGATGGGGACCGCCGGGCAGCAGGGCGTGCACCATGTCAGCAGGGGGCGAGACGCCTCGTCGCCGTTCAAGGTCGACATGCACCCACAAGGTCGAGGCGGTGCAGACGGTCTCCGGCCCCGCAGTGGTCACTCTCCAGACCATGGTGTCGCGCCACGACTTGACCCGCCGCACATCGCGGACCCAGGTGGCGAGCACGAGGGACTCGCCCGCTCTGGCTTCCAGTCGATAGTCGATCTCGTGTCGGGCGACAAACCACATCGCACCGCTGGCGATCAGAGAATCGCTTGCCCATCCGAGCGAAGCCAGATGCTGTTGGCCGCATTGATCGAGCCACCGGACGTACTCCACATTGGAGACGTGGTCGACCGCGCGGCTTGCGGCATCAGTTCCCGGCGTGATTGACGCGAACCAGACGCCCTGCGAGGGAATCTGTGGCGTGTCCACAGGCGGGGTATCGAGTCTGTTGATGCAGGTCTTCACGGGCGTGGCTCGTCTTCAACGCCCGGTGCGATCTGACGCAGCCAGGCCCATGTGAACAGGCCGGTCCGATGCCCGTCACTGAAGGTGATCCTGACGGCGTAGGTTCCGACCGGTTCGATACCGGTTGCTTCCAGATCATCCGGGGTGGGGCCAGCGTTCAGGACTGTCAGCGGGTTGGATGAGAGTGCCGCGCGAGTCTCGCGGGCTTCCGCAGACGGCGACCATCGACGCAGGTATGGAACGGGGAACTGGTCCTGGCGTCCGTCAGGCCACGTCACAGAAAGCCCCCTGCGTCGATCGAGATGCAGATGCGTGGGCGCTTCCATGGCCATGAGGGTACCCAGGCGCGGCGGCTATGATGCGGCAGCCCGACGTCGGAAGGGCACGACTGGGAGCCGACTTGTCATGATCGATGCGTTCGACGCGACCCAATCCAGCCTGTCCGCAGAGCGACTGGTCGCCTCGATGGATCGAACCGGGTGCGTGTCCTGCGTCGGGCTCGATCCCGTCCTGGACCGACTTCCTGATGCGTTTGCGGACGCTGAGCCCATAGAGGCGCTGCGGGGATTCTCGCTCGGCGTCGTGGAGGAAGTGGCGAGTCGGGCCTGCTGCATCAAGATTCAATCCGCGTGCTTTGAACGCTTCGGTCCACGAGGCGCCGCGGTCATCGACGACATCCTCGCGGCAGCGGCGGCCCTGGACCTGCCCGTCATTCTCGATGCCAAACGCGGTGATATCGGGATCAGCGCCCGTCACTATGCGGCCTCGGCCTTCGAGCGATGCCATCCCCCTGATTGGGTCACGGTCAACGGCTATCTCGGCGGCGAAACGATTGAACCGTGGCTGACCGGGTCGGGTGGCGTCTTCGTACTGGTGCGAACATCCAACCCGGGCGCCGATGATCTCCAGGCGCTGCGTCTGGAAGATGGCCGAACCGTGTCGGACGCCGCGGCGGACATGGTCGCGGCGATCGCCGCCCCCCGGCGTGGCCCGAGTGGATGGAGTTCGGTCGGGGCTGTCGTCGGGGCGACCAGGCCGGCCGAGGCCGAGTTGCTCCGGGAACGCATGCCTGGCGTGCTCCTTCTGGTCCCGGGCATCGGGGCGCAGGGAGGTGCCGTGGACGACTGCAGGCCGCTGCTCGGCGAGGACGGACGAGGCGCCATTCTGACGGCCAGTCGTTCGGTGATCTATGCGGACGGCGGGCGTGATTGGCGGGCCGGTGTGCGAGACGCCGCCGAAGCGCTCGCGGAGGCGACAGGAAGAATGGCGGGACTTCGATGAAGAACGCATTGCCCACCTGGATCGGCTGGAAGGAGTCGATCGTCGTGCTGGCCTTTCTGACCGTGTTGCTGCTGCCGCTGGTGTTTGAACGGGACACGGCTGTGGGATCCGATGCGGATCGTGTGCTGGTCGTCGTGACGCCGCACAATGAGCAGATTCGATACGAGTTCGAGCATGCGTTCGAGTCGTGGCATGAGCGTGTCTACGGCGAGGCCGTCGATGTCGTGTGGAGCGTCCCGGGTGGGACCAGCGAGATTCGGCGGATGTTGCAGGCGCAGTGGGCCGCCGCGTTGGAACAGGGCCATCAACCGGGTGGTGATGCCGACCTGGTCTTCGGTGGGGGGTCCTACGAGCATGGTGTGTTGAAGCGGGGCGTGAGCCTGGCTTTGCGTGGGTTTCGTGAGTCCGAGGCTCGATCCTGGGTGGAGGGCGTCAATGGTGTGTGGCCTGAGGAAGGTCCGTGGCCGGCAGACGTCTCGGCAGGCGTGGTGCACGCCACGATCGATCAAGGCGACGATGGTCGTTTCACCATTGACGCGCGGGCGGACGTCACGGATGTCCCGCCGCTTGACCTGTCAGTGTTACCGGCGCTGTACGGCCGCGCTGAAGTGGCGGGCACACCGCTCTGGGATGATGGAGGGCAGTGGTTCGGCACAGCACTCTCCAGCTTCGGCATCGTGGCGAATCAGGACGAGCTCCGCCGAAGATCCCTCAGTGTCCCTGATGCCTGGGAGGACCTCGCCGATCCGGCACTTCGCAATGCGGTTTCGATGGTCAACCCCGGACAATCCGGCTCCGTGACGACCGCCTTCGAGACCATCCTCAAGCGGCTGGGCTGGACGCCAGGTTGGCAGATCCTCCGAAGGGCGGCGGCCAACGCCCGCACGTTCTCGGCATCGAGTCTTCGCGGACCAACCGATGTGGCCATCGGCGACGCCGCCATGGGTGTGTGCATTGACTTCTTCGGTCGGTATCAGCAACAGGCACTCGCGGATAATGGTGCTGTGGATCGGTTGGTCTATGTCGACCCTCCCGGGCAGACCACGCTTGACCCTGATCCCATTTCGATGCTCAGCAACCCACCTGACGCAGAACTCTCGGCGCGGTTCATCGAGTTCACACTGTCCGAAGACGGACAGGCCTTGTGGCAGTTTTCACCCGCCGATCGACCGGACGGTGCGCTCGGTCCGGAGCGATTCGCGCTCCGTCGACTTCCCATTCGCGATTCGATGTACCGGGAGCACTTTGGACAGTTCATGGATCAGGTGGATCCGTTCGCCAATGCAGCTGCGCCGGAGCATCCGGACCGAGCGATGCGGGCGTTCATCGCGCCACTCATGCAGGCGATGGCGATGGACGAGCGGTCAAGGTTGGCCCGAGCGTGGGAGGCCATCGTGACACACCCGTCCTACCCCGCCGAGGCCTCCGGCATCGTCTCCGCGGCTGATGTCCATGACCCCGAGCTGGCAGCGATGATCAGCAACTTCGACGCCATGCCCGAAGTGACGGCACCGGATGGGCAGGTCTGGTCTCTGGACACCCCGGAGGGCCGGAATGCCGTGAAGCGAGGATGGCTTCGAGGCGGGTGGGGCGAGGGTGGGCGGTGGGACCACGAAGCCGATCCGGGGACCGCCTTCCGTCGCATGAGTGGCGACTTTTTCCGCGACCGGTTCGATCGCATCATTGAGCGGTCGACAACGCCGTGAAGGCCGCCATCGTGTCGATCGGTGACGAGCTTCTGGGGGGGCGGATTCACGACTCCAATGCCACCTGGATGAGCCGCCGCATGGCGGAGGCAGGCGTCGGCGTGATCGAACGCCGCACGGTGGGCGATGACGAATCCGCGGTGTCGGCCGCCATACGCGAGGTGTGTGTTGATGTCGACCTGGTGGTGTGCTGTGGCGGACTGGGGCCGACCGAGGACGATCGCACCAGGTGGGCGGCGGCGGAGTTGCTCGAGGAACCACTGGAGGAGGACGCCGGCGCCCTGGAAGGCGTGCAGGGGTGGTGCCGCGAACGAGGCCTCCCCGGCAGTGAAGCACGCCGGCTGGTGGCCCGCAGGCCGGCGTCGGCGACATTCCTGGAGAATTCCGCCGGAACGGCGCCGGGTATTCGGCTGCAGGTTCAGGGGACCACGGTGTACATGCTGCCCGGGCCGCCGGCTGAGTTACAGCCAATGTTCACCTCAGCAGTGCAGCCGCATCTGGGTGGGGGGAACGGCGACGCCCGCCAGCCGACCGAAGAGATTCTGATCGCCGGCAGGACAGAGGTGGCGGTTGCTGATCTGCTCGGCGACTTGCTGGACCGGGATCGGCGGCCAAGGCCGGGCATTCGTGTCGGACAGGGGCTCGTCCGAATTGCGCTGGAAGACTGCGACGGCGATGTGACGGCCGCGGAGATGAGATCGGCCGGGGACAGGATTCGCCAGCGGCTCGGCGCGGCAGCGCTGCCACGCGGGGCCAGCACGCTTGCCGCGGCTCTCGGACAATCGCTCCTCGATCGCGGGTGGACGCTGGCGACGGCTGAGTCGTGCACGGGGGGAGGAATCGGCGCTGCCATCACTGCTGAACCGGGAAGTAGCGGTTGGTATCTCGGAGGCATTCAGGCCTACGCGAATGCGGCGAAGACCTCGCTCCTGAGCGTGTCCGAGGACCTGCTGGCTCCTGACGGCGTCGGGGCCGTCAGTCATGAGGTGGCGGAGGCCATGGCCAGCGGTGCGCGGTCAGCGCTCGATGCCTCGGTGGCCATTTCGGTGACAGGCGTGGCTGGCCCCACGGGGGGGACACGTGAGAAGCCTTGTGGAACCGTCTGGCTTGGTCTGGACGACGGATGCTGCGTGCAGGCCCGCGAGATTCGCGTGCCGGGAAGTCGCGATCAGGTCCGCAGCGGAACGGTGCTGGCGGCGATGGCATGGGTGTGGCATTGCGCACGCGACGTGCAGGCTCCACTGCCATGGGAGCGGTCGACATGAGCACATCCGTCCTGATTGGCCTGGGGTCCAATCTTGGTGACCGAGTGGCCGCCGTCTTTGAAGCGATCGATCGCATCGATGGAGTCGACGGACTCTCCGTGGTTCGCATCAGCACGTTGATCGAGAGTGATCCCGTCGGTGTGACGGACCAGCCTGACTACGTCAACGCGGCGGCACTGGTGGACGCGACCATCGATCCCGGCGCGTGCATGCGGGCGCTGCTGGAGATTGAATGTGGCATGGGGCGCGACCGCACGTCCGAGATCCGATTCGGTCCTCGAACGATTGATCTTGATCTTCTCCTGTGGGGAGAAGACATCATTGACAGCGCCGATCTCACGGTGCCCCATCCGCGGCTGCACGAACGGGCGTTTGTGTTGCTTCCACTCGTGGAGCTTGATCCGGATCGCATTCACCCGATCTTCGCGCAGTGTATGCGGACACTGCTGGCGGCTGACATCGACGCGCATGGGGCGGTCGAATCGCGATGCAGACCAATCCGTAGAATCGGCCTCCAGGAAGATGGCGGCCTGCACGGACCGAGAATGGACGAGTCGTTATGAACGTGTTTCTGCACCGATTGCTGGCCGTGATGGCGTGTGGCACTGTGATTGCCTGTGAAGAGGCGCCTTCATCTGTGCCAGCGCCCCAGCCTTCGAGCCCTCCAGTCGAAGTATCTGCAGATCCCGCTGCAGTGCAGGTGATTGACGAGATGCGATCGGCGTGGCGAAACGGACTGCCGGCGGTGGTGGACGCTGAGACCACACTCATCGTCGGAGGTGAGCTGTACACCCGGGCGGAACAGTTGATTGTCGAAGCGCCCGATCGTTTTTCGTGGACAATGCCTGGGTTTCGAATGACGCTGGCCGACGGCCGGCTTCGCGCATCGCTGGAGGCCGTTGAGGATCGCGTGGTCGATGTCCCTGTGACCGCCAGGGTGCTGTACGCCGTGGAAGACGTGCTGGGTGAGGCGGAGCCGCCCATGCCGCTGCTGGTGATGCTGTTGACGGACGAGCAACATGCGTGGATCGATGCACTCTGTGGCGGTCTCCTCGAGTCGCCCTTGCCCGTGGATCAAGCCCGGCAGGGTGGTTCGGAGTCCGTTGTGCTGGAGTCAGCCAGTGGAACAGCCGTGATCACCGTTGACGCGGAATCAAGACAGTTTCGTGACGCGCGGGTGGACCCAATCGACGGGTCCGTGAGCCGACAACTGACGGTGACCAGTCGCGTCATGGATCACACGCCAGTCGAACCGATTGAGGTAGGAACTCGGCAGGTGGTCAACTCGGTCGCCGCGCTCACCGCGGAAGTCAAGGAGTCGACGGCGATCAAGGCAGGCGATGCTGCACCTGACTTCACGCTGACATCGTCGTCGGGAGCCAGGGTGACGCTCTCGTCGTTGCGAGGACAGGTCGTCGTGCTTGACTTCTGGGCGACGTGGTGCACCCCATGCAAGGCTGGCCTTCCGGAGATTCAGAAGGTCTTCGAGGCCACTGGAGAGAACGCCTCCGGGACGCAGGTCTTTGGTGTCAATGTGTTGGACGGTGCCTCGGCCCAGAAGCTGGTGGCCTTCTGGGGCGATCAGCCAGTGCAGTTTCCAACGCTGCTGGCTGGCAAACTTGACTTGCCATCCGTTTGGGGAATCAATGGAATCCCCGTGACGTATGTCATCGATCAGCACGGCATCGTTCGAATGCGGATCGACGGTTACACGCCTGGAGAGTGGACACACATCGTGTCGGAGATCGAGTCACTGCGAGCAGCCGGATCGGGCGATCAATGAGACGATGGTCTCGTGAAGCCGCTTGGCAGAGGTGCCCTTTCCGGTTCCGTTGATCAGGATGCTGAAAGCAAAGCGGGTGCCGTCAGGGCAGGTGATGTATCCGCTCAGGGCGTACACGCCGCGGATGTAGCCGGTTTTTGCGATCAGTGATGCGCCGTGCAGGTCGGTGTTCCTGAACCGAGATCGGAGACTGCCGGTGCCTGGTTCGGGAAGCGAAGAGATGAAGGCGGCGTCTGCTGGTACGTCGGGATCGAAGTCACAGAGCCACGCCGTCATGGATCGGGTTGAGATGGCATTGAGGCGGCTCATTCCACTTCCGTCTTCGACGTGCAGTCCAGTGTCCTCCCCGGCGACCTGTTCAACGGATCTGGTGAGCAGCCGCTGCGCGTCAGTCCACGTCGCCGGGCGTCCGCTGATGTGGTGAGCCGATCGTTTGAGCAGGGCCTCCGCGTAGAGGTTGTAACTGTTCTGATTACATCGATCGAGTACGCGGGAGATGGGCGTGACAATTGGCGGGGCGATGTCCCGACCGACCGAAGGAGGATCGTCTGCATCGGCCAGACGGACGGCGTCCACAGTGATCCCGATCAGGCGCAGCCGCGCTGCCAGCATGTGGCCGAATCGAAGTGGTGGATTCTCCACGTTGATCTCGACAGGCGCGACTGTCGGCTGGGTCACCGTGCCCGTGAGTCGAATGGTCCTGCCATCCGGCGTGCTGCTTCCATGGATGACATGTTTGGCGGTGCCGCGCTGTCCGCGTTTGAGATCATTGTCGATCCGGAGGTCCCCCCAAGGCGGCCACGCATCAGATACGTCGACGCCGCCGGATGCAGGTGTGGGGCGAAAAGACATCGTGTTGCAACTGAAATTCAGCCCCGCAACAGGGGCGCAGTACCAACGCTGGATCTGATCAGAGGGCCAGCCTTCGGGCCTCCAGTCGCGGTCGAAGACCCGATCGTCGACGATCAATGTCCGCACGTGCGTGACGCCTGCTTCCCTGGCCGCCGCGGCCCAGAGATCGAGCAGGGTGACGGCGGTGACCTCCCCGCCGCCAGGAAGTTGCATCTGCTGAAGGAGTTCGTCGTCTCCAAGTGCCGGGTCACCATCGCCCGCGACAAGTAGGTCCTCCCCACGTTGCAGGAGCCTGGTCTCAAACCGAAACTCGGGGCCGAGCACACGCGCGGCGAGACCCGACGAGAGGACCTTCTGGTTGCTTGCGGGCATGCGAGGAGTCGAGGCGGCCACTCCGGCGACCAGGCGATCGTGCCCGCATCGTCGAACCGCGACCGAAACCTGCCGAGTGGAGAGGCCCGATGCGTGGATGGCCGCCTCAATGTCGGTCTGCAGACCCGCCGTGAGCGGGGGCGTGAAGGCGAGGAGAGACAGTGCGAAGAGAGCGAGGCGTCGGTGCTGGCGCATGCCGGCCATGCTATCCGTGCGGGTAGCATTCTGGCATGGGCTCGGCTACCGACCTTGAACGAATCAGCACCTTGCGAAGCCTCCTCCGCCGCGCGAATGAGGCGTACTACGAACACGCCGAACCGATCATGTCGGACCGCGAGTTTGACGAGCTGCTGGAAGAACTGGAACGACTGGAAGCGGCGCATCCGGAAGCCTGGGATGACCAATCGCCAACCCGCGTGGTCGGTGGTGGTGTGCTCACCGAGTTCACATCGGTGGCGCACGTCGTTCCCATGCAGTCGATCGACAACACCTACACGCTTGATGATGTCAGGGCCTGGTATGAGCGGGTGTCTGGTGGGCGGGATGATCGCCCTCTGCTGACATGCGATCCGAAGATTGACGGGGTGGCGATCTCGATTCGATTCGAACAGGGGCGGCTCGTGCGGGCCGTGACCCGCGGGGACGGAGTTCGTGGCGATGACATCACCGCGCAGGTGCGACGCATTCGAGATGTGCCTGTTCGACTTGAAGGAAGTGCGCCGGAGACGCTGGAAGTGCGGGGTGAGATCTTCATGCCCAATGACGTGTTCAATGCGGTCAACGAGCAGCAGGAAGCCAAAGGCGCTCCGCTGTACGCCAATGCGAGGAATCTCACCGCGGGCACGCTCAAGTCGCTCGACACCAACATCGTGGCGGCGCGGCGGCTCTCATTTCGCTGCCATGGCCGCGGGGAGGTCGCTGGCGTGGACGCCGCGGGTTACGACGAGTTTCTCTCCTATGTGGAAGCGTTGGGAGTTCCTGTCAGCGAGCAGCGCCGCGTGTGCGTGACCATCGACGATGTGATTTCCTACATCGAGGAGTTCGGGATCGCTCGAGCGGACCTTGGGTATGGCGTAGATGGCATGGTGATTCGCGTCGACGCGTTCGGGCAACAGCAGACACTTGGTGCCACGGCGAAGGCGCCTCGTTGGTGTATCGCCTTCAAGTATCCCGCCGAGCAAGGGACCACGCGGCTGGAGCGTGTTGACTGGCAGGTGGGGCGCAACGGCACACTGACGCCCCGCGCCACCATGGCACCTGTGCATCTGGCCGGGACCACCGTGACGCACTCGACTCTCCACAACATTGAGGAGATTCGGCGAAAGGACATCCGCGTCGGTGACACCATCATCGTTGAGAAGGCAGGCGAGATCATTCCGCAGGTGGTGGCGGTGGTGAAGGACGCCAGGTGCGGCGAAGAGGTTGAGATCGAGCCGCCCATGAAGTGCCCTGCGTGCGCCGGCCCGGTGGAGCCGGAGGGGCCGCGGCGATTCTGCATGAACCCGGAGTGCCCCGCGCAGTTGCGGGAGCGCATCGCGTGGTTTGCAGGTCGAGGGCAGATGGACATTGACGGTCTCGGCGAGAAGGTGGTGGATGTTCTGGTTGATGCCGGACTGGTGGCACACTTCGCGGACCTGTATCGATTGCGTCCGAGCGATCTGGAGCCACTGGATCGCTTTGCCGAAACATCGGCCGCCAAACTCGTGGCCGCCATCGAGGGGAGCCGGAGCCGAGGCCTCGCCCGCGTTCTGGCCGCGGTTGGCATTCGTCAGATCGGAAGGTCGGCCGCCAGGACGCTTGCCGAGCACTTTGCCGATCTCGACGCGATCGTCGAGGCGAACGAGGCAGCGCTGCAGGCCCTTCCGGACTTCGGCGAGATTACGGCGCGCATCCTCTACGACTTCCTGCACTCAAGCGTGGGGAAGGAGGTCTTCGCGGGCCTTCGGGATGCCGGGGTGGAGCTCACGAGCATGTCGGCTGGTCGGAGCGCGGAGGCTACAGGCTGGGACGGCAGGCGCGTGGTGCTGACCGGCACACTCACCAACTTCGGCAGACGTGCCCTGACGGAACTGCTCGAGTCGCTCGGTGCCACCGTGAGCGGCTCGGTCAGTGCCAGGACCGATCTGGTGATTGCGGGCGAGAAGGCCGGATCGAAACTGGAGAAGGCCGAGGCCCTCGGGATTGAAGTCTGGGATGAGGCGCGGCTGAGCACGGAACTCCCCTCGGAATGACCGAGGCCCGGCGGTGGCGGATCAGCCGGTCGAGGCTGCTACCTTGTGCGCATGGGACAGGTCGCGTTGGGGCTGCGAAGCCTCATCATCAAGATTGCCGTCTTTATCACCATGGCTGCGCTTCTGGCGTGGGCGCTGGGCGGCACGCTGTGGCCCAGGCCGGTTTCTGCGATCGAGCAGCCGGTGCAGACGATTGGCGGTGAGCGGTTTGCCTGGCAGGTCACGATCCGTCCAAGCGAGGGCACCGTGAGATATGTGCTGGCGCGACAGGCCGCCGATGACTGGGTGCCCGTCGGGCCAGAGGAGCCGTTTCAGTCGGTTTTGCCGCTTCGTGTGGAAGACGTGGCTGGTGCCGAGGCCGTGATTGCGGTGGGCCGCGACACCTCTGGTGCGTGGGTGACGCTCCATGCAGGGCCAGCAGGCGTGAAACGCATGGACGCCAATGCCGTGGCTGGTGCCTCCGAAGACGACTGATCACCTGGCTCCGGGTTGATCGAGACGACACCGCCCAGCACCAGTCCGAGGATGACGACCGTCAACCCGATTCGGTACCAGCCGAAAACGGCGAGCCCGTGATTGGTCAGATACGTCACAAGCCATTTCACGGCCAGCGCGGCGGACACGGTGGCAACGACCAGCCCGATGACGACGGGCAACCAGCCAAGCACTGCAAAGAGGTTGGGGCCCTCTTCTGTGAGGTTGCCGAGCAGTTTGTAGACCGTCGCACCGCCGAGCGTCGGGAGCCCGAGCAGGAATGAGAACTCGGCAGCGCGAGCGGGCCGCAGTCCGACCAGCATGCCTCCGATGATGGTCACCATCGAGCGGCTCGTGCCTGGCCACATGGCGACGCACTGCAGCAGCCCGATCTGGAACGCCTGCACCAGGGTGAGATCCGCTCCGGTCATCTCCCGCTCAGGAGCTGAGCGATCCTTGGGGCGGCGATCCATCAGAATCATGACGACGCCGCCGACACTCAGCGCCAGGAGGACCGGACCGGTGCTGAAGAGACGCGCTTCGATCCAGTCGTCGAGCAGCGGTCCGAGCACCATGGCGGGGAGAAAGGCGATGGCGATGTTTCGCAGCAGTTTGAGTCCGGCCGGATCTCGCCCTGCCAGCCCCATGAGCATTCGACCGACGGCCCTCCGATAGAGGCCTAGCACCGCCAGAATGGCGCCTCCCTGAATGATGATGAGGAGGGCGCTCACATGCCGACGGATGTCCTCCGGGGAGTCGAGCCCGAGCAGGGACGACGCGAGGATCAGGTGGCCGGTGGAACTGACCGGGAGGTACTCCGTGACGCCTTCCACCACGCCGAGCACGATGGCGTCGATGATTCCAAGCGGTGTGTTCACGTGGACGGACTTCCTCCGCGCGGGGGTGATGCCCGCGCACCGTATGATGAGCCTGCCGTTGCACGGACATGGCGTTGTGGCCGCAACGGTGGCGAGAGGGTATCGCACCCACGGCTTCGGAGTCTCTGCATGGCATCCGTGATCGCGCTCATTGGCGGACGGGGAAGCGGCAAGTCCACGATCGGGGCGCGGTTGGCTGAGTCGCTGGGACGTCCATTCGTCGATCTCGATGAGCGTGCGCTGGCATTGACGGGGGCCTCAACGATTCGCGACGTCTTTGCGAGGAGCGGTGAGGCGGCGTGGCGACAGGCCGAGGCCCAGGCGCTTGCGGCAGTGCTTGACACTCCGGGTGTCGTGCTGGCGACCGGAGGCGGTGTGCCGTGCGTCGATCCCGTTCGGTATGTCCTGCGGGCAGCTCGCCAGGAAGGTCGCATTCACACGATCTGGCTGAAGTGCGATGGCCGGGAACTGGCCCGCCGTTTGACGCTCGACGAGGGGGATCGCCCGTCGCTGACCGGAGATGAGGTGGCCAGCGAAGCAGTCGCCATGGCGGCGGCGCGAGCCGATGCGTATGAGGCAGCAGCCGACGTAGTCGTCGACGGGGGGGGGTCGCTGGAAGAGGTGTTGGAAGCCGTGGTGCTTGCCGTCGAGGCCATGGATTCCTGACGGGCGGGGCCGATCACATATCAGGCGTGAGGCGGCGTCCCATGGCCCGCTTGCGATTGATCATCTTGCGGCCGGCCTTGGTCTTCATGCGGGCCCTGAAACCGAATTGCCGGGCACGCTTGATCTTGCTCACGCGGCGGGGGTAGTGCATGGCCATCGGGTCAGGTCCTCATCAAAGGGGGCAGGGCGAGCCGGGCTCGCGGGGAATCGAGCAGTCTAGCAAGTCAAATCAGTTCTTCCAAGTGATGGGATTGGGTGGTAGAGTGAGAACGCCGCGGGCGGGCGGGACGGCCTCTCTGGGGGCCTCCCCGTCCTCGCGTGGCGTCTGTGGGTGGGGACGCCGTGTCTTCACTGCCAAGGAGCCCATGAGGGCCTCACGCCGTGGCGTGAGACGCTCTGTGGCCCCGACACCGCCGTTTCCGGGCCAGCGAGGGCCACCATTCTCGATGGATGACACCACGCTCAGCCAGGCTGAGGACCTCCTTGAGTACGACTTTGAGGACCGTGCGATCCTCAATCGCGCGCTCACGCATGCATCGACGGCCGCCACCAGGCATGAGAGCAACGAGCGGCTGGAGTTTCTGGGCGACGCGGTGCTGGGACTGGTGGTGTGCGAGTACCTCCATCGGACCTTTCCCGACCTGCTCGAGGGCGAAATGACCAAGGTCAAGTCGGCCGTCGTGAGTCGGCGGGTGTGCGCCGAGGAGGCGAAGCGGCTTGGACTGGATGAGTTGCTGGTGCTCGGGAAGGGGATGGCAACGGCGCGCGAACTACCTTCGTCGGTGGCGGCGGCGGTGTGGGAGTCGATCATCGGCGCGCTCTACGTAGATGGAGGTCTCGGTGTTGCGGAGGACTTCATCCTCACCGCGTTGCGGGATCGCATCGCCAAGGCAGTCGAGTCAGGGCATCACCACAACTTCAAGAGCGTCCTGCAGCAGGTGGCCCAGCAGATGTTCGCATCCACACCGATCTACAGCGTGCTCGACGAGAAGGGGCCGGATCACGCCAAGTGCTTTGAGGTTGGCGTGGCGATCGGGGGACGATCGTTCGATGGCCGATGGGGACCTAACAAGAAGCGGGCGGAGCAGGATGCGGCGCTGGCGGCCCTGACTGAGCTGGGCATCGCCCGTGTGGCCGACTCTGGTGAAGTGCACGTCGACATCGTGTAGGGATCACTCGCTCGGCGGATCGCCCTCAACCACAATGCGTCCCCTGTTGGACGGCGTGCTGCCTGCCGCCACGACCGTCTGCCCGGTCCCATTCTGAAACGCGGCAGCGCCGCCCGGGCCATCGGCCGTGATGCCGGCAAGGACCACGGGTGTTCCGGCAGCATTCATGAGGTTGATGGCACCGCCTCGTTTCGTTGCCGCCATCGCCGCGAGCGTGCGGTGATCAGTCGACTGCAGCGCCACTTCGGGCGTTCCGTCGGCCGCAGCGGATGCCACAGCAGCGCCGCCGGGCGTCATGACCGCCAGGCGTCCGGATCCTTCCTTGGTGGCGTGCAGGAGCGCGACGGGTCGTCCCTTCTGGTCGCTGGCGGCCACCAGCCCATGGCCCTCCGACGTTGTCGAGAGCGTGGCGAGCCGGGTGCCGCCTGGCGCGAGCACGTCGACCGACGCTGCAGCGCCATCCGCGCCGCCGGTGAGGCGCACGCGGCCGGACTCTCCACCGCCCAGCATGAGACGTCCTGCGCCCTTCAGGGCATGGAGCGCAATCGCTTCGTCGCTGGTCTGCAGGACTGGTTGCGTGGCGCCGCTTGCCAGTGTGACGGACTCGGTCTCGTCGCCGGAGAGCATCAGTTCGGCGTCCTGGCCGGACACCGCCACGCTGGACGCGAGCCCGGCCTGCAACTCCACCTGGCCATGAGCGCCACGGAGAAGAAGTGTGCCGTGACCATCGGACGAGGCGACACGGAGCAGATTGTCTTCCCCGCGTGTCAGCGTGAGCGCGTGTTCATCGAGTCGAAGCACCTGCGCAGGCGTGTGGATCGACGCGGTTCCTCCGGTGAGTCTCATGCTCGCGTGGACCTCACCATCGGTGATGTACATCCCCGTCCGGTCGAGTCGCTGGCGGGCATCGGTCGAACCGAGATCGATCCGTCCACCCGATGCGTCGATGGAGGCCGAAACCACGCCGCCGTCGGCGTGGGTGAGTGTCAAGCTGGGCGCGGCGGTGCCCGCAGCCATCACGATCCGAGGTTCACCGTTCTGTCCGTGCATCGCGGTGGAGCCGGGCTGCATGACGGTGCGTTCTGTTCCGGAAGGGTCGAGCAGTTGCAAGTCGGTGCTGCTGATGCGAACGCTTTCCTGCTCATCTGTATTGTGAATCGAGAATCGTCCGCCGTCCGCGTCTGATGCGATGCTGACGGACTTCATACCGCCATTCGTCCAGGTGCCCATGGCGCCGCCCGGCTCGGTGGCCCACAATCCCGCCACGGTGTCGCCGGCGGCGTTCCAGACGGCGATATCGCCGCCACTGCCATTGACACTCAGGCGCGTGACGTTGGCCCCCTCTGGAGACCACAGGTCCAGTCTTCCGCCTTGGTCGTCGGCGGTGGCGGCCAGCACGATGTGGCCTGCCTCGTCGATGATTTCCAGTTGATGGGCCCTGATCGTGTCAACCCGTGTGATGTCAGAGGCCGCCGTCAGCGCCAGCACACCACCCACACCGAGCATGGTGAGTGCCAGCACGTTGGTTCGGCGAAGCGACGCCTGGGTCCTTCGAAGCTCGCCCTCCAGCGCATCGATTCGCGCAGCCTGGTCGGTGATTCGGGTCATGGCGTGTCTCCTTGGCAACATCCACAGGATGATGGTTGCGGAATCGGCTGATGGGCCGCGCGAGGTGGCACGGTGGCCCAGGCGCGGGCATAGAGATCGGAGGGGAAGGCGAGGTAACCGGGGTAATCGGATCTGGCCTGCTCGACGCGGTCTCGATCGATGGTGACCAGCCCGATGCGGTCTTCGGTCTCCAACACGACTTCACCGTCGGGTGCCACCGCGATGCTCGGTCCACCAATCGGGACGCCATCCTCGGGGCCCGGTCGGTTGACGGACAACACCCAGGCACCGCTGGTCAGCGCGTTGGCCTGAAAGATTGGACGCCACTTCACATAGGTGGCGGTTTCGGTGGACCTGGGCACCAAAATCGCATCGGCCCCCTGCGCACCCAAAATGTGGCTGCCGAAGGGCCGGTTGTTGTCGCTGCAGATCTGAAAGCCCAGCCGCATTCCAAACGCGTCCACCGGCCGCGGAATCGTGTCGTCGGCCTCGTAATGGTCTGCCTCCCAAAACCCCGGCTCATCCGGGATGTGAATCTTGCGGTAGGCGTGCAGGCAGGTTCCGTCCGGACCGAACAGAAGCGCGGTGTTGAAGCGACGGTGTGCCTCATCGCGCACGATCGCGCCGCCAAGGAGCCCGATGCCGACATCATGGGCGACCGACGATTGCATCTGGTGCCGCGGGCCGTGTGGTGGCTCGGCGTCCTCGTCGCGGGCTGTGCGGGTGGCTGGAACCCAGGGGAGTACGGCCAGTTCCGGGAGGACGGCGAGCGCCGCGCCGAGATCGCGTGCCTCAGTCAGGGTCTCTCGGAGCCGGGCTTCGGCGTCTGGGCCGTGGAACACGTCTCTGATCAGTGCGATAGCGAGCGAGGTGGTCATCGGGGCAGTGTATTGGTCGCGGGCGGGGGTGTTGGTCGAAGTGCGGAGGGAGGATCTGATGGCAGAGTCGAAGGCGCACCGTGCCCTCAAGTATCGGGTGTCCGGCTGGCTGAGAAGCCGCGCCTGGGTGGCTGTGGGTGATGAAGTGTCGATTGCGGCCGGGGGATTCCGGGCGGATGTCGCCGGGTGGACCGACCGCAGGCTCGGGCCGGGGGGCGTGCCGCTTCGGTCTGCGGTCCGGACCATCCTCATCGAGTGCAAAGTGACTGCGGCGGACTTTCGACGGGACAGCGGCGCGGCCGGCGCGCTCCTTGGGCGCCGGGCGGCCATCATGAAGGAACTCGATGCGTTCGACGTGCCGCGCGGGCCTCGTCGGAGGAGTCGTCCGGCTCGGGCGCCGTCTCTGTTTGATGTAAGGGGGACCGCGCTGGATGACATGCCGGCTCGTATTCGCAGGCTGCAGATTGAGTTGGTGGCCATCGAGCGGCGGCTCGCTGGCCGCAGCAAGTTCGCGAAGATGGCCTGGTGGCATGTGGCGGACCAGTTGTATGTCGCAGCGCCCGTGGGGCTTCTGCGGGAGCGGGACATCCCGCAGGGCTGGGGCTTGCTGGAGGCGACGGCATCGGGAGGCGTGGCCGTCAGGAGAAAGGCGCCCATCCTGTCGCCGCGGGCCCGGGATCACGATCGCATCCTTCGTGGCATTGCGGTGTCCGGGACGAGGACACGCTGGCATGGCGCCTGCCAGCAGGCGTTTGCCTGGGGTGAGGAACCGGTGGGCGAGAAAGATGGCCGAACCGGGGCCGGTGGCGGCGCGCCTGTCTTCTCGCACGTCGCAGGTCGATGAATGGGCCGCGCTCACAGGTGTGCGCCAGGTGCGAGGATCTCTCTTGCACGCGTAGCCTGATAGCCTTTCTCGCATGGCAGATCTTGAGTTGACCGTTTCGCGTCGTATTCAGGCACCCCAGCAGCGCGTCTGGGACATCATCACCGATCTGGAAGGCTCGGTTGATCGCATTGCGGCGATCACGAAGATCGAGGTCCTCGGGGGCGGCCCGGTCGGGTTGGGGACGCAGTGGCGGGAGACCCGCGAGATCTTCAAGCGTGAGAGCACCGAGGAGATGGAGATCACCGAGTTTGAACCACCCCTTCGATATGTGGTTGAGGCCGACTCGTGTGGGGCGCACTTTCGCAGTGAACTCCGATGTGAACCGGACGGAGAAGATGCCACGCTGCTGAGCATGTCCATGGTGACGACACCGACAAATCTCTTCGCGAAGATGATGAAGCCACTGGCGAAACTTGCCATGGGCAGCACGAAGAAAATGCTTCTGCGGGATCTCGACGACATCGCCGTGGCGTGCGCGCAGGCCGATGGGGCGGACGACGCATGCCAGGCGTGATCTTCGATCTCGATGGGACGTTGATCGACAGTTACGACGCCCATTTCAAGGCGTGGACGAGCATGGCCGAGTCCCTTGGCGTCGAGCTCGAAGAAGCGATTTTTCAGCGCCAGTTCGGCCTGAAAAACGAGCCCATTCTGATGGAGCTCCACCAGATGGCCGGCCTGCCGGCCCCGATCGCGGTTGACATGGCTCGACTGGCCGAAGAGAAAGAAACACTCTTTCGCAGACACCTGGAAGAGGGCTTCCCCGACATGCCCGGCGCGATCACGCTGGCCACCGACCTCAAGGCCGCGGGGTGGCGGCTGGCCATCGGCTCCTCGGCGCCGCGCGAGAACATTCGGTATGCGACGGAGCGCTTTCAGACGCGAGGTCTGGAGTTTGATGCCATTGCGTGCGGCTGCGATGTGGCGCGGGGGAAGCCCGAGCCTGACGTGTTTCTGCTCGCTGCGTCGAAGTTGAATCTACCGCCGGAGGCGTGTGTGGTCATCGAAGACGCAGCCGCGGGGGTCGAAGCGGCGTGTCGGGCCGGTATGGGATCCGTCGGGCTGGTCTCCAAAGGGCGAACCACCGAAGCGTTGGCGTCGGCCGATCTGATCGTGTCCTGTCTGACCACCTTGGGCGCCGCCTCACTGGCTGAACTTCTGAAGGCGCCCGTATGAAGGATCTCGATCTGGCCACCGTCTGGTTTCTGGCGGCCCGGGCGATGGCCTGTGGGGGGGACGAGCCGACGCTGGCTGAGGAAGCCGCGGCGGGCCTCTTTGCACGAGCCATTCTGGGACTTGATGAGGAGACATGCATTGCCGCGAAGGCACCAAGCCATATGCAGGCGCAGACGTTGATCGATTGCATGGCGATGGCTGGGGAGTTGCCTCGAGGCACCGCGGATCAGGTCATGACCGGGGTGATGATGATTGCGTATGCCGCTGCCAGCATGCAACCACTGCAGGTTCGATGGGCTTCCATGCTCGCCTCGTCCATGGAAATGAATGAAGACCGCTTCCAGCGGTGCTGCGTCAATGCCCGGGTGGTGGCCTCGATGCTTCCCCATGAACAGGAGGCCATCGGTGGCTGATCACGCCGGCAACTTCGACTTCCTGGCGGCGTATGACGATCGAGTCGCCCACCTGGCGCAGCAGGCCGAGGCGTATGTACACAGCGATCCCGATTCGGCGCTCTTCAAGATGCGCCTGATGGTGGAGACGATGGCGCGAACGCTGGTCGAACTTCAGGCGCCCCATCTCGTCGATGCCGACCTCAGTGTCATGCTTCGGTCGCTGCAGCGAAGTGGGCTTCTTGGGCGGCGGGAAGCCGACGGCATGCACGCCATTCGGCGTGATGGAAACGCAGCGGTGCATGGGCACGACAGCACGACACCAACCGCGATGCGCCGGCTTCGGGACGCCTGGCGACTGGCCGGGTGGTATGCCCGCATGGTCAAGCGTGGAGCGAAGGTCAGCCCACCACCGTTCGAGCCGCCCAGCACGCCTTCCGAGTCCGAGGGCGGGCGGCGTGCGCGCGAGCGGGCCGAGGCGCTTGAGTCGGAGGTCGAGGCGCGGCGATCTCAGACGCGGGCGGCGCTGCTGCTCTTCGGTGATGACGATGATCAGGCCGCGATGCGGTGGAGGCTTCGTGGGGAGCTCCGAGGGCTTGATCTGGTGGCCGTCGCGGCCGGAGAGCCAATCGTGGATGCCGACTTCGTCGCACTGGTGATGGCCATGGATCTGGAGCAGATTCTCGAGCATCCCTCATGGGGCCGAACTGGTACAGAGGCCAAGGAGGCGGTCGAGCTTCAGTTCGGGGCTTTCAAGTCAGCCCACGCGGAGGCCGAGGCGGACTATCTGAGGAACCGCGCGACGCTGGCAGCCCAGGCCAGAGGGCAGTGAGGGCATCGGTCTGTGCGGGTTGTCTGTCCTGCACGGTGGATCGAGAGTAGGCTGGGGCGGAGATCGTTGGATCGCATGGCAGGCCGGCGCACAATGGTGGGCCGGCCACGCAGGTGATCCGGGTGGATCACCTGACATGCCGAGCATCAAGACCTCCGAGTTGGAGGCGCGATTCCTGACTGACAGAGGCGCAGCAGCCTCAAGGAGAGTGAGATGTCGGTACTTGGCCTGTGTGCTGCCATATCAATGATTGGGGCGGGGGCGGATGAATGGACTTCGACGTTGTCCATTGAGCCGACGGTGAGTACCTACGGAGGGCACTTCGGGCAGGCCGTTGATGTGTACGAGAACATCGCGATTGTTGGTGCGCCTATTCAGGGGCTGGATCCCTACACCCCGGAAGGAACCGGGAGCGCGCAGGTAATCGAGTTCAGTGCCTGGGGCGGGGTGGCTGGGCAACAGAACCTCGTCGCATCTGATGGCGTGGAAGGCGATGCCTTCGGGTACCGAGTGAAGATTGGTGAGTTGATCGGCGGTGACTCGGATGGCGTGGCGTACGTCGCAGCGCCGCTCCGGAAGGACGGAGATGATGTGGTGGGGGGTGTCTACTGCTTTGCGCCCGATGTCTCGGGTGACATTGTGGAGGTTGGCTTGATCGAAGCATCAGGGGAGGCCTCGCATCGATTCTTCGGTGGATCTTTGGATTTTGACGGTTCCCGACTGGCGGTCGGGGCACCGTATGAGTCCAGCTTGCATGGGGCGGTGCATGTCTTCGATCTTGGTACCGACGGCATGCCATCGGGGAGCCACACACTCGTGCCTGCCGGACTCGACGGCCCCACCTACTTCGGGTGGTCAACGTCGCTTGATGGATCGCAGCTTGCTGCTGGTGGCATCGTGTCCGATGCGTCCGGTGTTGGCGCTGGCGCTGTCTATGTGTTCGAGCGTCAAGGCGACGGCACCTGGGTGGAGTCCGCCGTGGTCCTTCCGGATATTCCAGCGGACAACATGTGGTTCGGCACCGATGTGATGCTCTCGGGGGACCTGCTTGCCGTTGGTGCCATCTATCACACGGTGGAGGGGGAGTTGGCACCGGTCTATACCGGTGGCGTCTACATCTTCACACGTCAGGATGGGGCATGGGTGCAACAGGACATCCTCACGCCTCCGGTCGTGGAGTCTTCACTGAGTTTTGGCGTCAGCCTCGCATTTGACAACAACGTGCTTGTCGTCGGTTCCAACTACTGGCCTAGCGCCGCCGGAGAGGCGACCGCGGGCGCCGCGGCCATATACAACCATGCGGACGAGGGCGTCTTCGAGTTATCGCGTGTCTGGTCCGACGAGGCAGCGGCGGCGGGAAGCCAGCTCGGGACGGGCGTGGCCATCCCAGGGCCGCGCATTCTTGTTGGCGGCATGGAGCTGGCGGAAGCCGAAGGCGGCATCGTGCATGTCCTGGAACAGTCCTGCGCCGGCGACTTCAATGGCGATGGCGTCGTTGGGGCAGAGGACATCCTGCAACTCATCAATCACTGGGGTGATGACGGGATCCTCGCCGTTGATCTCGAACAGACCTTCGAGGTGGATGTGCGCGATCTGGTGCTGCTGCTCGAATACTACGGAGCGTGCAGCTGAACCGGCGTCTGAGCCGGTCTCTACATCAACGTTTCCCACGAACGTCCCCCACGAACGTCCCCCACGAACATCTCCCACGAACACGCGCGGCAGGACTCGAACCTGCAACCCTCGGCTTCGA
>CAYQJN010000015.1:0-25659 GCA_964417845.1 uncultured Isosphaeraceae bacterium
CAGGGCAGCCGTCCTTCGTTCGGGAGCGAACCGACATGCTCGATTCGCTCGGCAATACGACCGCTGCGACGGGCAAGGGCTTCGCCATCGGTTCGGCAGCGCTCACAGCCATGGCCCTGCTCGCTGCCTATGCCATCGTGGTGAAGGGATCTGTGATCGAGAAGCTGAGTGTCGATGAGCCAGCGGCTATCGCTGCTCATGTCACCGAAGCACCTGAATTCTCAAGCCAGTCCGTGGCTGATACGTTCTCCAAGTCGGGTGAGCACACGCTGCACCTGGTGTACAAGGGGCACGGTGAGTTCAACATGGTGGCCGAGGCCGGCGACCATGTTGCCGCCGGTGGTGGACTTCTCCTGTCATCTGAGGCCGTCGCCAAGGGTGTGGGCAATCTCTTCGCCGATGGCGGGACCGTCACCGCGCAAGCGCACTGGGACAGTGTTGCTGGTGAGTACGACGTGACCGCCAACGACGTCAGCTTCGATCTGGTGCCGGCGAGCCGCGCGACGCTGAAGCACATGGCAGCCTTCTATGACATCTCCATCATGAATCCGCGAGTGCTTGGTGGGATCTTCCTTGGCGTCATGTTGGCATTCGTGTTCTGTGCCATGACGATGAACGCCGTGGGTCGCGCCGCCTATCGCATGATGAATGAGTGCCGCAGGCAGTTCACGATGATGCGAGACAAGTTCAAGGCTGACGGCATGTCGGATGAGGACGTGTCCGATCCGATGAAGTGGCCGACTCGCGTGGACATTAATGGTGTGGAGTATCCGGACTATCAGGAGTGCGTGTCGATCTCCACGGCAGGTGCGCAACGTGAGATGGTCATCCCGTCGGTGCTCGCCATCGTGACGCCGATTGTCGTTGGCCTCATCCTCGGGGTCGGCGGTGTGATGGGGCTGCTCGTGGGCGGCCTGACAAGCGGCTTCGCCGTGGCCATCTACATGGCCAACGCCGGTGGTGCCTGGGACAACGCCAAGAAGTACATCGAGGCCGGCCACCACGGTGGCAAGGGATCTGATGCCCACAAGGCATCTGTGACCGGCGATACCGTGGGCGATCCGTTCAAGGACACGTCCGGTCCGTCCCTCAACATTCTCATCAAGTTGATCGCGATCGTGTCGGTCGTGTTCGCCGGACTGGTGGTCCACTTCGGGCCATCCGTTCAGGCTGCGTTCGGGCTTGGATGAGTGTGATGCCAGACCAGCAAGACAGCACGCCGCAGGCCGCGGACGACTCGTCCGAGGCCGGTGCGCCTTCACCTGAGCAATCACCAGAAGCGCGAGCTCGCGCCTTTGCGGTAGAGGCAGCGCGAACCGCGATCGACCGCCACTGCACTGATGTGCGACTGTTCGATGTGCGAGGCCGCAGCCATGTCTGTGACTGGGTGGTGGTCGCATCAGGCACCAGTGACCGCCAGGTCCGGTCAGTGGGCGCTGAACTTGAGGATCTTGGGGAGACCTACGGGCTGCAGCGTTTCCGGAGCCATGCGGATCCGGCATCGACCTGGATGGTGGTGGACTGTATCGATGTCGTCGTTCATCTCTTTGAGCCGTCTCGTAGGGCGTACTACGACCTTGACGAGTTTTGGTCCGGCGCTCCCGAGGTGGATTTCGATCGACCCTCTGCTGCATGAGGTTTCAAGCGCAGTGTCTGGCGGCAATACTGGCATCGCCAGCGGCTGGCGGTCCGGAGGCCACCACGTGGTCGGGACACTGGACGATGCCGGGAAGGCCGACCCGTGATCTTGTCCTTACGCTGACCGACGCGGGCGAGACCTTTCAAGGTCGGGTTGTCAGCCTGCTCGGTGGAATGCCGTCCCAGTCGATGAAGCAGCCCAGCAGGCAGGGTGGGGCTCTCTCGTTCGACGTGCACGCAGGTGAACCGATGACCTTTCGAGGTCGCATTCGCGACGGCGCCTTGGCCGGGACGGTGGTGACGGGGTCCGGTGAAACGGGGGTGTTTCTGGTCGAGTCCGTGTCAGCCCCACCCATGCACGGGGACATCACCGTGTTGCGCGGGCGCCTGCCGATTGGAATCGAGGATCCTCTTGAGGCGGTCGTCACGCTGAGGCCGTCGGAAGGTGATCCCATCGGCTGGCTTGATGTCCCGGCTCACCGCGTCTACGGGTATCCCATCCAGGTGCGGCGTGGTCCCGAGGGCGTGGTCCTGCTGGAGTTGCCGTCGCCCCGCGACAACGGAGTGGTGACGCTTGCCATTGACCTCTCGAGTGAGGACATCTCGGCCTTTTGGGGGCGTGGTTCCGAGGTCGTTGCGGTTCGACTGAATCGCCAGCAGACCGGGACCCGCGTGCAGCTGCAGGCCGAAGGGGTGCCCGATCTTCACGGCGTGCTGACAACTCCATCGAGTCCGCCACCGTGGCCTGTTGTTGTCATGGTTGGCGATGGCGGATCCGGAGCAGGGGGTGTGACCGATGGTGTGCCCACGCTGCGAGTGCTCAGCGACCGATGTGTTCGTGACGGACTGGCCACCCTGCGCCTGGATGATCCGGATACCACGTTCAAGGCGCGGCAGCGAGCGATCCGCCGGTGGATGGAGTACCTCATCGGAGATGAGCGTTTTCTTCGGCATGGGATTGCGCTGCTTGGACATGGACAGGGGGGGAATGTGGTTGGCCGATATGGCGCCGCGTTCGGGCGTCATGTGATGGCACTTGCGCTGGTCGGTGCGCCGGGTATGTCCGGCCGTGCGATCGAGTTGGATCGGGAAGCAGATGGACTGCGAGCGGCCGGTGCCGATGAAGAGGGCGTTGAGGCAGCCCTGGCATCGCTCGATCGGCTGTTTGAGTTCACGCTGCTGGATGTCAACGATGACGCGCTGCGAGAGGCCGCCACGAGCTGGATTCAGCAGCGGTCTGAGGCAGCCGGCGGGAACGTGGCCTCCCTCGTGATTGAAGATGTGGTGGCGAAATCCAAGGACCCCGAGTGGCGGGATTGGATCGGCTATGACCCCCGCGTGGCGATTCCCCGCCTGGATGGCATTGAGGTGCTGGCCGTTCAGGGGCTCGATGACGACCGTTTCAATGGGCCAGCCAATCTGGCGGCCCTTCAGGCCGCGGCGGCCAGCCGCGGGGTATCGCTCGATGGCAGACTCCTTGAAGGGTGCGATGGGGCCATGCAGTCGGAACTGATCGATGTGGATGGCCTTGTCTCGACCTGGCTCCTGGAACGGCTGAGGCCCAATGAGGAGCCGTCACCGTGAGCTTTGGAGTGTCACGCGGAAGGACGCTCGATGTCGGATCGCACGGACTGACGGTCGAGTCGTTGCCGGAATGGGAGGGGCGATCGCTTCATCCTGAGGCGTTGTTTGGGCAGCAAGACGGAAGACGTTTTGAACTTGAAGTTGGGTCCGGCAAGGGGACGTTTCTTGTTCAGCAGGCGGCGGTTCAGCCGGATACCGACTTCCTTGGCATCGAGTGGTCGGGAGAGTTCTTCCGGTACGCTGCGGATCGAGTGAGGAGGCATCAACTTGGAAACGTTCGGTTGCTCCGAGATGATGCGGCCGAGTTTCTCAAGCATCGATGCGCATCTGATGTGGCGGACACGGTGCACTGCTACTTCACGGATCCGTGGCCGAAGAAGCGGCACCACAAACGGCGCTTCGTTCAGGAAGCCACGATGGAGCACCTTCACCGCATTCTGAAGCCCGGTGGCTTGCTGCATCTGGTGACTGATCATGATGATCTCTGGTCGTGGTATGAGACGCATGCCAGTCGCCACCGGCACCTCTTCACGAGGACTCCATTTGACTCCCCTGAGTCGGCAGGGGAGGGAGAAGTGGTCGGCACCAATTTTGAACGCAAGTATCGCCGTGAAGGACGACCGTTCCACGCGATGACGCTTGTGCGACAGGAGTACCCTTGTGCATCGTGAAGGCGCCAATCCGGACGACATGGCCATCGAGGACGTCCTGTGTGACTTCTGCGGGGTGGCGGCGTGGGCGAAGGAGATTCCCTGTGTAGAGGGGCATCGCGGCAGCCTGATTTGTGGCGACTGTCTCGCGGAGGCGTGGTGTGCACATGGGGATGGCGCGTTGACTCCGCCTGCATCGGTGCCATGCACCATGTGTCTGGAGGAGCGTGAAGATCCCCTGTGGCGCGGTTCGCGTGATCAGGCCTGCATCTGCCTTCGCTGCATAAAGCAGGCGGCTGGTGCGCTTCACAAGTCCAGAGATTGGAATTGGGTCAAGCCGAATCCATAAGGGATCGTGGCTTCGGCGGCTCGTACGTCACCGGGAGACGCAAGCAGAATGTGGCGCCGGGCGTGGATGGATCAAGCGTGATGGTGGCCTGGAGCATCTCAGCCAGCTCCTTGCAGATTGCCAGCCCCAGGCCGGTGCCCGCGTGTTCTCTGGTGTGGCTGGCGTCCACCTGCCTGAACTTCTCAAAGATGAGGTCCTGCATGTCCACTGGGATGCCGGGACCGGTGTCAGAGACGACCAGCTCGATTCCGCTGATGGACGTGCCTTCCACCATGCGCCGACCTGCGATCGAGACCGTCCCTCCGGTCGGAGTGAACTTGATTGCGTTGGAAACGAGGTTGTAGAGGATCTGCTGAACCTTGCCCGGATCCGTCTCCAGTGTCGGAAGCGATGGCTCGACGTCGGTGGAAATGCGAATGGACTTGGCTGTCGCCTGCGGCGCCATGATTCGGGAGATTCCCTCGATCAGATCGGCCACGCTGGTCGGCTCGATCGCCACTTCCATCCTGCCAGCCTCGATTTTGGCCATGCTCAACAACTCGTTGATCATTTCCAACAGGGACCGACCGCCCGTCGTGATGTTGTTGAGATACCGAAGGTGCTTCTCATCCGGGTGATCATGTGCTGACACCTCCTCGCGGAGTAAGTCGGCGAAACCGATGATGGAATTGAGTGGTGTCCTGAGCTCGTGGCTGACGTTGGCGAGGAACTCACTCTTGAACCGAGAGGACTCCCACAGGCCGACATTCGCTTCGGCGAGCTCTGAAACCTTGAGATCAAGGCTCTCGTTGACCTGCTCCAGTCGCGAACGTGCTTCGTCGAGACTGTCAAGCATGTGATTGAGCCCGGTGGACAACTCTTCGAACTCGTCGCCCGTTCTGATCTCCGATCGGACATCCAGGGCACCTTCCCCGACGCGATCCACGACGCGGCGAAGCTTGCGCACCGGCGAGAAGATCAGGCGGAAGAGAATGAACCAGAACACGACCACTGCCAGAACGCCGGCGGCCAGTCCGGTGAGCACGATGACGGCGCGGCTGCGATCAAGCTGCCCCTCGCCGAAGTTGGTGCTTCGCGACACAAGGAGGAGCCCGCGAATGGGATCGGTCACCGTTGGGGCCGAGACTCCGGCGCTGAAGTCCGAGATGTCCGGATTGCCTAATGTTCGGAGCCTGGAAGCGGTCACCGGTTTTGCAAAGTGGATGACTTCCTGCCCGTGCTCCATCTGCTTGGAGGTGAACCACGGAAGCTCAGGATCGTTGACGAAGGCATCGAGCGCGCGGCTTGCGAACGCATCAGGCTCGGACTTGATGTCCACATCGGATGTCGGCGTCCAGGAAACGTGCATGCCGCCGCCAGGACCAGCGACCTCCAGCGCCGTTGCCCGGAGTTGATGGAGCCCGCCGAGTTTGATCTTCCCTGCGAGCCACGCGTCGGCGACCTGCTCGGCGATCTCCACCTGATTCTCGTGGACGAGACTCCGCACGCCAACCCATGGGACCAGGAGCGAGCCCACCAGAATGGCAACGATCGCGCAACCAAAGAGGATGAGGCACTTGTTGGCCAGACTGATCCCGCGTGACATGTCCTGAGGAGCGTAGCAGCGCCACGACGCTCACATCATCGCGAGAGCCACGACCCTGACGTCGGCGTCAGGAACCACGTGACGAACTCTGGCGGCGTCAAACGCCGGGGGTATGACCGCCCCGTATTCAAGCATGGATCGAAGCACGGCCGCGGCGAAGCGCTCGGGAGGGACGCGTCCGTCGGGACACCAATGATCGTAATCGGCCCAATCCAGTCGGACCTCGACGCTTCCGGTGCCCGCCAGATCGCACACGAACGTCCATCCCCGCTCGGAGGATCGTTCTTCCACGGTTCTGATGGTGTCGCGGTCCGGCACGTTATGAGCGTACCATGCGGGGCCTGCTGCAATCCGTCATGGAATTCCTCCTCGAAACCATCCGTCTGGGCTTCTCCAATCTGCGACTGCACATGCTGCGGTCCGTGCTGACGAGTCTCGGCATCATTCTGGGCGTCGCGGCCGTCATCCTGATGGTGGCGATCGGTGAGGGGAACAAACGAGCTGCGATCAGAGACATTCAGGCGCTAGGCGCCAAGAACATCATCGTCAGGTCGCAGCGGCCGCCGGAATCATCATCCGTCGGAACCCAGCGGCGGAGCTTTGTGGCGAAGTTTGGCCTTGAAGATGCTGATTGGAATCGGCTCGAGGGGGCGTTGCCCGATGCGGACCGCATGGTGCCGCTCAAGGCCTTTGGCGCGGAGGTCTCACGTGGTTCAAAGCGAACGGTCAGTCAGGTCTTCGGGACGACGCCGGACCTCCTCGACATTCTCAATCTCAGTGTGGAGGAGGGTGGTCGATACCTCGTGCCAGAGGACGCGCAGGGGCACTCCCGTGTGGCGGTCATCGGCTCGGCTGTAGCGGATCAGTTCTTCCCGCTGGAAAGCCCCATAGGAGCGTCGATTCGTATCGATGATCGGGTCTTCACCGTTGTCGGTGTCATGAACTCGGTGGGCCTCTCTGGAGGAGCAGGGGGCGCGCTGGTCGGACGCGATCTCAATCTTGACGTGCACATTCCGCTGTCGACCGGTCGAATGGAGTTCAGCGACACGGTGTACCGAAGGGTGAGTGGGTCCTTTTCGGGGGAAGAGACTCGATTCTCCGAGATGTACATCGAGGCGCCGTCGCCTGAACAGGTCCTGCCGATGTCCGAGCGGGTGCGCCGAGTCATCGATGCCGGACACGCCTCCAGTGGAGATGTAGCCATAATCGTGCCTTGGGAACTGCTCGCAAACGTTGAGCGAACGACATTCGCGATGAACCTTCTACTGACGGCGATTGCCGCCATCAGTCTTCTGGTCGGCGGCATCGGCATCATGAACATCATGCTTGCGTCGGTCATTGAGCGGACGAGAGAGATCGGAATCAGGCGAGCGCTCGGCGCGACGCGAAGGCACATCGTCTCCCAGTTTCTTGTGGAGACCGGCACGCTTTCCGCAGCAGGAGGGGTGCTGGGAATTCTGTTGGGAGTCGGACTGTCTCTTGCTGTGGACAGAATGCTCCCGTGGCTCCTGTCCCTTCCATTCGTGCAGCGCCACCTGGAGGTCACCGTGTCATTCGAGGCCGCGATCACTCCATGGTCTGTGATTGTTTCGTTTGGCGTGGCGGCGAGCATCGGGATGGTGTTTGGCATCTACCCCGCCATCGTGGCGAGCCGCCAGGATCCCATCGAGGCCCTCCGTCACGAGTGATCGCCATACTCAGCGCGCAGCCGCTCGGACAGAGGAATCAGCACTCTGATCTGCGATCCGATGAACTGCAGTTCACGGGTCGATCGCCCCTTCGGGATTGTGATCCTGAATGGGAGCCCGAAGACCTGCCGTTGAATCCACCGCGGCGCTCGAATGACCAGTGATCGTTCGTAGGGTTGGATCGACGCCCAGGTACCACCGGAGCGTTTCCACGCCCCAGGCTCGATGTTTCGGATCATGACTTCGATCAGGCGGTTCCGCCGGGTCTCAAGGTCCTCGATTCCCATGCCGCCACCCTGAAGTCCGCCGCCTCCACCTCCGCCACTTCCCCCGCCACCTCCGGTGCCACCGCCAAGGTTGAGGTTGGGTGGGTCGTTGTAGTCGGGAACCGGTTGCAGGAGATCCTCGACCGGGAGCACTCGTGTCAGTTGCATCGGTTCTGCAGAGAGCGCCTCCTTGGTGGAGACTTCCACCACACCATTGCGCAGTTGCCATGCGCAGGATCCCGGCTGACCACACTGCTCGATGGCATCCTGGAGCAGATTGAGTGCGGGCCTGACTGCCGTCGGCAGCGTGATCGGTGTGTCCCGATCGATCCCTTCGGCGCGATGGGGAGATCGGGCAAGAAGTCTGATTTTCACATCGCAAGCGTCAGCAATGAATGTGGTGACCTCTGAAAGAGGTCGCTCCTGAAATCCAACGTCAAGATCGGTGTAGATCAACTTGCCCAGGACCAATCCGTTTCGGGAGTCAGTGTCAGGCGCGGCGCCATTCACCAGCAGGAGGGCCGTCAGCGCCATGGGTGTGATGGCAGGAATCATGGGGTCACCTCATCATCTGTGATCTGCATCAGCGTATCGCACATCAGGAGAATTCCCATGGCCTGAGCCCAGATCGGCATTCGTTCGTCCCACGGGGCCAGTTGAACGCCTCCAAACGCCTTCTTAGGCACGCGGAACCAGCGAGCAGCGGACTCGTCCACACAGAGCCGGTTGAGCAGCGACAAGGCTTGGGCGTTTGCGGGATGCGTGATCGGCACGATCCTCGGCAGAGCTGCAGCCTGTCTGAGCATGACCGCTGCGCAGCACGGACGGCGATCATCCGGCTGCAGTCGCGTCTCCAGTCTTGACACAGTCTCCATGAGTTTCGGTTCGAGCCGACGCTGGTGTTCATCGGAGAGCCACACGATCCATGGAAGGAGGTCTTCCAATTCGGTCGTACTGCAAGACTCGAGGGTGTTCATGAGCGACAGGATGGCGTCCTTTGATTGAGGATCCTGTTCCAGAACGGTCGCTGCCAGCACGCGGTCGATCAGTGGTGCCGATTCGCCCTGAAGGATGGAACGCAGGGTGCCCTTCTCTGAGGGACTGAGCGCATCGCCGGCGTGAGCCACGAGCGCAAGCACGACTGGATCGGTTCTAGGTGTGGAAGCGATGAGATCCGCGGACCGGGCCCTGGCCGTTTCCGCAAGTCGGGCATCAACTCCTGGGGCGAAGGCGAATCTCGCCAGCGCCAGTGCCGCCAACGCCGTATCTCGCGGGGCCGCTTCCAGTGCGTCGTAGCCGTCTGACGGCGGGCGATAGGTGTCTGCGATATGCCACGCACCGTCCTCAGGCTCCTGCCAGGCGCGACCCACCAGATTCGACCCCGCCCGGTCGAGAAGTGAGTCGAGTTGCTGGGCGGATCCGGTCCAGACACGATCTGATCGAGCGCGATCAAACAGCCTTGGGATGGACTCGCCGGGCGGCTGCGCCAGCGTAAGCGTTTCGAATCTGTAGAGTCCAATCGTTCCCGCGCGGCGTCCGTGATCGATCTCCTCTGGGGTGAGACCCGCGAGAAGCGCCAGCTCGTGCAGGGTGTCCTGTGTTGCCGCCGCACCTGTCATCCGCATCTCGGATGGGAATCGCAGAAACCACCGATCACCCTGTCGCAGCGCCAACCCATCGGCGGCCGGGTCGAGGGTTGATGCAGCGAGGGTTAGATCGGCGGCGGTGATCGGAACCGGGGGAAGGGCCCAATCCAGTTCAAGTGTCGTGTGGCGGAGTCCCTCCGCTGCGACATCGGGGGGAAGTTCCCGAATCGCCGGGTCACGGGAGGCTTTGCGAAGGAGATCGACTGTGGCGCGGGCAGCAACGTGGGGTGGCCCCGGGGTGGCAACGGCCTGCGCCGTGGCCAGCGGCCGGCCGTCATGCCTGAGAATGAGATGGAGCGCAAAGGGCTGTTCGTCAGGCCAGGGGCCTGCAGGGGCCGCATCAATGGCCGCCCGGGCAGACATCCATGCGTCGATGGCTGGGGCTGGGTCAGCCTGTCCCATGGCGGCCCCAGCCCACAGAAGGCCGCACAATCCGTAGACCCCCCGTAATCCTCGTCTGGTACTCCGCATGGTGCTGCGCCTCCGCCAATATCAATGATCAGTGCTTGCGTCCGACCATCGATGGGCGCATGGTACGAGCAGGTCAGCACACTGGCCTGCAGGATCGACACAGGAAGAGATGAGGAGGAAGCGCCGTGAATCTCGCGACGCTCATGCAGTGGACCGCTCACCGCCGGAAGATGGTGGTGCTGACGCTCCTGACCTTTGTGACGATGTGCTGACGGCTTCCTGCCGGGAGAGACAGGAAGCCGTCAGAGTCGTCCAGGATGGACTCGAGATCAGTACGAGATCAGAACTCGATCTTGTCTGTTCCGAGCGCACCGTGATCGTCCATGCCACCACGTGTGGGGGACGGCTTCACGGGGCGTGTCGGATCCGGCTCGCCGCCGGCACCATCGTCACCTCGGGCTCCATCACTCCACTGAGCGCGCTTGAGGCTCAGTCCGATTTTGCGATCGTCGGTGTCGACACGGAGGATCTTGACGTCAACCGGCTGACCGGGCTTGACGACATCCTGCGGATCATCCACCTTCTCATCTGAGAGTTCGGAGATGTGCAGGAGGCCCTCGAGGCCCTCTTCAAGTTCAACGAAGACTCCGAAGTTCGTGATCTTCGTGACGGTTCCGTGCACCACCATGCCTGGGTGATACGCGTCGGGAATCGCTGTGACCCACGGGTCCTCGGCGAGTTGCTTGACGCCCAGCCCGACACGCTGCTTCTCCTGATCGATTTCAAGCACGACGCACTCGACTGGATCACCCTTCTTGTACTTCTCGTTGGCGTGGGAGATCTTCTCAGTCCACGACATGTCCGAAACGTGCAGGAGGCCATCGATGCCAGGCTCGATCTCGATGAACGCGCCATAGTTGGTGAGGTTGCGAACCGTGCCCTCGACGACGGTTCCAGTCGGATACCGCTCGGCCACGAGTTCCCAGGGGTTCAGCTCCGTCTGCTTGATGCCCAGCGAGATCTCCTGCTTGTCTCGGTTGATGTCCAGGACAACCACCTCGACCTCGTCGCCCACCGAGACCATTTCGCTCGGATGGTTGATTCGTCTGGTCCACGACATTTCTGACACGTGCACCAGGCCTTCGATGCCTTCCATGAGCTCGATGAAGGCGCCGTAACTGACCAGGCTGACCACTTTGCCCGAGATGCGGCTCTCGATCGGGAATCGCTGCTCGATATCGTCCCATGGGGACGGCTCTTTCTGCTTGAGCCCGAGTGCAATCTTCTCCTTCTCGCGGTCGATTCGAAGCACTTTGACTTCGATCTCCTCTCCGGGCTTGCAGATCTCGCTCGGGTGGTTGACGCGGCCCCAACTCATGTCGGTGATGTGCAGGAGTCCGTCGATGCCACCAAGATCGATGAAGGCGCCGAAGTCTGCGATGTTCGTGACCACACCCTTGATGAGCTGGCCCTCTTCGAGCGTCGAGAGGATTTTGTCTTTGGCCTCTGATCGTTCGCGTTCAAGGACTCGGCGTCGACTGATGACGATGTTGCGGCGCTCCTCGTCGATCTTGAGGATCTCCGCACGAATCGTGCGGCCGATGAACTCGCCGACGTCGCCAGGGCGGCGTACATCGATCTGGGATGCGGGAAGGAAGACCGGCACGCCGATATCGACAAGCAGTCCACCTTTGATCTTCCGCATGCCCTTGCCTTCGACAATGCTGCCTTCGCTCTTCGACTCAAGAACTCGTTCCCATCCGCGGATGCGATCGGCCTTGCGCTTCGAGAGCTTGATGACGCCGGTGCCGTCGTCAAACTCCTCAAGGAGTACTTCGACTTCGTCTCCGTTCTGCAGTGCGTCAAAGTCCTCGAACTCACCCTTGTGGACGAGACCTTCGGACTTGAGGCCCACATCGATGACGGCTTCGTCGCCAGCTTTGCCCGCGACCTTGCCCTTGAGAATGCGTCCCCGTGAGACCTGCTGGATGTCCCCAGCAAGGAGCGTCTCGAGATTGCCTTCTTCGACCTGCTCGCCCGAACCGGTTCGGAGCAGCGCATCGATCTCGGCATCCTCCACGCCGAGATCGGCGATGAGATTAAAATCAACCATGGTGTCTTTGAGCGGCGTCAGGGCGAGGAGCAATGCGGGCCGCGACCGCATGTTGAGACCGTTCGTCGCGTCAGTCTGGTCGAGCGCACCATGCGTTCGAGTTCAGCCCAGCCAGCGCGACGGCCCTGAATGGTGAATCGGCCAGTATAGCCACCCCTCGACGCTTCCGAAAGCGGCGAGGCAGGCGGTGTGGGGTTGGGGGAGCCGACGGGCGGGCGACGACGGACTCAGGGGTCCTTGCCGACGGGAACGACCGGATATGGGCTCAGGATGCTCGGCTGATCGAACAGGAAGATACGCCCGAGGTCGTCGGAGGCCTGCCGCAATTGGATATTGCCGACGATCGCCATGTTGTTGTCGATGTCGTAGGGGGTTTCCGTCGTGCCGCTCAGTTCCGGCGTCAGATTGCCGCGAATCGCACTGAGGGAGACGTTGTCGGGACTGCTCTTGCATCCTCCCAGGGTCAGCCCTGAGAGAAGCAGTCCGGAGAGTGAGAGAAGGCTCATCGTCATCTTGGGGCGAGGCATTGGGATCTCCAGCAGGGGCCCGACTCCCCACCGGGGCGGCCCATGAGCCGGGTAGTGTCCCGCACCGAAAGCCGCCTGTCAAACAGGGGATGGCCGCTGGCGGCCCGCCGGTGAGCGGCGGTCGTGAATCCCGATTTCGTCTCAAATCGCTGCTCGCCTCGATACTGGATGGGTGATAGGGTGAGACAGCGCTGGGGAGTGATCCTCGGACGCACGTGCTCGCGGGCACATGTGCTCGTTCCTGTCGAATCCCCAGGGATCGAACTGCCGCGTCGATGGTCATGCCTCCTCAGAGTGGACGGCCGGGCACGACGGCCCTCGAGCCCACATGACACTGGGGTTCGAGCAAGTCCCATGCGAGCTGGTGGCCATGCCGCCAGCGTGCGTTCGAGGTTCCCCCCAGCCTTCGTCGGCGGAGATCCGCTCTTCGAGCTCAGTCTCGAGCATCTCCAGATTCCGCGAGATGGTGCAGGTAGACGTCGCGGACGGCATCAAGTGAAGAGGGAATGACACGGCACCCACCGAGGGTGCTCATGAAGTTGACGTCGCCGTGCCATCGAGGCACCAGATGGGCGTGGAGGTGACCCGGCAGCCCAGCGCCAGCGGCGGCGCCCTCATTGACTCCCATGTTGATGCCCTGTGGTGCCAGGGCGTCGTACATGAGTGACCAGGCACGTTCAACCAGCATCCAGAAAGCGGCCCGCTGCGCCTGGCTGTAGTCAATGAGCCTCGGCCTGGCCTCGCCCAGCGCGACGAGGAGGTGGCCACTGGCATATGGATGCCGATTCAACATGATGAGGCCGCCGTTCTGTCGGAGCAGGACGTGATTGTCATGATCTTCCTCAGGGGACTCCCAACAGCCCGTCAGGAAGTCGTCGAGACCGCCATTATCACGGCCTTCTGATTCGAGGCGTTGCAGATACTGCAGTCGCCAGGGGGCCCACATCGCGTCATGCATGTGTCAGTCTCCTTGTACGAACTCCCACGGTAGGCTGTTCACTCGCACGTCCTGCAACGTCTTCGTCGCATGCACCTATGAGTCTCGCCACCTTATCCAACGTATCCGTGCAGTTCGGTGACCAGATCATTCTGGACCGGATCGACGTGACGATACCGACTGATGCACGAATTGGCGTGCTTGGACGGAACGGCGCAGGCAAGTCGACGCTGCTTGGATTGCTGACAGGTCGCCTGACCCCGGATGCGGGGAGTGTTGAGATTCAGCGGGGGCTCCGAGTGGGAATGCTCGACCAGCATCCATCGTTTGAACCAGGCGCGTCGGTGCGTGAGGTAGCCAGCAGCGCCTTTGCAAGGCTGTCTGACCTTCGAGGGCAACTTGACCAAGTCTTTGAAGCGATGGCGACGGCTGATTCGGACCAGCTGGACCATTTGATGCAACGGCAGGCAGTGCTCGAAGGCGAGATCGAGTCTGCAGGCGGGTGGGACGTGGATCACATGATTGATGCCACGCTTCATGGCGTTGGAATCGAGGACGACATGTTTGATCGCCCTGCGGAAAAACTCTCCGGTGGCGAGAAGGCTCGGTTGTCGCTGGCACGGCTGCTCCTGGAGTCGCCGGATCTGCTCCTGCTCGACGAACCGACGAACCACCTGGACATTGACGGTCGTCAATGGCTCGAGCGGTTTCTCGTGGAGCGCTTTCGTGGTGCCGTACTGGTCGTCAGCCACGACCGGTGGTTGCTCGACGCTGTCTGTACTCGCATGATTGAAGTGCGACGTGCGCAGGTTGAGGTCTATCCGACGAATTACTCAGGGACACTGGCGCTCAGGGAAGAGCGGAGACTCACAGAGTCGCGGGCGTGGGAGAAGCAGCAGGACCACGTCCGCCGTGAGGAGGCCTACATCCGAAGGTACAAGGCCGGGCAGCGGGCCAAACAGGCGCGTGGCCGAGCCTCACGATTGCAGCGGTTCATAGCGGACTCGGGGCTGGAAAGGCCGGAGTCAGAGGTTGTCGCCAGCATGCGACTTCCAGTGCCGCCACGGTGCGGCGAGCAAGTGCTGGCCGCCGAAGCCCTTCAGGTACGCATTGGTGATCGCACCCTCGTGGCCGATCTCGATCTGGAAATACGCAGAGGGGAGCGTATTGGCATCATCGGTCCCAATGGCGCGGGGAAGACGACGCTCATCCGCGCATTGCTCGGCGCTCATCCACTGGCAGGTGGTCGCGTTGAACAGGGGACGGGGTTGCAGGTGGGCTGGTTCAAGCAACTGCAGGATCATCTCGATCCGGAGTGCGAGGTGTGGGAGTGGATTCAACGCTCACTTGCCGAGGCTCATGGTGGATCGGCCAGCGAGCAGGAGGCCAGAGATCTCGCTGGCGCATTCATGTTCAGCGGCGAGGATCAGGATCGATTGCTTGGGACACTCTCCGGTGGAGAGCGGGCGAGGGTGATGCTCGCCGGTCTCTTCGGTGGCGGACACAATCTTCTCATTCTCGACGAGCCGAGCAATCATATTGATATTCCAACCGCCGAACGGCTGGAGGCGGTGCTGGCGGAGGGCGGCCCGTACACCGGCACCCTCGTGCTGGTCAGCCATGATCGGGCACTGCTCGAGTCCTGTTGTGATCGCCTGATCGTTTTTGATGGCGAGGGTGGCGTCCATACCTTCGATGGTCCAGTTTCAAGATGGCTTGAGCGGGCGGAGCCGCGCGCGCGAGTCGCTGAGTCCGGGCCAACGCGGATGGCACCCGCCCGGCAACCGACCGATCGGTTGGCCAACCGCTCTTTGGCAGACCTTGAATCGACCATGGCGGGACTTGAAGAGCGACTTGGGGCGTTGGCAGCCTCAATCGACGACGAAGCCGTGTGGTCGGATCCTGAGAAACTGCAGGAAGTCGTGGACGAGCAGAAGGCGGTGGCCGAAGAACTGGCCGAGTGCGAAGCCGCCTGGCTTGCTCGAGCAGAGGACAGTTGAAGGAATATCCGCCAGCGTTGCCTGGGCGAGCTGCTAGGCAACCCGGGTCGCGGCGATGATCTGCTGTTGACCGTCGATCAACTTGAATCGAGCACCACGAAGCTTCGCCGGGTCCAGCGTCATCGCGACGGCTTGGACATACTGGTTGCTTTGAAGTTGCGCCGTGGCAATGGTCGCACCGGAGGCGTCCTCGATCTCGATCAGGCAGGGGCCCGGGTGATCCGTGAGATCGAACGCCAGACACACCATCTGTCCGGTCTGTTCGTCCAAAGAGATACGTACCAGCCCTTCGCCGCTCGGTGAGGCGAGGTACATCTGTTTGGCGGTGTCGGAAGACATCAGCGCGATCATCGAGTCAAAGGCGTCTCCCGCCCGGTCTTCGAGTTCGAGGCCCAGTTGCAGTCGCTCACTGGCGGCGACCAGTTGCTTGATGTTCTGATTCGCCGACATGTTGGTGACCACCAGCGTCAAGCAGACGCCAAGGAGCACCAGTGCCGCCATTCGCCAGGTCCAGACCGAGCCGAGGACGCTCTTTGGCGGCTCGATCCGAGCCAGCGGGCCTGGTGGAGTGTCGGCGGCAGGCGTCGGCTGGCAGTCTGAGAGTGCCTGCATCGCCATCGCCGCTTGGATCCGGTCCAGCACGCGCTGACGCATCGCCAGCGAAGGCTGTCCGTCTGGCAGCAACGACTCGTCGAGGGCGATGTCCGACTGGATGCGTCGGATCTCGGCCTGGACATCAGGGGGGGCGGCCAGGAAGGCCTGTTCAAAGCGGAACTGGTCTGCAGCCTCGAGCAACCCGTAGGCGTCGAGCGTGGCCAGCTCGGCCAGTTCTTGGATTGGTGCTTCGTTCGTCATGGTCGATACTCGCTCCAATGTTCGCTAGGAAGGCCCCTCAGGATGCAGCCCAATCCGGAAGATCTTCTCGTGCATTCGTTCTGAGCCGCGCCAGTCCGCGACTGAGGGCCGATTTCACCGTTCCGAGGGGGATATCGAGCTGGATCGCCACTTCACGTAGCGTAAAACCTTGCAGATAAGAGCGTTCGATGACAGCCCGCTGAAGCTCCGGGAGCACCGCCAGCCGCTGGACCAACTGGGTATGTCGTTCCTCGGCGGTCGATTTGGGTTCGTGTCCCTCCCGGAACCCCTCATTCGAGGCCGTCATTTCGGTGGTCTTGGGGCGGACGGCGGACCGGCGAATCCGATCGATGACATGCCTCCGGGTGAGCAGCATGACCCAGGTGACCAGTTTGGCCCGATTCGGGTCGAACCGGTCTGCTGTCTTCCAAAGCCTCAGAAAGACCTCCTGAAGGGCGTCCTCGGCTTCAGCGTCAGACGGCAGCAGTTGGCGGGATGCGCGGAAAACGAGGCCGCCAAACCGGTCGTACAGCTCGGAAACGGCGGTTTCGTCGCCCGAGGCCACACGCTGCATGAGCTGAAGATCTTCGTTGATGTCGGAGGCCTCCATGTGCCCGGAGTTGGCCAACCACCATACCACGGGACCCGGGGGTCCTTGAAGGGGGCACCATGGCGTTTGAATGCACGTTTGAATTCGAGGGAATCCCCGGAATCCCCAGTCCCCATGGTCCAGATCTGCGGTTATGGTGATGGGTGGCCGAGCCTCCCTCGGGAGCGTTCGGCGGCAAGGATTGACCGCATGCGCGATGGTGTTCGGTACAGCATCCCCGGGAGACGGGCCTTCAGTCTGATGGAACTGATGGTGGTGCTGGCGGTTATTGCCATTCTCATGAGCCTGCTCATGCCGAGTCTGATTCAGGTCCGCCGCACCACGTATCGGGTACTCAGCGCCAACAATCAGCGCTCGATCGGGCAGGGGCTCAAACTCTGGTCGGGTGAGCGGCGTGGGCGTCTTCCGATCAGCAGAGTGCTTGAAAACGATGGGGCGCCGGACCTTGGTGACCTCATGCGTACTTACGCACCCTTTACAGACGATGAGCTGGCCGATGGTGGCTGGGCCTTTGGTCCCAGTACTGCGTCCAAGCGGAAGGTTCACGGTGTGGATCAGCGAGACTGGCCGATGATCGGGCAGGGTTGGGACGGGCTGGGCCATCTGTTTGCTGATGGACTGGTCCCCGACGCTGAAGCGTTTTATTGCCCGGCCCACTGGGGCGCTCATCCGTATGAACGATACGAGGATGAGTGGATTCGACCGTCTTCCACGCAGCGACTTTCGCCTGCGGGCATGATCTTCGGAAACTACCACTACACGGGGCACCGCGATCTGGACTCAGGTCGCCGCCTCATTCTGGAACGAGACCCGACCCGCATCATCGTGACTGATGGGATGCGTCGGCGGAGCGATCTGAATCATCGCATCGGCCTCAATGTTCTTCGGGCCGATGGCGCCGTGGTCTGGCGGAAGCACGACACACTGCTGCCGCTGCTTCCCCTGGAAACAGAATCAAATCCGTCGCTGATGGAATTGAACAGTGTGATCAGGGACGTCTTCTCGGGCGACTGGGGACCGGAGAGTTCGGGCGACGGTTGATCCGTCGAACACGCGTCAGTCAGTCTGTCACCGAAATGAGCTGAGCCCGGTGTCGACCACACCCGGGATCGATGGTGGTCACCGTGAGTCCGGACTGGCGGTCTTCTGGCACGAGTACGTGGTCAAGTCTGTAGATGGGATAAGGGCGGGGCCAGGTGCCGCCCCACCCCACCCCCTGTGCCGGCCACACAGGTGCCCAGCCGCTTATCACGCTTCTCAGTGAAGAACTGTTCTGGGTCATGTTGAAGTCGCCGAGCATCAGATCCGTTGGATGGGGTAACTCCTGCAGCAGCCGCGCCGCGGTTGCGGCGACCTGAGCGCGGGCTCGGCGTGGATCCGATGGAAAGTCGGCGATGAGGATCTGAAGCGGCTCATTTTGCCCAGCGTCCACTTCAAGCAGGATGAGCATGATTCCTTCGGCCCATGCAATGGTTCGCAGCCGCTTGATGGGTCTCCTGCTGGCGATGAGCACCGGCCCGCGCATGGCCAGTGAGCCTCCTCGATTCCATGTACGAAAGGCCTCGCTGCGTGCTATTCGAGTGCCACCTTCGATGATGGCAATGTCGGGATCGATCGTGGCAATGAATGAACCGTGTTTGGAGGGATCTCCAAGAACCGGACCCGAGGTCCATTGGAGAATGCGAAGGCCGCTGGACATCTCGGCCTGGTGACCGACAAGGCTGCCCGCGAACAGGAGGCCTCCAACGACTGATGCGATCACCCAGGACGCCTGGGTCCCGCGTGTCCATCGCAATGCCAGTGAGCCGGCGGCAGCAAAGAGGCATCCGGCAGTGATGGACAGTGGCGTCATCCACGAGAGCCATTGGCTCCACCACCATCGGTCACTCGCCAGTGCGCCAATGGCCCACCCTCCGATCAGGAGTCCACCGACCCCCAGCATGGGCCAGCCGACCCATCGGCCGAATCGCGTCGCGACAGCGTCAGCCATTTCAATAGACCAGCGGTGCCAGCACCGCCGAGAGGATCGCCAGAATCAGCGTCAGTGGGACACCCAGCCGGGCATAGTCAAGAAAGCGGTATCCACCGGGCCCGTACACCATCAGATTGGTCTGATACCCGATCGGGCTGACGAAACTGCATCCCACGCCGAGCATCAGGACGAACATGATGGGTGCCGGGTCCACGCCCAGTGAACCAGCAAGCACCAGACAGACGGGCAACATGATCGCGGCGGCGGCGTACGTTGTGATGAATTGAGCCAGGCATGAGGCGACCAGGAAAAGCGCCATGAGCATGCCTGAAAGCCCGAGAATGTTGGCGAGCCCGCCGAATGCCTCCCCGATCTGAGCAGCGAGGCCCGTGGCGATCAGGGCCTGCCCGATTCCAAGTGCGCCTGCGATGACCAGAAGCACCTGCCATTGGATGCTCTCTCTCGCTTCAGTTCCCGTGGCACAGCGCGTCAACACCATCGCGAGGGCGCATCCCCAGACGGCCGCGACTCGATCAATCGGTGCAAAGATCAGGAGGAGCACCAGCGCCGCGAGAATGGCAAGTGCCATGGGGGCAAGGGCGTGTCTGACGGGTCGCCCCTCATCGACGTCGGACACCAGGAAGAACTCGCTTCGGTCCTGCCAGTCTTTTCTGAAGTTGAGGTGGGTTTCCAGAAGAAGGGTGTCCCCCGGCTTGAGCGTGATGTCTCCGATCTTGGCTGCGATCTGTTGGCCCTGGCGGTGTACAGCGAGGATGACGGCCCCGTACTCCTTTCGAAAGTCCGCCTGGCGAACTGTCTTCCCCACCAGACTTGAGTTGGCGGACACCACCGCTTCGACCAGCGTTCGCGTGGTCATGGACACATCGAGCTTCTGTGCCTGCTCGTCGGCCGGCTCAAGTCCCTTGATCTTCCTGAGATCGAGCACCGAGCTCAGGATGCCGACGAAGGCGAGCCGATCTCCTTCTTCGAGCACGAACTCCGGGCTGACGGCGGGGACGGCGACGCCTCCGCGTTCCAGCCCGCTCAGGAAGAGCCCGGGAAGTTGACGCAGCCCAGCCTCGTCGATGCGCTTGCCGATGACGGAGGCGCCTTTGGCGACCACCAGCTCAACCTGGAAATTGCGTGGGTCCAGTGGCTCCGTGGCTGCCGGGGTTCGAATGGGGAGCAACTTGGGAGCCGCCAGCAGGATGAACGTGAGGCCGGCGATCAGGCAGGGGAGTCCGACCGCAGCTACTCCGATGAACTGCACCAGCGAGGATGGAGCGGAAAACCCAAGCGATTGTGCCCAGGCCGAGTCCGGAGTCGCGTACCAGTCGACCCAGGCCTCCATCACGATGATGTTCGAAGCGGTCCCGATCAGCGTCAGCTTGCCACCAAGGATCGCGGCGAAGCTCAGCGGCATCATGAGATGGGAGGGACTGATGCGAAGGCGGCGGGCCCAGTCTCGCACGATCGGAACACAGATGGCCACAATGGGCGTGTTGTTCATGAAGCCTGAAAGCAACGCGACCGGAACCATCAGCCTCAACTGGGCGCCCACAATTCGTCGCGGATGTCCGAGGAGCACCTGAGCAAGCTGCCTGACAGCGCCGGTGCGCTCCAGGCCGGTGGCCACGATGAAGAGTCCCGCCAGCATGAGCACGGCTGGTGAGGCGAAGCCGTGGGCTGCTGCCTCGGGGCTCACCACGCCACCGATCATCAACATCGCCAGGCCGCCCAGCACCGCGACATCCATACCCATTCGATTGGATATCAACGCGACGGTGACCGCGATGAGAACAAGCAGGGTGTACCAGGTGGCGAGGTCCAGTGGGATGCCTCCGGGGATCAGGTGTTGATCAGTCCAAGTGCCATGCTCGCCTCGATCAGCCGTTCATGCAAACCCGGAACCGCGGCAATGACACCGCGGTTGGAAGTGAGGCGTGCGCCGTGGCCAAAGTCGAGCGGGGCACCTCCGACATCCGTGACGATGGCGCCCGATTCCGTAGCCACCAGGCTGCCACCTGCGTGGTCCCAGATCTTCTCCACGTACGACCTGGATGTGGGGAGCCGGAGGTAGGCATCGGCCTGCCCCCTCGCCAGAACAGCGTACTTGGCCTGACTGTCCAGTCGGACCGGGTCCGTGTCGGCGCCGATCCGGTCGAGCAATTCGTCTGTGGCCGAGCGATTGGAGTGGCCGGCTTCCACGCTGGCGCATGGCCTGACGGGCCCACCTTCCTGCCAAGTGGCTGCCTGAATGCGAAGCGGCGTTGCCATCGGATCCGCTTGGGGGTACTCCCAGGCACCTCCGCCGAGGGTCGCTGCGTACAGCGAGCCGTGTTCCAAAGGGTCTGGTTCCGCCGGGGGCAGGGCGGTATCCATCGACAGGTTTGGGCATCCCAGAATGCCGAGTGTCACCTGTCCTCGCTCAATGCGGCCCAGTGCAATGGCGTACTGCTGCCCTCGAAGAAAGCCCTTGGTGCCGTCCACCGGGTCCAGCGTCCAGTAGGCGTCGGCCTCCCCCTGGTGTCCACAGGCGTCGATGGCGGCGAGGACATCATCCTGAGAGGCGGCAGGACGCCACTGGCGGACCGCTGCCGTCACGGCGTCACGCACCGCATGCTGGTCTGGTTGCATCAGGGCCTCGGTCGACTCTTCCCCCACAACCAGACGATCGTTGGGGTTGGGAAAGTGCTCGGACAGCACCATGGCGACCAGCGCCTGCGCCGCGTAATCGGCCACGGTGACGGGGCTGCGGTCGTCCTTGAGGTGTTGGCGGATATCCGCCTGCCCGGCCTGGACGGCTCGAGTGAGCGAGGCGGCGGTTGAAACGGCCTCGAGGCCAGCAGCGAGGTAGGCAGTCGTGGTATCCATGGGTTCCATTCTTCATCGGACGCGGCGGCCTCGCCGCATTGTGAACAAGCCAAAAAACAACCGACGGCGTCAAGGTGACGCCGTCGGAGTGTGTTGAGGATGGGGCCTCAGGACGAGGCGAGGAAGCCAGCCTTGAATTCCGAGACGGCGGTCTCGACCTGATCGCCAATCTCCTTGAAGGACTGCTTCTGGGCAAGTTGATCCCTCAGGTCCTTGGCCGGTCCCTGGAAGTACTCCAGCAGACCTCGCTCAAACTCGTGCACACGGGCCGGGTCGACATCATCAAGGAATCCCTTGGTGCCGGCGAAGATCGAAATGCACTGGTCCACGACGCCGAACGGGGCGTACTGACCCTGCTTGAGGAGTTCCACCATGCGTGCACCGCGGTCGAGTTGTCGCTGGCTGGCTGCGTCGAGTTCTGTGCCGAGCTGAGCAAAGGCTTCCAGTTCGCGATAGGCGGCCAGGTCAAGTCGGAGGGAACCGGCCACTTCCTTCATCGCTTTGATCTGGGCGTTGCCACCCACGCGACTCACGGAGATGCCGACGTTCACCGCCGGACGCACGCCGGAGGCAAAGAGCTCCGGCTGCAGGTAGATCTGGCCGTCCGTAATCGAAATGACGTTGGTCGGGATGTACGCGGAGACATCGCCTTCCTGCGTCTCGATGATCGGAAGGGCGGTCAGTGAGCCGCCGCCGTTCTCGTCTGAGAGCTTGGTGGCCCGCTCCAGAAGCCGGCTGTGGAGATAGAAGACGTCGCCGGGATAGGCTTCGCGGCCAGGCGGGCGGCGAAGCAGCAGAGAGAGCTGGCGGTAGGCCGTCGCCTGCTTGGAGAGATCGTCATAGACGCAGAGGGCGTGCTTAGGCAGCTTGCCGTCTTTGCCCTGATGCATGAAGTACTCGGCCATCGCGCAGCCCGCGTAGGGGGCGATGTACTGCAGGGGGGCAGGTGTCGAAGCGCCTGCATTGACCACAATGGTGTACTCCATCGCGCCGTGCCGCTGAAGTGTGTCCACCACCGCTGCGACGGTGGAATCCTTCTGGCCCACGGCGACGTAGACGCAGACCACCGCATCATCGGTACCCCAGAACTGCTTCTGGTTGATGATGGTGTCCAGCGCGACGGCTGTCTTGCCGGTCTTACGGTCTCCAATGATCAGCTCACGCTGGCCACGACCAATGGGAATCATCGAGTCGATGGCTTTCACACCTGTCTGGAGTGGTTCGGTCACCGGCTGTCGCGCGGCGATCCCCGGCGCGACGATGTCAAGCTTCTGAGTGGCGGTGGTCTCGATCGGACCACGACCATCGACTGGATTCCCGAGCGGATCGACGACGCGGCCCAGCAGTGCGTCGCCAGCGGGAACCTCCAGAAGTCGACCGGTAGTCTTGACCGTATCGCCCTCGCGGACAGCGAGGTAGTCGCCGTAAATGACAGCGCCCACGGTGTCCGATTCGAGGTTCATCGCCTGGCCCATGACATTGCCGCGGTTCGTGGAGAACTCAAGGAGTTCACCAGCCATGCACGAACTGAGGCCGTACACGCGGGCAATGCCATCGCCGACTTCGACAACTCGGCCAACTTCAGAGACCTCCAGTTCGCTCGCGAACTGCTCGATCTCCTGCTTGATGACCGCGGTGATTTCGTCTGTCTTGATCTTCACTGGTCTGTGTCCTGTCAGTCGGAGGTTTCTGACTGATGCGGCTGGGCCCCGATGCTCGGGGCGATCTCCCACTCGGCGGTCACGCTGGCCGTGACCGTCACCATGCCACCGCTGATGTCGGGGGCAGAATCCAAATCCATGGAGCGCATGGCCGTTCCAACCATGTACGCGTGCTCAACCGGCCGCGGCGGAGACGCATTGGCGCCGTCCAGCGAAAGGCGGTTGATCTTCACCAGCAGAACCGACGAGGCGCTGGCGAGTTCGATGGCATCCTCAATGGCATGCCGGGCAGCAGTCTGAATGGCTTTGGCCCGACTGCTGCGAGGGTCTTCAAGTGAAAAACGCAGGGCGCCGATGTCGTTGGCGCCGGACCGGGCGGCGTCGGCAATGAGCGTTCCGGCAATCGCCATCTTGGTACTGGTGATGGAGATGCCCGAAGACACGCGATAGCCGATGATCGAGGGTTCCCAGGTGCTGGGGTCAATGTTGCGAGGACGCGGCTTCCACTGGGGCGTGATGTCGTAGCGATCGGTGTGCCACTCGGTGTGCCGTTCAAGGCCGGCCTTCGTGACGACCTCGGTCAGCGTGGCCATGGTTGAGTCAACCTTGGCGCGGGCGTCCGCAACCTTCTCAGCAACATCTGCTACGCCAATATGCAGCGAGAACTGGTCGGCGGGGATTTCAAGCCTGGCCTGACCGCTGACAGTCAGCGTGCCCGCGGCAGCGATGCTGCAGGAAGCAAGGGTCATCAGGATGACCGCGGCACGCCTCACTGGAATCGCTTCTCGTCATTCGGGACTGACATGAAGTCATCGGGGTTGGATCCGATGATGCGGCTGCCGCTCAAGCGAAGTCCCGCTTCGAACTGCTTCAACCGTGCTGCGACCGAGCCATCAATCAACTGGTCTCCGATGCGAATACGGATCCCGCCGATGAGCGTTTCGTCGGTCCATGTGTGCAGCACTGGCTCCTTCCCGATGATCTCGTGAAGCCTGTTCCGCAGCAGTTCCTGAGCGGGCTGCTCGAGCGTCGTCGCAGTCCACACATCGACTTCGACCCGTCCCCATGCCTCCTGCACCAGTTCGTCAAATGCGGCGAGGATGGACTCGAGATGGCCGACACGGCCATTGGTGTTCAGGACCAGCAGGAATCGCAGAATCAGGTCGGTGACCCGATCAGCGAAGATGGACTTGATGCCGGTGGCCCGCCGAGCCGCATCGATCACAGGTGAGTCGAGGTATTCTCGAAAGCCTGCATCGGCGCGGATCAACTCGCAGATCTGTTCGAGCTCATCGGCCACTTCGAGAATCTTGTCACGGCCGCCGGCCTCATCACAGAGGTCAAAGAGGCTGCGAGCGTAGATTCGGGAGAGTGTGTCAGTCTGAGCGGGCATGGGGGGATCCAGATCTGGCGTCAGCCAGCGTTGGCTTCAGCAAATTCCTGCAGGGTGCGGTCGATCAGATCACGTTGGTCATCAGCGGAGATTTCGCGACTGAGAATCTTTCCGGCGATGGCCGTGGAGATCTCAGCAGCGTGGGCCGAGATGTCCTTGATGGCGGACTCCCGAGCGGTATCGATCTCGCGGTGGGCTTGTGCTCTGAGCGCCCGCAGTTCGTCCTCTGCCCTGGTCCGCATGTCTCGTGCTGACGCTTCGGCATCAGCGCGAGCCTTCGCGATCATCTCATTCGCTTCGACCCGTGCGGCTCGGAGCGCGTCTTCCTGACCACGCAGGGCATCGGCAGCCTCAGCGCGAGCGGCTTCAGCGCGTTCAATCTCACCGCGGATCTTCTGGTCACGCTCATCGAGCCCTGCCAGAATCTTCGGCCAGACCAGCACGCCGGCCACGCCGAAGAAGATCAGAAAAACGATGACGGTCGTGACGAGCGTCAACCATTCGACGTTGACGGGATTCGCGCCCGCCTCGGATGCGAGTATGTGCAACATCGCGTCGCTCCGGGGGTGCAGCAGGGTTACCCTGAGTGTTCTCAGGGGAACCCGACCGCGAACTGATTCAGAGGATGGCCAGGAGGCCGACGACCACGGCGAAGAGGGCGACACCCTCCACGAGGGCCGCGGTGATGATCATGTTCGTGCCGATCGTGCCGGCCATCTCAGGCTGGCGAGCGATTGACTCAACAGCGCCGCCACCGATGCGGCCGATGCCGAGGCCGGCACCCACCACGGCGAGGCCGGCGGCAAGGCCGCCACCAATGCCCTTGAGGCCGCTGCCCATGGCTGCAGCGGCGTCGGGGCCGGGGGGGGGCCGGGGGGGGGGGGCCAACAAAACCCCGGC
>CAYQJN010000016.1:0-25540 GCA_964417845.1 uncultured Isosphaeraceae bacterium
TGCAGATCGGTCACTCGAGTGGCTCATCGATTCAGGTCCTCCAGGGTCACACGCGTCAGCGTGCCGCCGCCATGTCGCAGGGCGATGGCATCCATCAGTCGGGCGGGTTGTTGATCGTCCCCGGTGACGAGGCGAATGCAGTCGATGCGCACCGGTCGGGCCCCGGGTCGCCCCGGGTTCAGCACCTCCAGCGCCTCCAGCACGGCGTCGCGGTCGATAGCGATCCGGCCAGCCCCGTCGAGGCCCTCACTGAGAATCACGACTTGATCAGGCTTCAGCCCGATCGCCCGCCGAAGCGCCGGGACGGGGTCCGACCCGCCGCGTCCGCCCGGGCGAATGCGACGAAGCGCCTGCACCATCGCCCGCCTTGACTCGCCAGTCGCATCGACCAGCCCGCGGCGAGGCACCTGGGTGACCTGATCCCCTGCGAAACACAGGACAGCGCATCGCTGCGCTGGGGCCAGCCGGGCCATGGCCCGCTCGAGTTCATCCAGAATGAAATGCAGCCATGGGGTCATGCTGCCGCTGGTATCGATGACAAAGACCACATTGCCTTCGCCCGCAATCTCCGCTCCGGCGAAGGTGGCAGGTGGCCGCACCTGCGGCACGGACACCGGGGGGCTGGTCACGGTGGGTGCGGCAGACGGGGCAGAGACGGTCCTGACAGACGTCATTGCCGGAATCTGTCGGGGGATGTCCGAACTGGGTGGAACATCGCGCAGCGTCACGATCGGTGTCATCTGTTCGATGTGACCTGTCACGACCGGCGATGGCAGGCGCTCATCATCCCGCATCACGCTCCAGGTCACGAGAAAGGCCAGCCCGATCAGCCCCGCATGCGCCAGCAGTGAGATCGCCCACGGGCCTGCTCGGCGGGTGAAGGGGCGAGCGCCTCGGCGCTGGCCTGCCAACTCGGTCATCGAGACACTCCTCCTCGCGCGGAGCATACGTCACGCCGGGGCCATCGCCTCGAATGAGGCGAAAACGCGGCGGCTCATTCGATGCCTCGCTCCAATCCCTCGCTCGATCCCGGGACCGTCACAACGGGGCGTGTGAGGGCTAGGGCAAGCGGTCCGCAGTCGCCTGCATGTCGCTGGTCTGGGATGTCGCCGTGGCGTGGCTGTTCCGGGGCTTCAACACACGATCGATCGCCAGACATCCTGAGCCGGTCCACATCAGCCCGAACGCCAGAACACACCCCGCTGCAAGCATGTACATCTCCTGGAAGGAAGCCGGATCGGCAAACCAAGAGAGCGGATTCTGATCAAACATGCCCGCCGTCTCGACGGGGCCAAGCCAGAAGGCCACACCCAGCATGGCCAGAGCGCACAGCGCCCAGAAGCGTGTCAACAGGCCAAGCACCAGCAGCGCTCCCCCCACCAGTTGGAAGACCGCCGTCGCCCAGGCCAGTGGCTCGGACCACTCCTCAAACCCTGCGTCGCGCAGCGTCAATGCGATCCGCTCAGCCGCAGCGCGGTTGACACTCCCAGCAGTTTCCTGCGATGTCTCTGAGGCTCCGGCAAACGGCCCGATGGGGGCCGGAAGGCTCCCTGACGACGCCGCTGCATCGGACCCATGGCTCGAATCGTCCGTCGTCGCCTCCCCACCTGCATCGCTCGTTGCCTCGGCGGCGGGCGCCGGAGCGGTCTGCGCTTCCTCGACCAGTGCCACCGGGACCGACACCACGCCTTCCAGCGTTCGCAGTTCCGCAGGCGAGAAGGACGTCTCCTGGAAGCAGTGATGCCACCCGGCACTCAAGAACGCTGTCCCGAGCACGACTCTGGCAAGAAGCGGTAAGAAGCTGGTTCCGGCAATGGCGGCACACGACATCGGCTCTATCTCCACGGTCAGGCTCGACCGGTGCGCAGGCTACCACGCACCAGCACTCGATTGATACTCCTCGCTTGCTCCCGGCCCCCATCGAGGGCATCATTCCACACATCGCGGGCGTGGCGGAATTGGCAGACGCGCTGGTTTTAGGTACCAGTGGGGCAACCCGTGGAGGTTCGAGTCCTCCCGTCCGCATCGGTGAGTGTGCGTGCAACCTCAAGGAATCTGTTGATGGGCCAGTGGAGCAGAGATTCGTGGAGAAGTCGGACGGCCAGGCACCAGCCGGCCTATCCCGACGCCGCCGCGGTTGAAGAAGCGACGGGAGAACTCGCGTCGATGCCGCCGCTGGTCACGAGCTGGGAGATCGAGAATCTCAAACAACAGCTCGCGGAAGCAGCTGAGGGACATCGGTTTCTGCTTCAGGGTGGTGACTGCGCCGAGTCGTTTGCTGAGTGCACGTCGAGCGTCATCATCAACAAACTGAAGATTCTCCTCCAGATGTCACTGGTGCTGGTGCATGGAACACATCGCCGCGTCATCCGGGTTGGGCGCTTCGCGGGCCAGTACGCCAAACCACGCAGCAGTGATACCGAGACTCGGGACGGCGCCTCCCATCCGAGTTACTACGGGGACATCGTCAACAGACCGGCGTTTGATGGGCGAAGCCGTATGCCAGACCCGTGGCGCATGCTGCGGGGATACGAGCGATCCGCATTGACGCTCAACTTCATTCGAAGTCTGATCGACGGCGGGTTCGCTGACCTGCACCATCCCGAGTATTGGGAGCTTGACTTCGTCGAGCACTCTCCAAGGGCCGCCGAGTTTCATGACATCGTGACGTCGATCGGCGAATCGCTGCGATTCATGGAGACGCTCAGCGGCATTTCGGCCTCCGACATTTCTCGTGTTGACTTCTACACCAGTCATGAAGGCCTTCTCCTTCCATATGAATCGGCCCTGACGCGGGAAGTTCCCCGCCGAGACGGCTGGTACAACCTCTCCACGCACTTTCCGTGGATCGGCATGCGGACGGCAGGACTCGACGATGCACACATGGAGTTCTTCCGCGGCATCCGCAATCCGGTCGCTGTGAAGATTGGTCCGGCGCTTGGAATCGCGGACATGCCCGGCGTCATCGAGCGGATCATCGACACACTGCACCCCAATGACGAACCCGGGCGACTCACCTTCATCCATCGCTACGGCGCGGAGAAGGTCAGCGACTATCTCCCGGCCTTGATTGATGCTGCAAGAGCGACTGGACGCCGCGTCCTCTTTGTCTGTGATCCGATGCACGGAAACACGCGAACGACCGACGCAGGCATCAAGACACGGCGGTTCGAGGACATCCTCTCGGAGTTGGAGCAGGCCATCGACCTGCATGGCGCCTGCGATTCAGTGCTCGGAGGCGTGCACTTCGAACTCACGGGCGAGAACGTCACCGAGTGCACCGGTGGGGCCCGAGGGCTGACCGATGATGACCTGCGGGATGGGTATCGATCGCTCGTTGATCCGAGGCTCAACTACGAACAGGCGCTGGAGATGGCGATGTTGATTGCGAGGCGGCTCGGTCAGAGGGATGCGCCCGCTGCAGAGGCCTGAGGCGACCGCTTGTTTCAGTGACTGGGGCGATTCGTAACAACCCGATGATCCCCCGGCCTTGCCGCCCGCTTCGTGGTCCTACTGGACCCGATGACGCTCAGCGCCATTCCTCCCACCGAATCAGCCCCGTCACGGTGCGGCCGGACAAGCAACTCATCGGTGACGAGAGGGAGGAGGGCTGCAGCTGCGGGGAGGTCCAGGGAGGGCCATCTGGTCGGATCGTCACTACAATCCGCCGCCATGACGATTCAGGTCGCCATCACGGGCCTCGGGCCGATCTCGGCACTCGGCATTGGCATCGAGCCTCTGTGGGCTGCCCTCGCGGAGGGCCGTACAGGGATTCGTCCCCTCACGGCCTTTGACGGGTCCGAGTGGGGCTGTCCATTCGCCGCCGAGTTGCCCGCGGACGAGTTCGCCATCAGGAAGATCGTCCCGAAGCATTACCGCAAAGCAACCAAGGTCATGTGCCGGGATGTCGAACTCGCCGTGGGTGCGGCGGCCTCGGCCGTGGCGCATGCCGGACTGACGACCGCCGGAATCGGCGAAGGGGAGGTCTCCATTGCGCCTCCCCGCATGGGCTGCCACATCGGAGCGGGGCTGATCTGCGCCGAAGTCAATGAACTCACCGCGGCGTTGACCAAGAGCAAGCCGGAGGATGGGCCCTTCGACCTGCATCATTGGGGGCGTGAAGGCATGGAACACCTCACGCCGCTGTGGCTGCTGAAGTACCTCCCGAACATGCTGGCATGCCACGTAACGATCGTGCACGACTGCCAGGGACCGAGCAATACGATCACCTGCTGGGAGTCGAGCGCGACTTTATCCCTGGCGGAGTCGCTGCGCGTCATTGAACGCGGCGCTGCCGATGCCTGCCTCACCGGAGGCGTCGAGAGCCGCCTCAACGTACTGGCGACCTGGCGACAGCAATGCGCCGGCCGCCTCGTGACGGCCACGGTGGATGCGGATCCCGCTGACCTCGTGCGGCCCTTCGCGTCGGATGCAAACGGAACCGTGCTGGGCGAAGGTGGCGGCATCATTGTCGTCGAGTCGCTGGACCACGCTCGCGACCGCGGCGCGGACATCAAGGCGGTGGTGTCCGGCCTGGCGTGCACACAGAGCATTGACGACGATGTGCTCCTGAGCGCTTCCGGCGAGTCGATCGGTGATGCCATCACGGCCGCGATCTCTCGGTCTGGAATCTCGCCCACCGATATTGACGCCGTCGTCCCCATGGGTCTCGGCATTCCCAACATCGACGCGGGCGAGCAAGCCGGTCTTCTGGCCGCTCTGGGCGATCGCGCTGGCACGATCCCGCGGGTCCTGGTCACACCAACAACTGGAAACTGCTGCGCAGGCCACGGGGCACTGCAACTCAGCGTCGCCGCCGAGTGCATCGCGCAGCAGGCCCTTCCGTCCGGACCGACCCCGCTTCGGCATGTGCTGGTCATCACGGCCAGCCAGGGTGGACAGAACACCGCCACCGTGCTTTCGCAAGGAGGTGATGCATGAGCCGCAAGCGTGTGGTCATCACCGGTGCCGGATGGGTCACGCCAATGGGACACGACATCGACTCCGTCTGGAAGCGACTCATCGCAGGAGAGACCGCGGTCGCCCCCATCGACCGGTTCGATGCATCGACCTTCCCCACGTCGTTTGTCAATCAGGTCCGCGACTACGACTGGCGAAACTATGTCGAGGACGCTTCTCGCCATGGCGACCCGGGCATGCACACAGCGTTTGCGCTGGGAGCCGCCCGCCAGGCGTGGGAGTGCGCCGGGCTGGGGGATGCCGCAGATCTTGATCGCCGTCGCTGCGGTCTGTATCTCGGGTCCGGGGAAGGGGTCCTTGACTTCGACTCCTATCAACGTTCGTCGCTGGCCGCGTGGCGAGGAAGCGAGGTCGATGACGGAGCCTGGCTCGAAGCCGCCCGCCAGCACATTGCCTGCGCCTATGAAGTGGCGCAGGAACCAAATGAACCGATCACACACATCGCCCGCGAGTTCGGACTTCGTGGCCCTGCCTTCAACTGCCTCACCGCATGCGCTGCGAGCACGCAGGCCATTGGCGAGGCCTGCGACATCCTGCAACGGGGTGATGCCGACGTCATGGTCAGTGGTGGCACGCACACGATGATTCACGTGCTTGGCATCACTGGCTTCAACCGACTCACGGCGCTTTCGACACGAAGCGATGACTACCAGCATGCCTCCAGACCCTTCTCTCGATCACGCGACGGGTTTGTGATGGGCGAAGGCGCTGGAGTCGTCACACTGGAGTCGCTCGAGCACGCCCAACGCCGCGGCGCCCGCATCATCGCCGAGATCACCGGCTACGGCTCCAGTGCCGACGCATACCGCATCACCGATATTCACCCGGAGGGTCGTGGCCCCGCCGCTGCGATGGAGGCAGCGCTGGGCGCGGCGGGCATCGACCCGCTGGCCACGACCGAGCGACCGCCCGTGCAGTACATCTCGGCTCACGGAACAAGCCCGCAGGAGAACGACTCCATCGAGACGCGGGCAGTCAAACGAGTCTTCGGTGAAAACGCCCGACGCATTCCCATGACGAGCATCAAGTCAATGATGGGCCACCTCATCTGCGCCGCTGGCGCCGTGGAACTCATCACCTGCCTGCTCATCATGAAACACGGGGTCATCCCGCCGACCATCAATCTGACCGACCCGGATCCCGAATTGGACCTCGATTACGTGCCCAACGTGGCCAGAGAGGCCTCCGTCGATGTCTGCCTGAGCAATTCCTTTGGATTCGGCGGGCAGAATGACACGCTGATTGCCCGCCGATTCGATACCTGAGCGGCTGGATTCCCGCATCCCAAGGTAGACTGGCCCCTGTCAGGGGTCCGGGGATCCCGGAACATGCGGATCCGGATCAGGCATGGGCGTCAGTGGAGCGAGCGATGCGAAGCGTGATATCAGCCATTCTGTTGTCGGCCACGTGCGCCGCCGCCGGAACAGGGGCCATGTCTTCCAAGGCTGCGCCGGGCCCCCGCAGCGCCCCCTCCGATCGCATGCCTGGCAGCCCGGTCGATGAGGCCTATCGCATTCTCATCGAGGGCGCGCTGAGCGAGGATGAGCACTTCGGATCCAAGGTCTCACTTCACCACGACGGCCTCCTTGTCGGCGCGCCGCGCGCGAACACCCCCACCCTGGACTCGGACGGAGCCGCAGATGTGTTTCGGCGACGCTCGCTGCCGTTCGGCTCGGTGTGGGAGCGTGACCTGACCTCCGGGGCCGCCAACGGACGCTACCAGCACACCGGGCAGATCGATGCCCAGGCGCTCCGCTACTTTGGAAGCGCCATTGACATCCATGACGACCTCGCGCTGGTGAGCATGCGTGGCTATGACGTCCAGACGGACAGTGCCCCCTGGCACTACGACGACGGCGCCGCCGTCCTGCTTCAGCGTCTGAGCAATGGATGGCATCTTCAACAGGAGTTTCTGCTCACCGACAGGAATGGGGCGCTGACCAGCAGCCTGCTGGAGTACCAGCTTAATCAGGCGGGCATTGATTTCAATACCTCAGGTTGGCAGTTCGGACATGACGTCGCCATTCACGGCGACCTGATGGCCATCAGCGCGCCCTATGCCGCGGTCCCGACGTCCGCCGGGCAGCCACCGCAGCCCGAAGCGGGGCTGGTGCTCGTCTTCGCTCGAAACGGATCGCACTGGCAATTCGAGCGACTCATCACGAAGAACCATGTCTCCGGAGGTTCCGCCGAGGCGCATGGGTTCTTCGGATTCGCGCTGGCGATCTCGGATGGCGTTCTGGCGATTTCATCACCCCATGCCACTGTGTCCTCTACCGATAAGGCGCGTGGAGAGGTCTACTTGTTCCGCCGTCCCACGCCCGGGTACTGGCACCACGTCGAGACGCTCGCCCCCTCGAATCCCAACAGTCAGTTTGATGGTGCCCGCTTCGGTTGGTCACTGGACATGGATGGAGGCATCGTCGCCGTCGGGCAACCCGCTCGCGATGACTCGTTCGGCACGACCTATTTTGAAGGCGTCGGCCGCGCCTGGATCTACGAGCCGGACGAGAGTGATCCCAATTCCTGGCCTTACGAAACCGATCTCCTTGGCGGATTCCCACCTCCCGACTTCAAGGCCCCCCAGTTCGGGGACCAGTTCGGATGGTCAATCGCCCTCTCCCGATGCCATGTGGCGGTCGGTGCGCCGGCCGGCGACTCGAACCTGACCAACCCCGGGACCACCTACTTGTTCACGCACTCCGGCACTGGCGTGTGGCCGTTTGAGGCCTACTACCGATCGCCGGACGGCACCCCTGGCGACCAGTGGGGAACGAGCGTCGACCTCTCACGCCGCGAGTTGGCGATCGGAGGACGGTACGCGGATTACACGCTCCCGAACAGCGGCGCCATCGAACTGTGGTCGATCAACTGTGACTGCAATCACAACGATCAGTCCGACATCATTGACATCCTGCTCGACCCAAGCCTTGACTGCGACGAGAACGGGTTCATCGACGACTGCGAAATCGTCTGGGACCCCTCGCTCGATCAGGGTGGTCAGCATGGCGGAGTCGAGCCGTGTGAACCCGACGGTATTCTTGACACCTGCCAGATCAATCCTCCCGGAAGCCTCTTCTGGGACGAGGCGATTGGTGGCACCGGCCATCGGTATGAAGTCGTCGCAGGCGACATCTCGGCGGACAACGCCGCGCTGGCTGCCGGCTCCCTTGACGCAAACCGTTATATGGGCACGCTCATTGACTGGGAAGAGGCCCTGTTTGTCGCGATCCATCTTGGTTGGGATCCCTCCACCGGCGACCTGTGGCTGGGCGGCGAGCAGCGGGACCCCGCTTCACAGCCCGATGCTGATTGGACGTGGCGAACCGCCGAACCATGGACGTGGGCCGCATGGGACGATCTAAGCCGACCTCAGCCCGACGATGCCAATGGCAACGAGCGGATGCTCCGCGCCGTCGATCCGGGCATTCCCGGCATCTGGGACTGGGACGATGCGCTCGGCACGGACACTGCCGCGGCGTGGCTCGCAGAATACGACCGGGACTGCGATGTCAATGCAATCCCCGATGCGTGCCACATCGAGGCGTAGCCAGGCCGCGACTGGCATGACCCCGGCCGCATTGACGACTGCATGATCGACGACGGCGTGGTGCCCGACTGCAACAACAATGGCAATCCCGACTCATGCGACATCACGTCAGGCGAGCCGGACTGCAATGAGAATGGCAGGCCGGACACATGTGATCTGGGGGACGGGACCGGTTTCGACTGCAACAGCAACGGCATTCTTGACGAGTGCGACATTGATGACCAGGTGTCCGACGACGCCAACCTCAACGGGATCCCCGACGAGTGTGAGCGGTTCACGATCAACGAAGTGCTGGTCGTTCCGGACGAAGATCTCAACGGGGATGGCGACATCGACTACGACGATCAGTTCATTGAGATCGTCAACTTCACAGACGACGACGTCGATATGTCCGGATGGAGGCTGCGCGTGCAGGGTTTCACCTGGTATCCGTTCCCAGACGGGTTCGTTCTGGAACGCGGCTGCGTGGTCGTCGTCTTCACCTCCACACCGCAGCTCATGCATCTCATCCCGGCGCATGTCCTTTCGGCCGGGAACAGTCTCGCCCCCCTACAGATCCCGCCCGAAGACAGCACCCGCACGCTCGACCTCATGGACTCGGAGTTCGCCATTGTCGATAGCGTGACATGGGACGATGGTGTCGATGCAGGCGGCGCCAGCATCACCCGGTGCCCGGACATCATTGGCGATGACTTCGTCCGACATAACTACCCGTTCGACTGCAGCATCACCGACTGGCCCAATCTCACCAGCCCGGGTCGGACGATCTCAGGTGATTACTTCGACTTCCCGAACAGCCCCTGCCTTGAGGATCTGGATGGAGACGATGTTCTGGACATCATCGACAACTGCGACGAATTCAATCCCAACCAGGCCGATTGCGACGGCAACGGCATCGGCGACGTCTGCGACATCTCCGACCATCTGGCTGGCGGCGGTGACCTGGATGCCATCGACTGCAACCAGAATGGCGTTCTCGACTCGTGCGAATGGCAGGGGGACGATTGCAACGACAACAATGTTCTGGACTCCTGCGAGATCGCAGATGATCTGCTGCACGACTGCGACCTGAACGGCAGACCGGACGAATGTGACATCGCTGACGGCGAGGTGGATGATTGCACCGGAAACGGCATCCCCGACTCCTGCGACATCGCCTTAGGGACCAGCGCCGACTGCACGGACAACGGTATTCCGGATGAGTGCGACATTGAGGACGGCACAGAAGCGGACATCAACGGCAACGGTATTCCGGACGTCTGTGAATTCCCTCCGGCATGCGACGTCAATGGCGACGGACTGTTCACGACCGATGATCTTCTGACCATCATCTCCAACATCGGATGCGTCGAGCCTCCCGACTGCCCTGGCGACATCAACGACGACGGCGAGACCGACGTTGGCGATGTTCTTGAGTACATCAGTCTGGGGTGCACCGGATAGGCACGGACCGGCTCTGCCTTGTTCCGGTCGACCGTTCCCGTCGACCGTGCCGCTCCGCGGCTCAGGCCGCAATCGCCTCAGCGATTTCGATCACCATGACGTCGAGCATGCAGTCAGCCTTGCCAACGCCGCTGCGAAGTCGCTGTTGATGTCGAACGGCATCTCCCAGCAGGCGGGCGAGCGTGTGCGGCGGCACCCGCTGAGCGACTGACAGGGTGCCTTCTCCGGCGGGCCCCCAGAGTTTGAGATCCTTCCGAATCTGCTGCTCAGTGCAGCCGCTCGCTCGCATGCGTGATGCCGCATGCAGCCTGCGGAGCATGTCCGTCACCGCCCATGCCACCACCACATCGCTCTGTCGCGACACTCCGAGCAACTCCCGCAGCATCGACAGTCCACGGCTCGCGCCACCACCGAGAATGGCGTCCTGAATCACCCATGCCTTCTCTTCTCTGCTCAGCGGCACCGCCTCGTCGACCAGCGCGGTGTCGATCGCGTTGCCCTCGCCCGCCATAGCCGCCAGCTTTGAGAGTTCCGAGTCGAGGCGGGCGAGTTGACACCCGACCCGCCTGATCAGGCGCTCCGCGGCCCCCCGATCAATCTCACACGCATGCGCCTTGGAGGCTCGCCCTTGCACCCACCGCAACGTATCTGCCGGGCCAAGCGCCTTGATGCGATGGACCAATCCAACGGCGTCAACGGCCTTGTCGATCTTTCCCCGATGCCAGGTGTCCGCGCGAAGAAGCAGCGTCGCTTCGTCGCACGGTGACGCGACGTACTTCTCAAGGAGTGTCCGCGCTCTGCTCGGGCCCTTGCCTTCTCCCCTGGCGGCCAGAAACCGATCTGCCTTGTCGACCACCACCAGTTTGTGCTGTTGCAACAGGCCGAACGTGCGCAATTCATCGAGCACTTCCGCAGGAGTGGCGGCGTCACCATCAAAGTCGAATCGCTCGATCTCGCCGTGCGCTTCCTCCAGAACATCCACGAGTTGGCGTGTGTAGTACGGCACCTGAAAGGCATCGTCGCCAATCAGGATCACCACCCGCATGCCCGCATTGAACTTCGGCGCCGCCATGGCCAGAGGGTAACGGCGAGGGCGGCCCGAGATGGCCGGGCCGCCCGCAAGCGTCAATGGTGATTGGCCCACCGGGGCGCCCTCGGCTAGCCTCCGAACATGCTGGCGCTGGAAGTCATCGAGGGTCCGGACCGAGGCCGCCGCTTTCCGCTCCCCCCCGGCGAGCCCCAGTTGATCGGACGGTCCTCCGAAGCGGTCCCGATCACCGATACCAGCGTCAGCCGGCGGCATGCCGAACTCACGCCCGACGGTGATCTGTGGCTGATTCGTGACCTGCACTCGACGAACGGCACCGACATCAATGGTCAACCCCAGGCAGGCCGCACAGCATTGGCTGTGGGCGACATCGTGCGGTGCGGCAAAACACGTCTTCAAGTGATCACACTGGACGGCATCATGGCGGGCCCCGGTGCCAGCGTGACACCCGCCCGGCGAGCGGCACCCGAACTCGCCCTGCCCACGACCGAGCAGGACATACGTCGCGTGCTGGAACTGTTCTGGTCGGTCGCCACGACGGCCAGCGACGATCAGCGAGCTGATGCGCTGGCCGCGGCGCTGGTGGCCGGTCTTGGGGAACACGCCAGGGAGGACGACGAGGCGAACCTCGACGTGCACGTCAGGCTCGACGATGGTTCACGCACGATTTCCATTCCAATGGCGTCGCCGCCGACCACCTGGCAGCGGGCGGCCGCGGATCTGGCCGCCTGGCTGCACGAGACGACTCGCGAGTCGGCCCGCGTCTCGCAGCGAGATCGGCTCGCGGCCATGGGAGAGACGATTGCCATCGTCAGCCACGCCGTGAAGAACATTCTGCAGGGGCTGCAGGGTGGCGCGGGCGCCATCGAACTGGCGATCAACCGGGGGGATCTGGAACTGGCCCAGCAGGGATGGCCGATCCTCTCCCGGAATCTCGATCGCATCCACGATCTGACGTTCAACATGCTGGCGTGGTCACGAACGAGCCATCTGGACATTGAGCCAGGGTCCCTCAGCGGCCTCATCGAAGACATCGTGAGCCTTCAAAGGCCGACGTTCGAGGCCCGACGGGTGCGACTTGAGCAGGCAGGCGAGCCGCTTGAGGACATCCCTTTCGACCCCGGGGCCATGCATCAGGCCATCCTCAATCTGGTACTCAACGCGCTGGAAGCAGTGCCGGCCAAGCAAGGCGTGGTCCGGATCGAGACCGGCCGCTGCCAGGAGGACGACCGGGCCGTGATCGCCGTGGTGGACAACGGACCGGGCATTCCACCACCAGCGCAACACGACGTCTTTGAGCCCTTCACCTCGAGCCGGGGCCAGCGGGGCACGGGTCTGGGCCTGGCCGTCACCCGCCGAATCGCTGCAGCCCACGGGGGGCGACTGATGCTGCGATCGAGCGAGCCTTCCGGAACCCGCTTCGAATTGCACCTCCCGCTGCATCAGATCTCGGGCGATCCGGGCGACACAGACATCCCCCCGGCCGGGTCGATCGATCGAAGCGAATTCGAACCGTGATCGGACCGCCATCGGCGGGAAGGTGGTCGTATCATGCCCCGCTCATCTGCATTCAGACCAAGGAAGGTTCCCTCCCATGGATACTGCGGCCCCCCACCCGCGCTCAATGATGCCCGACCTGCGGGCTTCCGCCTCGTACCAGCGGACACGCGAAATGACGCTGGATGAGCTGCTGCTCGAGAATCGCGTCATCTTCCTGGTCGGTGAGATCAATCATGCGTCCGCGGCCCGTGTCATGATGCAGATGCTGTACCTCGAGGACCAGAAGCGCGGCCAGCCCATCAACTTCTACATCAACAGCCCGGGCGGATCGGTGGACGACACACTGGCGCTGTATGACACCATGCGGTTCATCAGCAGTGAGGTCGCCACCTACTGCATTGGTCGGGCCTACAGCGGCGGCTCGGTCCTCCTCGCAGCCGGCGAGCCGGGCAAGCGGCACATTCTGCCGCACGCCAAGGTGATGATCCATCAGCCATATGGCGGTGTGACCGGGCAGACCTCGGACGTCAAGATTCAGGCCGAAGAGATCGTCAAGGCCAAGCAGACCCTGAATCGCATTCTGGCCGATCACACCGGTCAGGATTACGACACCGTGTCCGCCGATTCAGAGCGTGATAAGTACTTCTCGGCAGCAGAAGCGAAGGCCTATGGCCTCGTCGATGAAGTGTTTGAGTTTCCCGAGTCCAAAAAAGGCAAGAAGGCCTGATGAGCATGTCGCAGCTGATTCCAATCGTCATCGAGAAGGAAGGCCGCGGTGAGCGTGCCTACGACATCTATTCGCGGTTGCTCAAGGACCGCATCGTCTTCCTCGCCGGGCCGGTCACGGACGACTCCGCCAACCTGATCGTGGCGCAGATGCTGTTCCTGGCCAATGAGGACCCGGAGGCTGACATCAACCTGTACGTCAGTTCGCCAGGGGGAAGCGTCACCGCTGGCCTGGGCGTTATCGACACGATGAACTTCGTGCCCTGCGACGTCGCCACGTTTGTCATTGGCCAGGCGGCCTCAATGGGTTCGCTCATCGCGTGCTCGGGCACCAAAGGCAAGCGGTGCACGCTCCCGCACGCCAAGAACCTGATGCACCAACCGCTGCTGGGCGGGGTGCTCGAAGGCCAGGCCACCGATCTTGAGATCGAAGCCCGGGAGATGATTCGACTTCGGGAAGTGCTCTACAAGATCTACGCGGACAACACCGCGCGGACTCCCGAGCAGATCGCCGACGATTGTGAGCGGAACTGCTGGCTCGACGCCGCAGGCATGCTGGAGTATGGACTGGTCGATCGGGTGATCGACCGCCTGTCCGCCGACGAGGCCTGATGAGAAGGGCCCACGCCACCTGCCTGGGCCTGCTGCTCCTGACGGTGGTCGCGAGTGGATGCGACACGCGGTCGAGGCGTGCCAGTGCACGGCTGCGGACCGAAAACGCGGCCCTCGCTCGCCAGATCGAGTCACTTGAGGCCAGAATCCGCGAGCTCGAAGCCGCCCGCCAAGGTGCAGACGCCGCGCCTGCGGATCAGGCATGGCCACATCGACCGCACCTGGCCACACTGGCGATCTCACCGATGAGTGGTTTTGAGCAAGGCGCCTCGCCGGATGAGCGCCTTCTGGAGCTTCATGTGGTCGCGACCGATGGCAGGCAACGACCCATTCAACTCGTTGGCCCGCTTGAGGCACAAGTGCTTCGAGCGCGTCCGGGAAAGACGCCCCTGCTGCTGGCCGACGTCACCCTCGACCCGGCCAACGTCCGAGATGCATGGCGGCAGAGCCTTTTCGGCACCACCTACCTCGTGCCGGTCCCGCTCCCGGCAACCGAGCCCGCTGGCGACCTGCTTGTGCAGGTCTATCACGACGACCTCACCACCGGGAGGCGTGTGGAGTGCAGTGGTTCGGTTCCCCACCACCCATCCACGGAGTCGCCCTGACCACCTCCCGCGGTAGACTCCACCCATGCGACGCGTGACCATCATGCTTCTGCTGCTGCCTCTGGCCGGGTGTTACCGGCCGTTGTTCGATGAGAATCTCCCACGGCACCAGTACGAAACGTATGACACGGCACGCAAGGGCGCCGTCCCAACCGAGGAATACGACCTCTTCGGGAACCCACAACCAACCCTGCGAGCACGTCTGGCGGATCGATGACAAGGATGGATCGCGCCGACTGCATGACAGATGAGGCGCGAAAACAGCGCGGGATGAAAAACGACCCTCACCCCATTCAAGTCGGGTGGGGGGGGCTGGCCGATGGACATGACAGGGAGCATGGACGGCCCCTTGATATGACCGCGCCTATGAACACGCCATCCTCCGGCGGGCTGAGCCGCCGCACGCAAATCGTCTTCGCAGCATTCGCGCTGTCGATGACCGCCGTCATGGCACTGCTGGCCATGGACGCACCCACGCAGGCTGGCGGATTCCCACTGGTGAACATCACGCCACTGGACGACCGCCCGGATGTGGGCCAGGACCTGCTCTTCGCCACCGAAGAACAACTGGCCCGCGACCGCTGGACCGGCATCGTCATCCACCATCTGGGCGAGCCCTTCGGGACCCCGGAGGCCATTCACCGCCAACACCTCTCATGGGGCTACCAGGGTCTGGGGTACCACTTTCTCGTCGGCAACGGCAATGGACTGGGCAATGGAGAGGTCCACGTGGGCTACCGCTGGATCGAGCAGCTCCCCGGTGCGCACGTCGTCGGTGAATCGGGCCGGGTCCACAATGACCGCTCAATCGGCATCTGCCTCGTCGGAAACGGTGACCGACAGCCCTTCAGTGATCGCCAGATGAGGCATGTGATTCGGCTGGTACAGCGGCTTCAGCAGGAATTCGGCATCCCCGCCGACCGCGTCCACCTGCATGGCGACCTCGCCCCCAGCGTGAGTTCCCCCGGAATACTCTTCCCGGAGGCGGAATTCCGTGGCCAGTTGCTCGACGCAACGCGTTGAGCCGCACTCGCTCGCTCTGTATCCTGCGTTGTTCTGCCACCGGAGGCGGGGCACATGGCACCCATGACGGATACCCGACGCATCGCTGGATACACGGTTCTCGCCAAGATCGGCGAAGGTGCGCGATCTGATATCTACGCGGTGCAGGACATCAAGACGAAGCAGGTCTGGGCGCTCAAGCATGTCCAGATCAAAGAAGAGAAGGACGATCGATTCGTCCAGCAGGCGCAGCGTGAGTACACGATCGGGTCAAAACTCTCGCACCCCGCCATCCGCCGCATCAAGAAGATCATCAAGCAGCGGAAGCTGTTCAAGGTCGAGGGGATCTGCCTGCTCATGGAGTTGGTCGATGCCAACACACTCGATCAGCAACTGCCACGGACCTACGAGCAGGCGGTCGCCGTCTTCCGTGACGTTGCCAACGCGCTGGCCCACATGCACGAGAAGGGCTATGTCCATGCGGACATGAAGCCGACCAACGTGCTGATCACGGAGTCCGGGGAAGTCAAGGTGATTGATCTCGGGCAGGCGTGTCCGATCGGCACGATCAAGAAGCGCATTCAGGGCACCCCGGGCTACATGGCGCCGGAACAGGCCCGCCGCGATGCCATCGACGAACGTACCGACATCTTCAATCTCGGCGCAATGATGTACTGGGTGCTCGTGCGTGAGGTCATTCCGACCGCCATGCCCCCTGCCGGCGGCGACCCGGCGCTTCTCTCGACCAGGGACATCAACGACGTCCCGGACCCGCAGCCGCCACACGAAGTCAACGGCATGATTCCCGCCGCGCTCTCGCAACTGGTGATGGACTGCGTACGCAAGGACCGTGAAGACCGCCCGGAGTCCATGTCTGCCGTCGCGCATCGTCTTGAGGCCATCGCGCACGCCATGACCAGCCGCTCATGAGCCAGACCGACCTGCGGGACGATGCCGAGGTCTGTCTGTGCTTCCACGTCAGCGAGCACAAAGTCAGGAAGTTCCTGGCCCGAGTACGGCCTCAGGTCGCCTCACAACTGGCGGACTGCCTCGGCGCGGGAACCGGTTGCGGCTGGTGCCGCCCCTACCTGGAGCAGATGCACCGCCAGTGGCAGGCCGGTGAGCACGTCGCATTGACGCTCGACCCACAGGCCTACGCAGCCGGGCGAGCGGAACACCGTCGACAGAAAAAGACTCGCAGCGACTGACGCCCCTCAGTCGGCTGATGTCACGTGGATCTGGTCTGAGGTCAGGTCCCACACCCATATCGCCCCATCGACCAACCGCACACGCACTCGGCGGGGTGACAGGACCCTCAGCGTTCCCTCGGCCACGTGGGTCGCCGTCCCCCGCCCCCCCCGCACGACCCGCGTCCCCGGCTCGAGCCAGACCCGCCGATGGTCAACGATCCGCTCACAGGCAACGGTTCCGGAGGCCAGCGGCGGACGATCGCACCGCCAGGTCCAGAGCGACTGGTCCCCGCCCGGGTCGATGAAGAGATCCCAGTGGCAGCCGCCGCCGGGCAGGTCGTGCCGGCGAACCACCAGCCGCGCCTCCGGCATTCCCGGATCAAACGGCCACATCTGGTGCATGTTGTCCACGGGTGCTCCACCAACCTCGCCATGTACCCCAACTTGGAGAGGACCGAACCGTATCATGCCACCGTGAAAAACTTCGCACGACCATCGTTTGCACTCCTTGCCGGCGTGCTGCTCACCTCCACCCTCGTCGCCTGCAGCAGCCGGATCCCATCCGAGGCGCTCCGCCGCAAGGGTGCGCAGGCAGTGTCCATTCACGACTGGTCCGCCGCCATTGAGTGGTATGGCGAACTGGTCACGCGAGATCAGACCGACTGGCGGTCACAAGCGGCCCTCGGACGGGCAGCACTGGAGGCGGGAGATCTCGCCACCGCCCGCCGGGCACTGGAGATTGCCTCGACGCTTCGACCTCAGGATGGCAGCATCGCCAGAGATCTGGCCGACACGCTTGAGCAGCAGGAGGCATGGGACGATCTCTTTGCCTATCTGAGGGATCGCGCCATCACCACCTCAGACGCCACCGACTGGCTCCGTCTGGCCCGCGTCGCCATCGAGGCGGATGATCCCGACACTGCCCGAGAGTCGCTCCGCACCGCGCTGGCCGTGGACGCTGGCGACACGGTGGACACCTACATCCAGGCCGCCCGATTGGCGATCAGGCTCGGTGACGAACGAGATGCGTTCAACGCGCTGTCGCTGGCATGGGACCTTGATCCGAACAACGACGACGTGCGGGCAGCACTCCGCGACCTCGGCGTGGTTCCCGGCCCGACGATGCGGTTGACCACCGGCGAATGAGCACCTCGCAGACGCGGCCCGCCGCCACCCTGATTGAGCGGCTCGGTGGTCTGCATGATCCACTCCGCCTGCGCCTGCTGATCCTGCTGGAGTCACATGAACTCTCGGTGGGCGAACTCGCCGCTACTGTGCAGTCGCCTCAGTCCACCGTGTCCAGACACCTCAAGCGGTTGCTCGAAACGGGTTGGATTCTCAGGAGAAGCGTGGGTCCTCAGGCCCTGTACCGCCACGCAGGCGAAGACGTGGATTCAGAAGGACAGGGGCTGTGGCGGGCTGCCTCCGCTGGACTCGACGCAGATCCCGCTTCAGCGGAGGACCTGCGCCGCGTACAAGAGATCCTCGCTCAGCGGCACGTGGACTCCCGGACCTATTTCGGGTCGCTTGGAGGAGATTGGACCGACGTCCGCGACCGGCTCTTTGGAGACGCTGCCGCGTGGGCCTGGATGCCTGCCCTGATCGATCAGGATGCGGTAGTGGCCGATCTCGGATGTGGAACCGGCCAGATGGCCGCCATCCTGGCTCCGTGGGTCGCTCGCATCGAGGCCGTCGACCGCGAGCCGGCCATGCTGGACGCGGCACGCACCCGACTTGCGGACTACGACAACATCCGATTCCATCTTGCCGACATGACCCGGTCCCCACTCGCCGGGCAGCATGTCGACCTCGCCATCTTCGGATTGGTTTTGCATCACGTTGAGGATCCATCAACCGCGATCTCCAACGCTGCGGAGTGCATCCGCCCGGGTGGTCGCATCTTCGTGCTCGACATGATTCGACATGACCGCGACGAATACCGCGACACCATGGGACATGTCCACCTTGGGTTTGATCAGAAGCAACTGGCGGGATGGTTCGCTGAGGCCGGGCTGCAGTCATGCCACTGGCAGCCGCTGCGACCCGATCCCAATGCGGCCGGCCCGGGCCTCTTTGTTGCCACCGCCAAGCGGCCCGTTGTGTGAGGCCGCCTCACTCGGTGGCGTCCGGACCCCACACCTCACGAAGCACTTCCACGAAGGCGGGATCTGCCTGACCCGCCTCCATGGCAGCGAGCCCCGCGTCGACCAGATCCGCCCGGCCACGCTGGTGCCCGATGTATGCCAGCAGGAACCCGTAGCGATCAAGGTCGATGCCCTGATCGATGCGGCGGCTGAGCGTGGCAATCGCCCGGTCCATGGCCTCTTCATCCGGAAGCAGGTCGGGGCCGTAGGTGACATCGATCATTTCAGGCTGAAAGGCAAGCAGGCTCTGCAACGTCAGCGCCGAAGAGAGATACAGATTGGCACCCAATTGGGCATGGCCGAGGCCAGCGGTCGCCATGGGGTGACCCGGTACCAGACGCAGGGCCCGGCCGAAGCGTCGCTCCGCCCAGAAGTAGTCCCCCGCCTTCAGTTTGTCAGCACCGGCGGCAATCAGATCATCAAAGCGGCTGCCATCTCCAGCCGCAAGGGTGTCGACGTGACGATCATGTCGAAGCAGCACGCCGAAGTCCGACCACTGGAGGCTCGGCGCTACATCAACCTGGCGTGCGATGGGAACCTGGCCCGTCTCATCCGTCGTTGGCTCACCATCGCCTGACGAGGTAGTGCCTGTAGAGGGCGTGGCGGGTCGCTCCAGCTGCGTGCTCATCGCGAGTGTCGCCCCCGGTCCGGCGATCAACCGACCACGCAGAAGGCGATAGTCACGCTCCAACGCGCTGAGCCGCTCTTCCAACGTCATGCTGGCCGGATGCAGCGAGGCATATCGATCGGCCATGGCCTGATACGTCGCTGCCATATCGTGCGAAATGGGCAGCGCCGCAGGCTCCACGTTCATTCGCGTGTCGACCGTTTTGGCGGGCATCGTGAGGTCGCGAAACTGGGTGTCCCAGGGCTTTCCTGAAGGGGACAACGGGCGACCCTGCTGGGAGTCCTCTCGGCGGCGAGCCAGATCGTAGGCCGAGATTCCAATCCGCTGGGCTGCGGTGGCACTCGATTGGGACATGACCAGGCCACGGAGATCGGACCCGAGGTAGTCGACCGGGCGGCCCCCTTCCAGTCCTCGGCCGAGTTCGCGGTCGCGCAGCCCGGACCAGGTGCCATCGATGTCTGCTCTGAGCGTCGTACCGAGCCGATCGCCCGAGAGCACAGTGCGATGGGTCGCGAGTTGACCGACCCGTGTGGAGAGGTCCGTCGAAGGAAGCTGATCTTCATTGGTACCCGGGACCACCGCTGGTCCATCGTGGCGACTTGATCCACTCCCGCTCGTCGTGGGTTGCGTCGATTGATCGAACCGAGAAGGCTTGCTGAACTCGTCGGTCACCGCACCGGCGTGCCGCATACCGTCATTCGTGGCCCACTGACTGTAGAACACGGGGTTGTAATAGTCTCCGTCGGCCTGCATGGAGGCCATTGGAATCCCGGAGCCACCGGTCATGAGTTCCGTTTGCAGGCTCCCAACGTGCTGCCAGTACCAGGGGTTGTTGTAGAGACTGGTCGTCCGCAGCACTTCCTCTGGATTGTCGAGATTGTGGGAGGCAAACTCCGCATTGGTCCGCAGATCAAACGAGTGCTCAAATCGCCGGCCCTGTGCTTCGTTGTTTCGAAACTGATACTGGCTGGGCAGCGAGCGACGTTGCCCGACACCGCTGACTCCTGAGTATCCGTGGTATCCCTCGACCCCGCCAATCCGGGGGGCCTCCAGACGGTGCTGCGCGGCAAGGGTGGCGGTGAGGGCCAGAAGTGAAATCACGGTCAACGGTCGGATCGCCATTGCGGACCATCATAGCCCCAGCCACGCCCGGATCCTCGAATTCCGGGACTACCATGCCATACATGCCAGCCAAATCGCGTGGGATCACCACGCCCATCTACTACGTCAACGACAAGCCCCACATCGGGCATGTCTACACCACGACCATCTGCGACGTGTGGGCCCGCTTCATGCGGCTGCGCGGCGAGGATGTTTTCTTTCTCACCGGCACGGATGAGCACGGCCAGAAGGTGGAGCAGTCTGCTGAAGCGAGGGGGATGAGCCCGCAGGCCCTTGCCGACGAGAACTCGGCGGCGTTCCGCGAGATCATGCAGACGTTCGGCCTCAGCAACGACGAGTTCATCCGAACGACGGATCCTCGGCATGAGTCGCAGGTGCAGGCACTCGTACAGCGACTGATGGACTCAGGGGATGTGTATCTGGGGACGTTTGAAGGCTGGTACGACGTGGGGGAAGAGGCGTACTACACCGAGACGAAGGCGCGCGAAGTCGAGTACACCTCGCCCGTTTCCGGCAAACCGCTCGAGCGTGCAACAGAAGAGAACTACTACTTCCGGCTGAGCGCCTATCAGGATCGGCTGGAGGCGATGTTTGCCGACCATCCGGATTTCGTGAGACCCGAAGCTCGCCGCAATGAGGTCCTTGGCCGCCTCCGGGAGGGGCTTCAGGACGTCCCGATGAGCCGGACGAATTTCACATGGGGCATTGGCGTGCCTGGCGCGCCCGAGCATGTGATCTACGTCTGGATTGACGCCCTCTTCAACTACATCACCGCCCTGGGATTGGGCGATCAGGATTCCGAGTGGTACCAGACCCGGCACCACTACTGGCCCGCCAGCGTGCAGGTGATCGGCAAAGAGATCCTCTGGTTCCACGCCGTCATCTGGCCAGCCCAGCTCATGGCACTTGGCCTGCCACTGCCCACCTGTGTGTACGCCCACTCATTCTGGATCAGCGAAGGCCAGAAGATGTCCAAGTCACTTGGCAACTTCATTGACCTCGAGTTGCTGGACCAGTACATCGCAACCTACGGTCGAGATGCGTTGCGGTACTTCCTGGCAACGCAGGGGCCACTCGGGGCGACGGACTCGGACTTCTCACGCGCCCAGTTTCACGAGCCCTACACCACCGATCTGGTCAACACACTTGGCAACTGCGCCAGCCGCACCTCGGCCATGATTGGGAAGTACTGCGATGGAGTGTGCCCGTCCGACACCGGCGCCTGCGCAGGCGGCGGTATCGAATGGCCTGCCTTCACGGAAGACCAGGTCGACCGGGCGGTCCGCGCCATGGAGCGCTTTGACCTCGCCAATGCCATTGGCGCCGCGATGGCGATCGTCCGCAAGGTGGATGCCTTCATCAACGACACAGCGCCCTTCAAACTTGCCAAAGACCCAGCCAACGCAGAAACGGTGGGCAACATCCTGTACCGATGCGCCGAAGCCATTCGCATCGCCGCATGCCTGCTTGAAGCCGTTATCCCGACTGCGGCCGGTCAACTCCGCGACGCATGGGCGCTCGAACCATCCCAGTGTGATCTGGCGCACGCATGCCGTTGGGGCCAACTTGCGCCCGGAACTGCCATCGCCAAAGTGGCGCTGTTTCCACGCGTTGATGCCGAGGCCATGGCCTCCAGTTGACACGCCACCTGCTGAAAGCGCGTTGACTCATTCGCCACCTTCGCCGAGTAGATGCCAACCGGCGCAATCCACGAGGTTTCAGGATCCTTCGGAACAGGTTGGTGGTATCGTGAGTGGCAGTTCGGTGGGAAGGGGGTTTCGTGGGCTGCCAGAAAAAGTTGAGGGTACATCCATGCCGTGGACGCTGCGCGCACATCGCACTGCCTGGGTTGCCGTTTTCCTGTTCACAACACCTGCACTGACAGCCACATGGACCGTCGATGATGATCTGGTCGACCTCCCTTCGGCCGACTTCACCGTCATTCAGGACGCGCTGAATGCTGCGGCCGATGGTGATGAGATCGTCGTGTATCCCGGCACGTATCCAGAGAACGTCAGAGTCGTCAACAAGAACATCACGCTAAGGAGCACAGACGGCCCGGAACAGACCGCCATCGAGGGCGGATCCAGTTCCACCGGTCTCCTCTTGCTTGAGTCAGGCGGCACCCCCGGCACCATCGACGGCTTTGCGATCCGGGGTTATGAGAAGGCCGTCTGGATCTGGGAGGGATACCTCGAGCCCAGCGGGTCGGTGCTGAAGAATTGCGTCATCGAAGGCAACGGCCTCGGCATCCTCTGCTCGCAGACCTCAGCTCGCATTGAAGGATGCGTCATCGCTGACAACGCTCCGCTTGGAGGCATCAACTGTTCCGACTATGCCAGCCCGCACATTGTTGGGTGCACCATCCGGAACAACCGGGGCGAAGATGGTCCGTACCCCGGGGGCGGCGTGTTTTCGGTTGTGGACTTCTGGGACTTCGGAAGCGACATCCACACGCGGCCCACCATTGAATCAACAACCTTCTGCGGCAACCTGCCTCGCCAGGTGTATGGTCCGTGGAATGACGCGGGCGACGTCTGCATCGCGTTCACATGCCATGACGCAGATGCGGACGGGGTGATTGATGAGTGCGGGCAGGTAGGCGATGGCGTGCACGAAGTTCCCGGCGAGTACGCCTCGATCGATGCGGCGATTGCTGCAGCAGGCGCCGGGGACGAGGTACTCGTCGGTCCTGACATCTGGACTAGTGAAGGCGACTGGGTGCTCAATCCGGGCGGCAAACAGATCACCATCCGAGCCAGTCATGGTCCGGATGAGACATTTCTGGATGGGGAGCAGAACCGGTGACCGGTCCTGTGTGGAAGTGGTGAGCAGCCTGCCACGGTGATCGAGGGCTTCACCATTCGGAACGGATTCGTCGAAGAAGGCACCGGCCCGGGAAGCACCAAGGGCGGTGGCGTTCTGTGCCTGGGCGGGCATCCGTCACTCACGAACTGCCGAATCATCGACAACACCGCCAGTGCCGATGGTGGCCTGGCGATCGCGGTGGGCGGCGCTGTGCTGACTGACTGCCTCATCTCAGGCAACCACGCAGACTTCTCTGCGGGGATTCTCAGCGCCGACAGCGCTCTCTCGCTGCAGAACTATCTTGTTGACAGCAATGTGACTGACGACGCAGGTGGACTCGGCGGGGGAATCTACGTCTACGGGCGCGACCCCGACGACGATGGCGCCCGCTGGTCGAGGCTGGACCTGAGCGACACCGTAATCAGCAACAACGTGAATGGGGATAGCGACGGCTGGATCGATGCCTCTGGCCTGCTTGCATACCGATCCGACATCACGGCCACCAACTGTCGCATCCTCGCGAACATCGGCCATGGTCCGAGTACACCAGGAGGCGACATTTCGAACGCTGCGATGACCCTATACAGCGCCGAGGGCCACTTTCACGGTTGCGCGATCGAAGACAACACCTGCAACGAACGAGGCGGGGCCGCCATCTTCATGGCTGAATCAGCAGGATCGGCCTTCGGCAGCAATCTGACACTCACAGAGTGCTTCATCGGCGACAACGAGCCACAGTGGATGCCCTCAGCGACTGAAACCGGTTCGGCGGTTCGATCAAACGGAGACTGTGTACTGAATCTGTCCGGCACCACCATCTGTGGCACCGGCCCGGCACCCGTCGTTGTCAGCACCGTCAATGACGATGGAACCAACTGCGTCGCCGCCTTCTGCGGCGATGCCGATGGAGACGGCACACTCGATCTGTGCGAGGCAGATGACGGTGATGGCGTGCTCCACGTTCCGGGAGAGTATGAACGAATCCAGGCCGCGGCGGTCGCCGCCTCCGATGGCGACACGATTCTCGTACAGCCCGGGGTCTATACAGGATTCGGACCAGCTGTTCTGGCATTCACTGACAAAGCCCTTGTCCTGCAAAGTGCGACCCCGCTCGGGGCGGTGCTGGATGGGGAGGGCGTGCGGGCCGTCATTCAATCGGACCCGGAGACGCCCGTCGGCTCCGAGCTGATTGGATTCGAGATTCGAAACGGCATGTCCAGTTATGGCGGCGGCATCGAAGATCGATAGGGCCTTGCCATCATGGGCTGCCACATCCACGACTGCGCCGCGCACAACGGAGGTGGCGTCTACGCCGGGGAAGATGCGGCAACGCTCGTCTGGGACTGCGTCATTGAACATTGTGATGCTACCTCGTCCGGCGGCGGCATCTACTCATCTTCAGAGTCGCTGAAACTGGAATCGACCACCATCTGTGGCAACACACCGAATCAGATTGAAGGTGTCTGGAATGATGACGGGGACAACTTCATCGCTGACTCCTGCACACCGATCTGCCCCGACATCGACCAAGATGGCCAGGTCGGCGCCAATGAGATCCTCCTGGTCATCAGTTACTGGGGAAGCAGTGACAACGACGTGGACGTCACCGGAAACGGCATCGTCGATGCCGAAGATCTTCTCCTGATCATTGCCAGTTGGGGCCCCTGCGGCTTCTGACCTGAGTCTCTCGCACTCCAGTACGCATACTGCAGGCGAGTCCGCTTTCGGCGGGCTCGCCTGTGTCATCGAGTTGCTGACGCGGCTTTCAGGATCGAAGCGGCACGCGTGCCAGCACCGTGCGGACGCCAACGACACGGGTACCAATCTGTACCCGGACCGCCACGTCGTCACCAGTCGGCACAATGAGCTCAGTCGTGCTCCCGAACTTGATCATGCCGTACCGATCACCGCGGCTGAAACGCTGCCCGGTCGTCACGGGGCAGATGATGCGGCGGGCGATGGCGCCGGACACCTGCCGAATGCCAATCGGCAGCCCGTCGGAACGACGAGCCCGCATCAGCATCGACTCATTCAATCTGGCCGATGCTTCCTTTCGGGCATCAAGGAACTTGCCCGGTGTGTAGATCGTGTCGACGACCTCCGCATCGCACGGCATGCGATTGACATGCACGTTGAGGACACTCAGGAAGATCCGTATCACAATGGCTGGGCCACCCACGGC